>JANPOH010000362.1:0-3673 GCA_031427895.1 Betaproteobacteria bacterium
GCGTGTAAACAACCGTCCAACTCACCAGCCGGGCTTCTTCGATGATTTGGACAGCGGCTCGGCCATGCCCTTGCGTATGAATTCACGCATACCCGGTATCGACAGCAGATAAAGCGACTCCTGAATGCTGCGCCAATCGTCCTCGGACACCAGCACGGCATTGCAGCGCTTGCCGGTGATCTGAATCGGCTCGTGGGATTCGGCGGCTTCATCCAGCAGTTGATAAAGCTTTGAGCGGGCCTGGGTAACGGGTATGGAAGTCATAGCAAAAGCGTACGCAAAAGCGTTCGCCTTGTCAAGGCGAAACAGCGGTCAAACGCGCATCCATCATTCCCCGCGTCAGTCGTTCCCGGCATATTTCCCCGCCGTCTCCGGAAACAAATTCTTCACGATCTTGAATTTGGTCACGTCCACCGTGCCGTCCATGTGCAGATACATGGTGGCGTCGCGATAGAGTTTTTCGATGCCGAAGTCGAGCATGCAGCCGTTGCCGCCGTGCAGCTCCACCGCGTGTTTGCACACCTCCAGCACGGATTCGGACGCATAGAGCTTCACCATGTTGCACAACACCTCGGCGTCGGGCGCCTTGGCATCGACAGCGCGCGAGGCTTCCAGCAGCAGCGAGCGCACCGCGCAAATCTTGGTTGCCATTTCGGCCAGGCGTATCGCCGTAGCCTGGTGCTTGATGAGCTTTTTGCCGCCCTGCACGTAGTCATGCACGTACTTGACGGTTTCTTCGTAGGCGCGCACGCCGACGCCCAGATTTTTTGAGCCTTGAATGATTTTGCCGGGACGGAAGTACACGCCCGCCTTGGTCAGCGCAATGTCTTCCACCAGGCAATGATCCAGCGGCACTTCCATATCCTCGAACACCATTTCGCCGTTGTTCATAAAACGCCCGCCCAGCGTCTCGTTGCAGCGCGCCACCGAGAAGCCCTTGGTTTCGCGCGGCACCAGAAAGCACGAGGTGCCCTTGGTCATACCCGCGCCCGGCTTGGTCGTCGCGTACACCACATACAGCGACGCAT
Organism: Betaproteobacteria bacterium; assembly: GCA_031427895.1. Taxonomy (GTDB): domain Bacteria; phylum Pseudomonadota; class Gammaproteobacteria; order Burkholderiales; family SG8-41; genus UBA5216. Next base: position 1,029 of record JANPOH010000362.1, read on the forward strand.
CGTAGCCGTTGCTGATAAATTGCTTGCGGCCGTTAATCACCCACTTGTCGCCTTTTTTCTCCGCCTTGGTGTGCATCATGGCTTCGGGCACGTCGTACGGCAGCCAGCGATCAGACGCGCCGCGCGGCTCGGTCAAACAATGCGCCAACAGAAACTGCGAATCCGCCATGATCTTCGGGAACCAGATTTTTTTCAGGTGCTCCGGCAGAATATTCCGCAGCAGAACCGACACCTTCCACTGCTGCACCATCTTCTCGGCAATGCCGCAGTCACCGCGCGAGATTTCTTCGGAAATCACCGCGAAGGTGAGCGTTTCGGTTTTCGGATCCAGCGCGATGCCGCCGTATTCTTCGGGCACACCCAGTGTGCGGATGCCGATTTCGTGCGCGACATCGAGAATTTTGCGCGGCAGGCGGCCTTCGGGCTTCATGCTCCACTCGGCCTGCCAGTTTTGGCGCGTGAACGGAATAATGTGCTCGTTGACGAATTTGCGCGTGACATCGCGCATCATGATGGTTTCTTCGGACAACCCTCTTTCGTTGTAAATCATTGTTTATATTGCCTTTTTAATATTGACGTTAATCCATTTTCAGGCCGATGGCCTTAATCACCCTGGCATTTTTCACCATCGCATCCTGCACCACCTTGCGGAATTCTTCCGGTGTGCCGGTGACAACTTCGGTAGCCTGCGCCGCCAGCAGATTTTTCACTTCCGGCAGATTGGCTGTCTTGATGGTCGCAGCGCGCAGTTTCTCGATAATCGGGCGCGGCGTGCCTTTGGGCACAAAAAAGCCCTGCCAGCCGCTGTAGTCAAAGCCGGGAATCGTCTCGGCGATCGGCGGAATGCTGCCCATCAGCGGCGAGCGAGTCGGCAAGCTGTGGCCGATCGCGCGCACCTTGCCGCCGTTCACGTGCGTCATTACCGCCGGCGCGGGCGTCAACGTCCATTGCGATTCGCCCGCAATCACCGAAGTTACCGACGGCCCGCCGCCCTTGTACGGCACATGCACCGACTGCATATTGGCGACCGACATGAAATACGCGCCTGACAAATGGCTTTGCGAGCCGGAGCCCGCCGACGCCATATTGAGCTGGCCTTGCTTTGAATTGGCAAGCGCAATCAGCTCTTTCACGGATTTAACCGGCTGTGACGGATGCACCACCAGCACGTTCGCGGTCACCGCGAACTGCGATACGTAGTCGAAATCCTTCACTGGATCGAAGCTCGGATTCTTTTGCAACAACACCGCCACCGTGGAGGCAGCCGTGGTGGCGCTGATCAGGGTGTAACCGTCCGGCGCGGCGTTCTTGGCGATTTCCATGCCGACAATGCCGCCGGCGCCGGCGCGATTATCGATCACCACTTGCTGGCCGATGACCTCGGTCAACTTGTTGCCCATGATGCGCCCCAGCGTATCCACCGAACTGCCGGGCGCGTTGGGCACCAGCATGCGGATGGGCCGACTGGGATAATTGCCGGCGGATTCCGCTGCAACCGCGCCGGCACTGATGGCAACCGCGGCCGCGCCACAGCCACCGGCAAACATCCATTTGAATTTGCTATTCATCATGTCGACACTCCTCGTAAACACGCACGACCATCGTGTGCGCGCGAATTGAACAACGGGTAACCGATACGTCACGAACAAGAGGCGAATTGTTACCTTTCCGGCCACTTTACGCAATCGCCAGCCTTGTCCAACGTGGTATGAGCCTGAGCGGCTGGCGTATTTCCAACGAGGAATGAGCCTGACGGGGAGTTTTTAGGCGGGTGTGGAGTTTGGGTTGATCATTCAAGGATGATCATCAACATGAACGAATCCAAGCTGTGCGCGATTGAGCAAATCGAGCGTTTTCTCGCTGGCAATAGTGAAGTCGAGTTTTCGGGGTATGAGAATGACGCCCAGCGGTATGCACATCTGAGTCGAGTGCTCAAGCGTTTCGACTACCCCAAGCGAAATAAACATGAGCGAGGCGTGTTGCTGACATACCTGCGGCGCACCAGCGGCTACAGCCGCGCCCAGCTTACCCGGCTGGTAGCCCGTTGGCAGGCCAACCGCAAGGCCGCCGTGCCGCTTCTGAAGCGTTACAGCGCTCCGGTTGCCCCCTTTAAACGCAAGTATCTGGCCGCCGATATCTCACTGCTGGTCGAAATGGATAAAGCCAACGACAACGTCTGCGGGCCGGCCACGGCACATCTGCTCAAACGCGCCTATCAAACCTACGGCGACCCTCGCTACCAGCGTCTGGCCGACCTGTCGGTCTCGCACCTGTATAACCTGCGCAAGAGTGCTGGCTATCAGACGCAGCGGCGGCACTTCACCAAGACCCATCCAGTGTGCAATCCGATAGGCGTGCGCAAAGCGCCGCGCCCGCAGGGCAAGGCCGGGTTTATCCGCGTCGACAGCGTTCATCAGGGCGATCGGGACGGAATCAAAGGGGTATACCACATCACCTGTGTGGACCAGATCAGCCAGTGGCAGGTGGAGTCCTGTGTGCAAGGTATCAGCGAGGCATTTTTGCTGCCGGTGCTGGCCTTGGTCATGGCGCAATTTCCGTTTGAGATAACCGGCTTTCACTCCGACAATGGCTCTGAATACATCAACGCCAAGGTGGCCAAATTGCTGGATAAGCTGCACATCGAG
>JANPOH010000363.1:0-9850 GCA_031427895.1 Betaproteobacteria bacterium
TGGGCGTCACCGGCTATCGGCTCACCGATTGCATCTTCGGCGCGCTTGCCAAGGCCGCGCCGCATCTCACGCGCGCGGCGAGCGAAGGCGGCACCACGCGATACACGTTCGCCGCGAACGTGGAAGGCAAGCCCAGCATTCTTTCCGAAGCGCTCGTGGGCGCATGGGGCGGACATTCGCAGCTCGACGGCATCGACGGCGTCGCCAATATCGCCGCCAACATGGCGAATTCGCCCGTCGAGATGGTCGAAAGCACTTACCCGGTGATGGTCGAAAACTACGGTTATGAAGCGGATTCGGAGGGACCGGGTCGACGCCGCGGCGGACTCGGTGTGCGGCGCACGGTGCGCATCCTCGCGCCGGAGGGCGGCATGCTGGCGATCCGTTCCGGGCGCGCATCGCAGCCGCCCTGGGGCGCCGATGGCGGCAGCAACGGCACGACTTGTCAGAACGTGTTGAATCCCGGCGCCCCGAACGAGCGCAAGCTGCGCGGCATGGAGACGCTGCATGTTCCCGGAGGCACGGTCTATCTGCATGTGACGCCCGGCGCGGGCGGCCATGGCGCGGCCGCAACTCGCGAGCCCGCGCTGGTGGCGCGCGATGTGCGCGATGGCAAGATTTCCGTCAGTCGCGCGCGCGACGTGTATCGGGTCGCTGTGTCGGAATACGGCGTAGTCGATCCGCTTGAAACCGCGAGGCTGCGGGCCGTCGCGGGCTGAGCTTTCCGTCAAGCGACTGCCTTTGGAAGCTCCGATAAGTCTTTGTGAATTGCAGCTTTCTCTGAAGTGGGGGATTTACAAGGGGGCGTAACCCCCTTGTTCGGAGGTTCCCTATTCGATGCGCGCTCCCGAAAGCTTGACGGCGGCCGCCCACTTGACTAGCTCCGCCTTGATGTAAGCGCCGAACTCCTCGCGCGTGTTACCGACACCGACGAAACCAAGATCGCTCAGGCGCTGCCGCACCTCGGTGGTCTTCAGGGCCTTGGCGGCCTCGCTGTTCATCCGGTCCAGAATAGCTGGCGGCGTTCCCGCCGGGGCCACCAGGCCGGTCCAGGTGTTCATGTCGAAGCCCTTCACGCCCTGCTCGTCGAGCGTTGGCACATCGGGCAAAAAGGGGTTGCGCTTGATCGAATACGCGCCGATGGCGCGAATCTTGCCCGACTTCACGTAAGGCAGAACCGTCGGAGTCGTTTCCGCCAGCATCGAGATCTGGCCGCCGATCAGATCGGTGAGGCTCGCCACCGCGCCCTTGTACGGGACATGGATGAGCTTGATTCCCATCATCAACGCGAAAAGCGAAGTGGCGATATGGTTGGTCGCACCGTTTCCCGTGGATCCGAAACTGATCTCGCCGGGCCGCGCTTTGGCCAGCTTGACAAGCTCCGGGACGCTGCGCACGGGAAGTGACGGATTCACACACAACACGAAACCGATCGAAACCATTTGAGTTACCGGTGCGAAGTCCTTGAGGGTGTCATAAGCCAGCTTCGCGTACAGATGCGGATTGATCGCGAGCGCACTGCTGCCGCCGGCGAGGAAGGTGTATCCATCCGGCGGGGATTTGGCTGCCAGCTCCGAGCCGATCATCGTTCCCGCCCCCGGACGGTTGTCCACCACGATCTGTTGCCCGAGCGCAGGCGATATCTTTTCGGCCAGCAGGCGGGCGATGATGTCCCCCGCCTGACCCGGCGGCAGCGGCACGATGATGCGCACCGGTTTCACCGGCCACTGCTGTGCAAACGTGACGAGCGGGGCCGTAAAAAGAATGGCCACGATTGCCGTGAAAGCTGTTTTTCTAAAGCTGGGCTGGATTTTCATGATCTCTGCGAATAGGAAATTTAAATGCCCTTTTCACTGTCCGCGACTATATCGTCGGCCCGACAAGCGGTCAATCGCGCGGTGTTTTGTGAAAATTCCCTATCCCCTATCCCCTATCCCCTTGACTGAATTGATTATTCTGCTTAGAGGAGTGGCTTGAACGGGCCATGGCAGAGCACAGAACCCGTGGTGAGCGGCCTCGCTCCCTGCCTTACAGCTTGATCTGCGTGCCCAACTCGATCACGCGGCCAGGCGGCAGATTGAAGTACTCCGCCGCCGATGGCGCGTTACGCTGCATCCAGCGGAAAACCTCGCGCCGCCAGGTGAACAATCCACGATGCTCGGCGCGTGCAATAGTCGATTTACCGAGGAAAAACGTCGTTTCCTCTATCTCGAAGCGCACCCCGCGCTGCTCTAGCAATTTGAGCACGTGCATGGCATCCGGATCTTCCATGAAGCCATAATGCACCACCACTTGATATATGCTTTGCGGCACAAGCATATCCACCTCAATGCGTTCGTCGTCTTCGACTCGCGGAACATCCGCAGTCGTCATCGTCAGGAACACAACCCGCTCATGCAGCACCTTATTGTGTTTGAGATTATGCAACAACGTGGTCGGCACGATAAGCGGATCCGCGGAAAAGAACACCGCCGTGCCGGGCACGCGCGTGATCGAATTCAGGTGTTCGCAGAACCCCTTGAGCGGCACATGCTTGCGAGCACCGTCGGATGTCAGCACCTCCCTGCCGCGCTTCCAGGTGGTCAGCAGCATAAATATAGTCAGGCCGCAAAGTATCGGAAACCATCCGCCGGCGGCGATCTTGGTGCTGTTGGATGCGAAAAACATCAGTTCCGCCAGAAACACCACCAGCAAGATGCCCAGCAAGAACATTTTTGCGCGCCCGCCCATTGCAATCACCACCAACGCCACCAATGCCGTCTCCAGAGCCATGGTTGCCGAGACGGCGATACCGTAAGCCGCTGCGAGATTTGTCGAGGAACCGAACCCCAGTACCAGCAATACCACGATCACCAGCATCAGCCAGTTGAGTTGAGCTATGTAAATCTGTCCGCGCTCGGTCTCTGAGGTATGCGTTACAGGAATGCGCGGCAAGTAGCCCATACGCGACGCCTGCTGCGTTACCGAGAATGCACCCGAGATAGTCGCCTGCGATGCAATTACCGTGGCGATGGTCGCCAACACCACCAGCGGCAGCAGCAGTTCGGACGGCGCCAGCAGATAAAACGGATTCTTCACCGCCGCGGGATCGCGCAACACCAGCGCGCCCTGCCCCAGATAATTCAGCATCAGCGCCGGCAGCACCAGACCGAACCACGCGATACGTATCGGCTTGCGGCCAAAGTGTCCCATATCGGCATACAACGCCTCGCCGCCGGTCAGTGCCAGAAACACCGAACCGAGCGCGATGAACGTCAGACCCGGCGAACCGACTGCAAAGCGCACTGCGTAGCCGGGATCAAGCGCACCCAAAATAGCGGGCGTCGCCATAATACTCTTGACACCGAGCGCGCCGATGACAAAGAACCAGATCATCGTAACCGGCCCAAACAAACGTCCGATTTTTCCGGTGCCGTACGGTTGCAGCGCAAACACACCGATGATGATCGCAATGGTTGCCGGAACCACCCACCGCTCCAGCGCAGGCGTAGCCACCGATATGCCCTCGACGGCAGAGAGCACCGAAATCGCCGGTGTGATCACCGCGTCTCCATAAAACAGCGATGCTGCGAACACCGCGATCACGGTTGCAGCACCCGAGAGCCTGCGATTTTTGCGGAACAACTTCGACGCCAAGGCGAGTAGCGCCAGTACGCCGCCTTCGCCCTTGTTATCGAAGCGCAGCACAAACGACACGTATTTCACCGACACGATCAGCATCACCGCCCAGAAAATGAGCGACAGCACGCCGAACACATTGGCCTCGTTCAACGGCAGCGCATGCGCGCCGCCAAAGGCTTCCTTGAAGGCATACAGCGGACTGGTGCCGATATCACCGAATACCACACCCAGTGCGCCGAGCGATAAGGCAGCCAACTTACGCTCGTGGAGTGCGTCCCCACCCGATGCATTTTGAACCACGAAGTAAACATCCTGTATGTTGCGATGCGGCAAACATACACCGCCTGACCTATCGACGCCACTGTTTGGCGTGAGTGCGCAGTTTATTGCATTGCACAGGCCGCTCTGTTGGCGTAGTTTGATGTGCTCAGATACGCGATACAGATTTCATACCGCAACATCCCCGTATTACGCTGCGCTCCATACCGGCTACGACACCGCCGCCACGACGTCCGCCAGCAGCGCGGTTACGTCGTCGCGCGATACCTGGGCCGCGTGGTGCCGGTGCCGGTACCTCAGCGGCGCGAAAATCGGATAGATGTTGATGGCGGCGCTGGGGTTCGATGGGGTTCGTGAATTACTGCGGTTTCCGGGCGCCGATAGATTCCATGAAGTCGGCGACGGCGGGCATTTGTTTCACAAGGTACTGCGTAAGCTGCGCGCTGCCCATGTAGGTATTTTCATACATGTATTTGGTGGCGTAGTCGCGCCACGCCGCGCTTTTGTGCGCGCGTTCGGCCATGCGCTCGATTACCGCCAACGTTTCTTTCGGCACGCCCGCGGGCATCGCCAGCCCGCGTCCGCCGCCGACGTGAATGTTGTAGCCCAGCTCTTTCAGCGTCGGTACGTCGGGCAGGTTCGTCAGGCGCTGCTCGGCGGGCACCGCGAGGATACGCAGTTTCTTGGCCTCGACGCCGCTTAACACCTCGCTCACGTTTTCCAGAGTGATATCCACGTGCTTGCCCATCACCGCGGCCACTGCGTCGGCGCCGCTTTTGAACGACACATACTTGAATTTGGCGCCGCTCATTTTCTCGATCTGGTACTGAAAAAACCGCGCGGTGCCGGTGGCCGATGCGATGCCGTTAACGATGCTGTCGGGCGATTGTTTCGCGGCTTCGATGAGTTCCCTGAAATTTTTGAAGCGTGAATCCGCAGGCACGGTTACGGACTGCAAGTCAAAGCCGAACAGCGCCACCGGTGTGTAGGTGTCAAGCCCGAGACCGACATCCGGGCGATTCGCCAGCGCGAGCACGATGGTGCTCGACAGCGACAGCAGGTAATGCGGATCGCCGCGCTTGGATTTAATAAACGTCGACGCCACCGTTCCGCTGCCGCCGGGCCGATTAACAATGGTGAAGGGTTGCGGCAGCAATTTCTCGCGCGCGCTGATCTCGGCGACAAGCCGCCCGAATACATCTTGTCCTGCGCCGGGGTTGCTGTGGATCACCATTTCAATCGGGCGGCTGGGAAAGCCTTGAGCGTGGGCCGTGATGGGTGCGATGGCCGCCATTGCCAACAGCATCGAGACCAGCGTGTGCCGGCGGGAAAATGCGCGCATGTAATGTTTCCTCAGTGTGGATTGGTGAAGACGCGCTGGAACCGCGTCGGAAGACGAAGCATACCGCACCCGGACAAGGGCGATGTTAAGTATCTGTTTTTGTTGATATATTTGTAATGCATTACTGCGGTGTATGATCGCTTCCGACATGATGAAAACACTCAATATCATTGGCGCCGGGCGCGTCGGGCGTACGCTGGCCGCGCTGTGGCATCGGCAGCGTGTGTTTGAAATTCAGGATGTTTCAAACCGCACGCCGCATAGCGCGCGCGACGCAGCGGCGTTTATAGGGGCGGGGCGGGCCGCCGATGGACTGGCGGCGATGCGGCCCGCCGAGGTGTGGTTGATCGCAACGCCCGACCGCGATCTGTCGCGCGCCGCGAAAAGTCTCTCTGACGCCGGCGTGCTGCGCGCGGGCGACGTGGTGTTTCAGTGCAGCGGTGCGTTGCCGTCGAGCGAATTGCGCACTGTCATTGCTGGCGGCGTGCAGATTGCCAGTGTGCATCCGCTGAAATCTTTTGCCGATCCCGCCGCGGCCGTATCCACGTTCGCGGGCGCCTATTGCGCGGTCGAGGGCGACGCGGCGGCGCTTGCGTTGCTGCAACCGGCGTTCGAGCAAATCGGCGCGCGCGTCACTGAAATTGATCCGCGATTTAAAACGGTTTATCACGCAGCCAGCGTCATTGTGTGCAACTACCTGACGGCACTGATGGAAGTCGGCCTGCGGTGCTTTGATAAAGCCGGGCTGCCGCGTGCAACGGCAAGCGTGATGATGGAGCCGCTGGTGCGCGAGACCGTGGACAACGTTTTCAAGCTCGGCACGGTGAAAGCGCTCACCGGCCCGATTGCGCGCGGCGATACCGCAGTGGTGGAGCGTCAGCTAACCGCGCTCGGTGAATTCGATCCGCACATCGCGGAAATCTATCGTGCGCTGGGCGCGGTGGCGGTGGAGTTGGCGCTGGCGCGCGGCGAAGCGAGCGAGGAAGCAGTGGCGGCGTTCCGCAAGCTGCTTCGACGCAAATCACCCGGGTAGTTTTGCGCCACGGATACGGCTCGCGCGCCATCGCGGTAAAATGACCGCGCAAATCCCGCACACTTTTCAAGAGTTCCCGTGAACGACGCCATTTCAATCCGCAATCGCATCCTGCTCGGCCTCGCGCTTAACCGCACGCCGGGTTATCACTTCACCGGCAATTTTTTAAGCCTCTCCTTCGAGAACAATACCGAGCAGGACGTTCAGCTTTCGATGGCGAGCGGGCCGCATAATGTTGAATCGAACGGCAATGTCAGTTACGGCGCGCTGGCGGTGCTGGCGGATATTGCGCTTGCCGCCAATGTGCGCGCCGGGCATACGCCGGCCTCGCGGTTGGCGACGGTGCAGATGAACCTGCAATTCACCGGCGCGCCGATGACGGGGCGTCTGCATGCGGCATCCGCGCTGCAAGGTTACGTCGAAAACATCACCAGTGTTCAGGGAGCAGGGCAGGTCACGGTGACGGCCAACGGCAAGCCGGTGTGTTTCGGCGGCGGCACCTTCATGGTGCTGAATCCGCCCAAGGGCGTGGCCTTGTATCCGATGTCGCACCGCAAGGATAGCGATGCCGAGATCGCGCCGCTTGCCGAGGACGAATTACACCGCGACGAGCGCCGCGTGCTCGTCCTTGCGGATGCCGCGCTTGCCGACACGCACAAAGGCGGCTCGTTTATCCACCGTTTTTGGGGTTATGATACCCACGCCGTTGCGGGCGGCGCGTCGGGCAAGCTCAGCAACGGCCCGCATGTGGGCAATCGTGTCGGCCACCTGCAAGGCGGGGTGACCATGGGACTGGGGATTGCCACCGCCGAAGCGGCGTTGCCCGCGAGTTGGCGCTTGAGCGCGGTAACGGCGTGGTACATCAGCCCCGGCGAGGGGCGCGTGATTAAGGCCAGGTCGAAAATCATTCATCACGGGCGGCTCACCTCGGTGGTGCGTACCGAAATCACCGGCAAGAACAAGCGGCGCGTGATGGAAATGGTGACCACGCACGCGCACAAAACGGAATAGTCGGTTACATCATGGCGCTCAGAACGCTTTCGGGCAAGCACGTTGACCCGCGCAAAGGCAGGGGCGCGGCGATCAACCCGGAGGGGCGTTTTGAAAAGGTCGAGCGCGAAGCGTACGACGACGGTTGGACGCGGGAAGGCGGCGATAGCGACAGCGAAGTCGCGCCCGCGCTAAAAACGCAGATCACCGAGGAGCGCGCCGCCAGCATTATTTCGCGCAACCAGTCGCCGGATATCCCGTTCACGCAGTCTATCAATCCGTATCAGGGTTGCGAGCACGGCTGCATCTATTGTTATGCGCGGCCCACGCATGCTTATCGCAACCTGTCGCCGGGGGTGGATTTCGAGACGCGCATTTTCGCCAAGGTAAACGCGGCGGAATTACTGCACAAGGAATTGTCGAAGCCGGGATATCAATGCGAGGTGATCTCGCTCGGCGCGAATACCGATCCGTATCAGCCCGCCGAACGCAAGCTCGGCATCACGCGCGGCCTTCTGCAAGTGTGTGCCGCGTTCAACCAGCCGGTGGGGATCGTCACCAAGAATGCGCTGGTCGAGCGTGATCTGGATATTCTCGTGCCGATGGCGCAAAAAAATCTGGTGAACGTATTCATGTCGGTGAACAATCTCGACCACGACATCGCGCGCCGCCTGGAGCCGCGCTGCGTCGCGCCGCAACGGCGCATCGAGGCGATACGCACGCTGGCGCAAGCGGGCGTGCCGGTGGGGGTGCTGGTGGCGCCGGTGATTCCGTTTCTGACCGACGATCAAATGGAGGTCGTGCTCGAAGCCGCGTTCGCGGCGGGCGCAACCCAGGCGGGCTACGTGGTGCTGCGCCTGCCTTATGAAGTCAAAACCCTTTTTCGCGATTGGCTCGAACGCCATTATCCGTTGAAGGCAAAACACGTGATGAGCCGCGTGCATGCATTGCGCGGCGGGCGTGATAACGACCCCGAGTTCGGCAGCCGCATGCGCGGGCAGGGCGAGTTCGCCGAATTGCTGGCGAAGCGATTTGCCATTGCCAAGCGGCGTATCGGGTATGACGCGCGGGGGCGCATGCTGCGGAATGCGTTGCTGGATACGACGCTGTTTCGCGTGCCGGCGCCGGCGGCTGGGCAGATGTCTTTGTTCTAACTTGTTTTTTGCAGAATCACCAGATAACCAGTCACTGACTTGCCGCACGACATCCGCAGGGTTTCCGTTGTCAGTTGCAGCATCTTGAAGCCATTATCCGCCGCGAGGCGGGATACATATTGGGCAGAATGGGCGTACCGGCATGAGGGGCTTGGTTGTAACCGGTAGTCCCGCTGGGCGTGGTGATCGGCGTCTGCGCCGGGTAATGTTTCAAATGTTTCAAATGTCTCTAATGTTTCAAGCGCTTCCACGGAGAACGCGAACAAGCCACCTGGACCGAGCAGCCGCCTGGCTTCTTTGACTACGCCATCAAGCTTTCCGAGGTAGACAAACGTATCCGTGGCTACGACCAGATCGTAGGCCGAGTCCGGCTCGTTGTTCATCATGGCGATCAGATCAGATTGCACCAAACGGTGATACAAATTTCGCGCCCTGGCCTTCGCCAGCATTTTGGCGGAAAGATCAACGCCGACCAATTGTCTGCTGTAGGGGGCAAGCAGCACGCCGGCCAATCCTGTTCCGCACCCCAGGTCCAGCGTATTCCATTTCCCCGGCGCGGGCGCTGATATCCGGGCAATCAACGCGATCAGTTTTTGCGGAGTTTCGTATTTCAGGTTATGCAAATTCGAATCGAAGGTATTGGCAAAGCCATCGAACAACTTCTCGACATACTGGCGGGGCGCTCGTTCGGGGTTGCTGCCGGTCAAGGATGCCATCAGGTGCAGCGCCATGCCATTGTGCGGTTCAAGGCTGATGGTTTTTTGAAAACAATTCAGCGCCTCGGCTGGTTTTCCCGATGTCAGAAGCGCGAAGCCCAGTCCATTGCATGCGGCGGCAAAATCCGGCTTTAGTCCCAGCGCATTTTTAAAATGAACTGTGGCATTTGCGGCATCCGATCGTTCCAAAAGCGTTACGCCCAGACCATAATGCGCCTCGGCAAGTCGCGGTGCATGCGCCATCGCCGCGCGGTAGCTGCGGGCAGCCTCTGCCAGATTGCCCTGCTCCCGGAGCGCGTCTCCCAGCATGCGATGCGCTTCTGCAAATTGGGGATCAACGGTCAGCGCCTGTCGATATTGCGCTACCGCTTCATCGACACTTCCCGCGTTCAGGTGTTCGTCGCCGGCAGTCTTGTAAGCCGTGCTCTGGCTTTGAATCCCGGCCGGCGTCGCCGAACCGCAGAGCGTCTCCCGAGGTGGTTTATCCGCGGTTGGCCCCGGCTTTTTGTGCCGAGCGTTTCTGAACCAATTAAACATGGATGGTGTCCCCCTTCGGCGCGAATACGCCAGTCGCCCCGGTGCGAATGATGGCTGCGGTGGTTGTGCAGGGCAATTGCATCAAACAGCCACCAACCCAAGTAACTGCTCGCGGTAAGAGTCGCTGGTTGATGCGACCAGACGCCGGGTCTTGATTCCACCCTTGCGGGATTTATCC
>JANPOH010000364.1:0-3924 GCA_031427895.1 Betaproteobacteria bacterium
CGCAAAGGCGCAAAGAACCGCCGCAAAGAAAGTCAAAAGAATTTCTTTGCGTTTCCTTTGCGCCTTTGCGCCTTTGCGGTGGGTGTTGTGCTTATATTTCCGCCATCGCCAGCCCGCCACCGTAGCTCGACACGGGTGTCAATTCGCCGCCCTTCATCACCTTCACCGCGCAATACTTGAACTCGGGAATCTTGCCCACCGGATCGAGCGCGGGGTTGGTCAATAAATTTGCCGCTGCCTCATAAAAACAAAACGGAATGAACACCGCGCCGCGCGGCGTGCCGTCGTCAGCCCGTGCGTATAGCGACACGATGCCGCGACGCGAGGCAACGCTGATGACATCGCCGGGTTTTGCACCCAGCGCATCGAGATCGAGCGGATGTATCAGCGCGGTCGCTTCCGGCTCGATAGCGTCCAGCACCGACGCGCGCCGCGTCATCGCGCCGGTGTGCCAATGCTCAAGCTGGCGACCGGTGATCAGCACGAACGGGAATTCCTTGTCGGGGCGCTCGTCGGCGGGAATGATGTCCGCCGGCACGAACTTTGCGCGCCCTGTGGGCGTGGGAAAACTATCAATAAAAACAATAGGTTGCCCTGGATCGCCTTCTTTCTCGCAAGGATAGGTCACGCTGCTTTCGCGCTCCAGCCGTTCATAGGTAATGCCGGCGATGCTGTTCATGCCCAGGCGCATTTCGTTGAACACATCCTTCGGGCCGCTGTAGTTCCAGTCACAACCCAGGCGATTGGCAAGCTGCTGAATGATCCACAAATCGGGTTTGGCTTCCCCCGGTGCATCCAGCGCACGCCGGCCCAACTGCACCATGCGATCGGTGTTGGTGACGGTGCCGTCTTTTTCCGGCCACGCGGTGGCGGGCAAAATCACGTCGGCGTAGTAGCAGGTTTCGGTGAGGAAAATTTCCTGCACAACGAGCATGTCGAGCTTCGCCAGCGCCTCGCGCGCATGATGCGCGTCGGGGTCCGACATTGCGGGGTTTTCGCCCATGATGTACATGCCGTTGATGTGGCCGTCGAGCGTCGCATGAATGATTTCCACCACCGTCAGACCCGGCTTCGGATCAAGCGTGGTGTTCCACAATTTCTCGAAGCGTGCATGCGCTTCGGGATTGTCCACCCGCTGGTAATCGGGGAACACCATCGGAATCAAACCGGAATCCGATGCGCCCTGCACATTGTTCTGCCCGCGCAGCGGATGCAGGCCCGAGCCGGGTTTGCCGATCTGCCCGGTCATCAACGTCAAAGCAATCAGACAGCGCGCATTGTCGGTGCCATGCACGTGCTGCGAAATGCCCATGCCCCACAAAATCATCGAACCCTTCGACGTGGCATACAACCGCGCGACTTCCTTGATCGTTTCGGCCGGGATGCCGCACAATGGCGCCATCGCTTCGGGGCTGTAGCCCTCGACGTTTTTCTTTAGCGCTTCGTAGCCGATGGTGCGTTCTTTGATAAACGCCTTGTTCACCAGGCCTTCATGCACGATGGTGTGCATCATGGCGTTGAGCAGCGCGACGTCGGTATCGGGCTTGAATTGCAAATAATGCGTGGCGTGGCGCGACAACTCCGAGCGGCGCGGATCGGCGTAGATCAGCTTCGCCCCCTTTTTCACCGCGTTCTTGATCCACGTCGCCGCCACCGGATGGTTCGAAACCGGATTAGCGCCGATGAGGAAAATCACCTCGGCGTGTTGCACATCACTGACTTGATTCGACACCGCGCCCGACGACACACCTTCCATCAGCGCCGCCACGCTCGACGCATGACACAGCCGCGTGCAGTGATCGACGTTGTTGCTGCCAAAGCCGGTACGTACCAGCTTCTGAAACAAGTACGCCTCTTCGTTGGTGCCTTTGGCTGAACCAAAACCCGCCAGCGCGGTTTTGCCCTTGGTGTCGCGAATTTCTTTCAGCTTGCCGGCGGCCAGATCGAGCGCTTCTTCCCACGTCGCCTCGCGGAAATACGCCAGCGGGTTCGCCGGGTCCATCGTAAAGTCAGCGTGCTTGGGCACACCGGGCTTGCGGATCAAAGGTTTGGTAAGTCTTTGTTTATGATGAACATAATCAAAGCCATACCGCCCCTTCACGCACAGCCGGTTATGGTTGGACGGGCCATCGCGCCCATCGACGCTGAGGATTTTGTTGTCCTTGACGTTGTAGGTGAGCTGACAACCCACGCCGCAAAACGGGCACACCGAATGCACCTGCTTGTCGGGCTTTATCAGGCCCGCTTCACGCGCGGGCATCAGCGCGCCGGTGGGGCACGCCTGCACGCATTCGCCGCACGCCACGCAGGTGGAGTCACCCATCGCATCATCAATATCGAACACGATTTTTGAATGTTCGCCGCGGAACGCGAGGCCGATCACATCATTGACCTGCTCCTCGCGGCAAGCGCGCACGCAGCGCGTGCATTGGATGCACGAATCGAGATTCACCGCGATGCCGTGATGCGACAAATCGGCCCGTGGTTGATAATGCTGATGGCGCGCCTCGAAGCGCGGCTTGCCGACCTTGAGCTTGCCCGCCCACTGATCGAGTTCGGAATTCAGTGTGTGACGCTTTTCCGGCATGTCCGAGAGCAGCAGTTCCAGCACCATCTTCTGCGATTTAATCGCGCGCTCGGAATCGGTGATGACTTCCATGCCCTTCACCGGGTTGCGGCAACACGACGCCGCCAGTACACGCTCGCCCTTGACTTCAACCACGCAGGCGCGGCAGTTGCCGTCGGGACGCAGGCCTTCCTTGTAGCAAAGATGCGGAATCTCCACGCCGTAACGCTTGGCGGTTTGAATAATGGTCTCGTTCGCGTTGGCGACAACCTCTTTGCCGTTGAGTTTGAATTCGATGGGCATCGCTTTCAGTTCGTCCTGGCTATACGCTGTCATTGAATTTCCTTCGGAAAATATTTCATCACGCAACGAATCGGATTCGGCGCGGCCTGCCCCAGCCCGCAGATCGAGGCATCCGCCATGGCGCCCGACAACTCTTCCAGCAGCCCTTGATTCCAGGACTTTTTTTCCATTAAATTCAAGGCCTTGGAAGTCCCCACGCGACAGGGCGTGCATTGCCCGCAGGATTCCTCGGCAAAAAATTTCATGATGTTGCGCGCGGCGGCGCTGGCTTTATCTTTGTCCGACAAAATAATCACCGCCGCCGAGCCGATGAAACAGCCGTATTGATTCAACGTATCAAAGTCGAGCGGAATATCGCCCATGCTCGCGGGCAAGATGCCGCCCGACGCGCCGCCCGGCAGATAGGCGTAAAACTCGTGCCCCGGCAGCATGCCGCCGCAGTACTCGGTGATGAGCTCCTTCACCGTGATGCCCGCGGGCGCGAGATGCACGCCCGGTTTTTTCACGCGGCCCGATACCGAGAACGAGCGCAGCCCTTTGCGCCCATTGCGGCCATTCGAGGCAAACCACGCAGCACCTTTTTCAATAATGTCACGCGCCCAGTAGAGCGTTTCCATGTTGTGCTCCAGCGTGGGGTAGCCGAACAGCCCCACCTGCGCCACATACGGCGGACGCAGCCGCGGCATGCCGCGCTTGCCTTCGATGGATTCGATCATGGCGGATTCTTCGCCGCAAATGTACGCACCCGCGCCGCGGCGCAGAAAAATCGGCGGCAACGCGCACGGCGGATTTTTTTGCAGCGCGCGGATTTCTTTTTCAAGAATCGCGCGCACCCCGGCGTATTCGTCGCGCAGGTAAATGTAAACCTCGGAAATCTGCACCGTCCACGCGGCGATAATCATGCCTTCGAGAAAACGGTGCGGATTGCGTTCCAGGTAATAACGATCCTTGAAGGTGCCCGGTTCGCCTTCATCGATATTTACCGCCATCACGCGCGGGCCTGGATCATAGCGCACGATGCTCCACTTGCGCCCCGCCGGAAATCCCGCGCCGCC
>JANPOH010000365.1:0-7696 GCA_031427895.1 Betaproteobacteria bacterium
GTTCGTTGTTACGCACCCTCCGCAATGCCGCGGCCATTGTCACCTTCGCAACCTTCGCCGCCTTACCGGCATCCGCCCTCGCCCAACAGCAAGTCCTCAAGGTGACCACCATCCCGGAGGAAGCCGCCACCGAGCAGATACGCAAGTTCGGCCCCATGACAAAATATCTTGAACGGGTGCTCGGCATGAAAGTCGAGTTCACGCCGGTGAACGATTACCCGGCCGCGGTCGAGGCGCTGGTCAACAAGCAGGTGGACGTGGTGTGGTTCGGCGGTTTCACGCATGTGCAGGCGCAGTTGCGCTCCGGCCGCAAGATCGTCGCCATCGCGCAGCGCGAAGAAGACACCCAGTTTCGTTCGGTATTCATCTCGCAAACCGATTCGGGCATCAAGACGCTGGCCGATCTTAAAGGCAAGCAAGTCAGTTTCGGCTCGGCGTCGAGCACCTCGGGCCACCTGATGCCGCGCAGCTTCCTGCTGCAAGCGAAGATTGACCCGGACAAGGATTTCAAACGTGTCGCGTATTCCGGCGCGCATGACGCGACCATCGCTTCGGTGGTCGGCGGGCGTGTTGACGCGGCGGCGCTCGACATCACCGTGTGGCGCAAGTTTGTCGAAGACAAAAAAGTAGACACCACGAAGGTGGATGTGTTTTTCACCACGCAGCCGTACTTCAACTACAACTGGTCGGTGCATGCCGATATGCCCGCCGCCTTGCGCGAGCGCATCACCAAGGCCTTGCTCGATCTGTCGATGTCCACCGCCGAAGGCAAGGAAATTCTCACCCTGAACCGCGCCACCAAGTACATCGCGACCAAGGCAGAGAACTACAGCCATCTCGAAGCCGCCGGGCGCAGCGCGGGCCTGATTAAGTAACCCCGGTAAGTCACCCCATGCGAATCGCCCTTCACGGCCTCGCCGCGCGCCATCCGGCGGCGGCGGCCGGCAGCACGCCGGCGTTAAAGCCGCTCTCGCTGACCATCGCCCCCGGCGAGCAGGTGGCCGTCATCGGTCCCTCGGGCGCTGGCAAAACCACGCTGCTGCATGCGCTGGCATGCGCGCTGAAACCGTCGGCGGGACGGCTGGCGCTGGACGATATCGATCCGTGGGCGCTGCCTGTCGCGCAACTGCAAAAGCTGCGCGGGCGGCTGTTCCTCGCGCCGCAAACGCCGCCGCTGCCGCCGCGCCAGCGTGTTATCACGTCAGTGCTGGCGGCGCGCCTGCCGCAACAATCCCTGCTGGCGAGCGTGCGTTCGTTGTTTTATCCGACGAATATTCCGCTGGCCGACGCTGCGCTCGCGCGCTTTGATCTGGCCGATAAGCTGTGGGCGCGGGTGGATCGTCTGTCGGGCGGCGAGCGCCAGCGCGTGGGGCTGGCGCGCGCGCTGGTGTCATCCGCCTCGCTGTGGCTGGTGGACGAGCCGCTGTCGTCGCTGGACCCGTCGCGCGTCACGCTGGCAATTGAAACCCTGACCGAGGCCGCGCGCGAGCGCGGCGCGACCCTCGTCACCACGCTGCACCAAGTCGATGTCGCGACCCGTTTTCCGCGCGTGATCGGCATGCGCGACGGCGAAGTGAAGTTCGATCTGCCCTCTCGGGAAGTCACCCGCGAGCGGCTGCAAGCGCTCTACGCGCAGCACGAAGACGAGCTCCTCGGCGCACCGGTCGCCGCCGAAGACACGCCCGGCGAGACCGCGCCGGCGCCGCTTTACTGTCGTTAGACCGTCGTTAGATTGCCGTCACCGCGCCGATGAACACCACGCTGCCGCAACCCCATCTGCGCGATCCCGCGTGGCTGGGACGGGTATTCTGGATGCTGGCGGCCGTGGTGCTGCTGGCGCCGGCGCTAACGCTTACCGAATTCAAGCCCTGGACATTGTTCGAGCCGGATGCGTTGAAGTCGACGCGACGCTTCATCGGTG
Organism: Betaproteobacteria bacterium; assembly: GCA_031427895.1. GTDB lineage: Bacteria > Pseudomonadota > Gammaproteobacteria > Burkholderiales > SG8-41 > UBA5216. The sequence continues at coordinate 1,922 of JANPOH010000365.1, forward strand.
ATTTTTTCCCGCCCAAGATTGATGCGGATTTTTTGCTGCTGGTGGCGCGCGAGTGCTGGCGCACCGTCGCCATCGCCACGGCCGGCATGGCGCTGGCCCTGCTGGCGGCGATTCCGCTGACGCTGATTTCCACCAGCGCGTTGTCAATCTCGGCCTTGACCGGGCGCATGCACGTGCTGCCGCTGGCGGTGCGCCAGGCCACGCGCTGGCTGCTGATATTGCTGCGTAGCGTGCCTGAACTGGTGTGGGCGCTGGTGTTTGTGCGCGTGGTCGGGCTGGGGCCGACGGCGGGCGTGCTGGCGATCGCACTCACCTACAGCGGCATGCTCGGCAAGGTGTATGGCGAAATTCTCGAAAGCGATGAACCGCACGCGACCCGCACCTTGATGCGTAACGGCGCCGGCCGCTTGCAGGCATTTTTTTACGGGCTGCTGCCGCAAAGCGCGGCGGAGCTTACCAGCTACACCGTGTATCGCTGGGAATGCGCGATTCGATCTTCCGCCGTGCTGGGGTTTGTCGGCGCGGGCGGCCTGGGGCAGCAGATGGATAACTCGATGAAAATGTTCATGGGGTCGGAAGTCGCGACCATGCTGATCGTATTCATGCTGCTGGTGTGGCTGGCGGATTACGCCAGCGCGTGGCTGCGGCGCAAACTGGTGTGACGACATGAACGCGCCCCCGAACCAAGCCGCGGCCAACGAGACCTTTCGTTTGCCGCCGAAACTATTCGATGCGCGCTGCGCCGTATGCTGGTTCATGCTGGGGCTGGCCGCGCTGACGGCGGCCAGCTTCTGGACGCTTGATCTGCAATGGGCGAAATTTCTCTCGCTCGACGCGGCGCGCAAGATGGGAAAATTTCTCGGCGAGTTGCTGTCCCCCTCGATGGACCCGGCGTTTTTGTGGAAGCTCGCCGTGGCGAGCGTGGAGACCATCGCCATGTCGGCGCTCGGCACTCTGCTGGCGGTGATCGGCGGCCTGACGCTGGCGCTGCCCGCGAGCCGCACGCATGCGGGCGACCCGGCACGCTGGCGCGCGCCGACACGCCTGATGCTGAATGGCCTGCGCTCGATCCCCGAACTGGTGTGGGCGGCGCTGCTCATCATCTCGGCCGGGCTGGGCCCTTTTGCCGGCACCCTCGCGCTGGCGCTGCACACCACCGGCGTGCTGGGGCGCCTGTTTGCCGAAGCGATTGAAAACGCGCCGCCCGGCCCGGCCTTCGCATTGCGCGCGCAGGGCACGCCGGCGGGCCGCGTGTTTCTTTACGCCACGCTGGCGCAGATACTGCCGCAAATTTTGTCGTACACGCTGTATCGCTGGGAAAACAATATCCGCGCCGCCGCGGTGCTGGGCGTGGTCGGCGGTGGCGGTCTGGGGGCGATGTTGGCGTTCCACATGGGGCTTTTTCACATGCGCGAAACCAGTTCGGTGCTGATCGCGATGATTTTGCTGGTGGCGCTGGTGGATCTTGCGTCCTACCTTTCGCGGCGCGCGATGCAACGTTAGCCGCGGCGTAAGTAACATGGGCGCGCGCTTCAGAGCCGCAGCGCTTTTTCTGATAACCTTGCGCTTTACCGTCTGCAACCCAACCGAGAGTCGAGACTAACATGGCATTACAATCCCCTGACGAACGCGGCGCCGAAGCGAAAATGGACGCCAACAATCTCTACCGCGAAGAGATCATCACCGACCGCAAGGTCGGCACGTTACGCATGATGACGCCGATCAAGGACGACGGCTCGCCGGACAATTCGCGCCCCGCCCTCTACATCGGCGAAGCGCAGATCATGACGCAGGCCGGCCCGCTGCCGATCAACTTTGAGATCGAAGGCAAGAACCTCGCCGAAGTCGTCGCCAATTTCGGCGACGCGGCAAAGGAAGGCATCGAGCGCACCGTGCATGAGTTGCAGGAATTGCGCCGCCAGCAGCAGTCTTCCATCGTCGTGCCGGGCGCGGGCGGCATGGGGGGAATGGGAGGTATGGGCGGCCGCGGGAAGTTGCAGATGCCGTGAGCGTTTTTTAACGATGAAGGATGAACAAAACCCGCGTCGCGGTGGAGTGATTGACTTGAAACCTGTCTATCGTTGTAACGGCGCATGCGGCGCCATGGTTGCCATGGTAACCATGGCGCTGGGTTTGTTCATCAGCAACGCCGCTTTCGCGCAGAAAGCCGCGGCGGATTATCCGAACAAGCCGATACGTTTCGTGGTGCCGTTTGTCGCGGGCGGACCGATGGATGTGATCGGTCGGATCATCGGCCAAAAGCTGCTCGTGTCGTGGGGACAAAACGTCATCATCGACAATCGCGCGGGCGCGGGCGGCATCATCGGCACCGAGGCGGTGGCGAAAGCGCCGCCCGACGGCTACACCGTGCTGCACACCTCCAGCGCGCATGCGCTGCTGCCCGCGTTCAACAAGCTGCCTTACGATCCGGTGCGCGATTTCGCCGCCGTCACCACCGCCACGCGCACCGTGGGTTATGTGCTGGCCGTGCACCCATCGATCCCGGTCAACACCATGGGTGAACTGATCGCGCTGGCGAAAAAAAATCCGTCGCGCCTCAACTACGGCAACTCCGGTTTCGGCGGCGTGCTGCACGTGGGCATGGAGCTGTTTAATGCACAGACCGGCATCAAAATGACCACGGTGCAATATAAAGGCATCGGGCAACTCGTCACCGACCTCGCCGGCGGGCATATCGATCTGGCGTTTCTCACCTCGTCCAACGCCGTCGGTCTGGCGAAATCCGGCAAAATCCGCTCGCTCGCGATCAGCGGCGCGAAACGCTGGAAGCAGTTGCCCGACGTGCCGACCGTGATCGAAGCCGGCGTAAAAGATTTTGAATACTACGCATGGTTCGGCTTCTGGTATCCGGCGAACACCCCCGTCGAGTACATCAGCAAATTTCACGGCGAATTGACCAAAGCCGTCGCCGCGCCTGACGTAATGGCGCGTTTTGACGAACTGGGCTTCGACGCGCACATACTCTCGCCCGCCGAGTTTACGAAACTGGTGCAGGCCGATATCGATAAAACCAAAAAGCTGGCGGCGCGGTTGGGCGTAAAGCCGCAGTAAGTCCGTGCGTGCCGCAGCAGCATGAAAATCGGCATTGACCTTGGCGGCACCAAAACTGAAATCGCCGCCTTTGATGAGGCAGGTGTCGAGTTGCTGCGCCGTCGCGAACCCACGCCGTCCGGTGATTACGCGGCAACACTCGCGCTAATCGCCGAACTCATCCACGATGCCGAAAAAACATTGGGCGCCACCGCCACCATCGGCATCGGCACGCCGGGCGCGTTGTCGCCCTCGACCGGGCTGATGCGTAACTCCAACTCGACCTGCCTGAATCAAAAGCCGTTCAAGATCGACATCGAGCGCGCGCTGAGTCGCGAGGTGCGCCTCGCCAACGACGCCAACTGCTTTGCGTTGTCAGAGGCCGTCGACGGCGCAGCGGCGGGTGCGGCCTCGGTGTTCGGCGTGATTCTCGGCACCGGCGTGGGCGGCGGCATTGTGATTCATGGGCGTGTCGTTGACGGCCCCAATGCCATCGCGGGCGAGTGGGGTCACAACCCGCTGCCGTGGCCTGACGATCATGAGCGGCCCGGCGCGCTGTGTTATTGCGGCAAGCACGGCTGCATTGAAACATTTCTGTCGGGCCCGGGGCTGGCACGAGATTACGCGCGGCACGGCGGCGCGTCGATCAGCGCGCAAGTCATTGTCGCGCGCAGCACCACCGAAGACGCCGCCGCGCGGGCGCTCGCGCGCTACGAAGACCGGCTGGCGCGCGCGCTCGCCTCGGTCATCAACGTGCTCGACCCGGAAGTGATTGTGCTGGGCGGCGGGCTATCCCACATCGCGCGGCTTTACAAAAACATCCCCGCGCTGTGGGGGAAATGGGTATTCTCCGACACCGTGCGCACGCGCCTCGCGCGCAACGTGCATGGCGATTCGAGCGGCGTGCGTGGCGCGGCGGGGTTGTGGCCTTGAAGAGTGACTATGGATACCGATAAAAAACCCATTGAAAACAAAACGTTATCGTGCGGCGTGGTGCCGGTGCGTTTTGCCTGGGGCAACTGGCAACTGTTGATACTGCGCCGCGGCGAGGTGTGGGATTTCCCCGCCGGCATTATCAATATTTGCGAAGATTCCCTCGAAGCCGCCAAGCGCGAAACCACTGCTGCCACCACGCTGACCGATCTGGAGTTCGCCTTCGGTGAAGATTACAAAGAGACGGTGCCTTACTCAGGCAATAAGGTTGGGCGCTATTACGTCGCCGAAACACGCACCGAAGAAATCACCCTGCCCCTGGCAAAAACCGGCAAACCCGCACACGACGCATGGCGCTGGGTGACGTGTGATGATGCCGAAGAATATTTGCCGCCGCGTTTAACGCATGTGCTGGCGTGGGTATGCGGCAAGATAAACGAATGACCCCATGCCGGGCGTACTGAAACGCCATCGTTCATCGCAGGGGATGTGACGCAACCCGCCGCCGCAATGGACGATTGCGCCCGGCGTCCCGCATCACTCCGCCTTCACCCCGGACGCTTTAATCACTCGCGCCCAACGCTCATGATCTTTTTTCAGAAATTTCAGATACTCGTCGGGCGTGTCGCCCACGGTGATCGCGCCCAACGCTTTTAACCGCGTAATGGTTTCGGGTTTGGCCAGCGATTTTCGCATCTCGACGCTCAACCGCTCCACGATCGCTTTCGGCGTGCCGGCGGGCGCGAGCAAGCCCACCCACGGCGCGGTTTCTTCAAAGCCCGGAAACCCGGATTCCGCCATCGTCGGCACCTCGGCAAAATCCGGGTGACGTTTGGCGGTGCCCACCGCCAGCGCGCGCAAACGCTTGCTCGCGACCTGCTCGGCGATGCCGACCATCGGATAAAACATGAACGTGACCTGGCCCGCCATCACGTCGGTGAGCGCGGGCGCGTTGCCGCGAAACGGTATCGTGGTCATTTTCGCGCCGGAGAGATTTTCCAGCAACGCACCGGCCAAATGCCCGGAGCCGCCGTGTCCGGGCGCGCCGTAAGTGATCGCGCCGGGCTTGGCCTTGGCTGCGGCCAGTAACTCTTGCAACGTGTTGATTTTGGTCGAGGGGCTGGTCACCACCACCATCGGCAGCGTCGCAGCAAGGCTGATCGGCGCGAAATCTTTAAAGGGATCGTACTTCGCTTTTTCTTGCAGCAGAATCGAATTCACCAATAGCGACAGCGACGAGAACAGCAGCGTATGACCATCGGGCGTCGCGCGCGCCACCAGTTCGGTGGCGATTTGTGCGTTCGCCCCCGCGCGGTTTTCCACCACCACGGTTTGGCCGAGCGCCGCGCCCATGTCCTGCCCTGTAATGCGCGCGATGACATCGGTGGGGCCGCCCGCCGCAAAGCCGACGACGAAGCGTATGGGGCGGGTGGGATAGGGGGTTGCGGGAGATTGCGCGTGCGAGATGCCGGCTACCAGTGTGGTAAGCGCACCAAAAATGCAGAGTTTGTTTTTCATAAGTATTTGTTTTTAAACGATAATTTAAAATGTCAGCATTGGCCTAACACCATGACAACCCCGCCGTCATTCCGGGTCACGCCCGGAATGACGAATAAGGTTCGTGCTTTCACGCGCGACGGGATCATTGTGCAAAATTCTCGCCAAACTCGGACGCCATCACCTGACAACGCTTAATCAGCCGATGCTCGTGCGGCGCGTAATCGGCCACCGCGTTATGGATGGTGCCGATGTCCTCCCACAGCATCAGATCGCCTTCTTCCCAGATGTGCG
>JANPOH010000366.1:0-3097 GCA_031427895.1 Betaproteobacteria bacterium
AGCGAGTCGAAGTTACCCTGGGGAATGCTCGCTGCCCCGTAGGCATAGACATACTGATGGGTGAGCATCGCTTTGACCGTGGGGCGCATCGGGAACTTGGCCCAACTGTAGCAGCGCCGGCTAATCCGGCCAAAACGCGCCTCATCCTGGAACATCAGTCGCAGCGGACGATGCGCAGCCGAAGACGGGAACGACTTCAGCCTTTGCGCCAAATCGCCGGCGAGTTTTTTTTAAAGGACTCCCGTCGCAAGGGGTCGCCTTTGGGGTGAGCCGTGTCGGGGGCCAGTTTGCGCCAACCATGGCGGGCCAGCACCCGATACAGCGTCGACAGTGCAATCTGTCGCCCGATCGCCTTCTCAAACGCAGGCTTCAGGCTCGGTATGACAACTATGCCGCCACTGCCGGCCTCGGTAAGCACTTGGTCAAGCAGTGCGGCCTCGCGGGCGAGTGTGGTCGCCGCCCGGTTACGCAACTCCCGCTTCTTCTTCCTGAGCGGGATTTCCTTGGCGCGCTCGCGCCGCTTGCGGTTGCGCAGCTTACAGGTCAGGCTCACCGAACGCCCTATCGCCGCCGCCGTTTGCTCCAGACTAAGCCCCAGCTCCAGCGGTAGCAAAATAGCTTGTGCATGCCGCAGATCATCCGCGCTACGCGCCTTGGCCACCTGCTCTCGTGCCCACGCCAGATCCTTCGCCCCTCCTGCCTTGCGCGACATAACGCCTCTTGTAATCCAAAGCGTTATTATAGCATTTTCTAATGCAAATTAGAATAAGTAGTTGATATCCGCCGCATTTGATCCAGGTCAACAAGCGACGGTTTCCCCATAGGTCCGGCGCGGGATCGGGAGCACGCCCTTGCGATGACGGAATGTTGATCCAGATCAAATCAGGGCCGCGTTTGCGTGCTACTTTTTAATCGCGAAATCGCGAAAGCACGAAATAACAGGGGAGGCATCATGAAAATGGCGTTCGTGGTCTACAACGATTATGTGAATCCGCAGATGATGGACATGCTCAAGCGGCTGAACATCGATTACTACACACACTGGGAGCACGTATTGGGCAAGGGTCGCGGCACCGAACCCCATATTGGCATGGGAACTTACGCCAGCACCAACGCAGTATTGATGATCGCTTTCGAGGATGAGACGCCGCTCGCGGCGCTGATTGCCGCGATCACCGCCGCCAATAAGGTGGCCCGTCGCGCCGATGAATGCATACGGCTGTTTCAGTTGCCGCTGGAGCGCTTGGTCTAACAGCCTGTCGGAGTCGGAATCGGGGCGGTTCGATCAGGATGGCGGTTTCAGCCTTTCGAGTTGCCGTTCTGCTTCCGCACAGTCCCGCAGCTCGCCCACGGTTTGTATGCCGTTGCGGGCGGCACGCGCCAGCAGGATCAGAAAAAGCTCGGCGGTGGCGAAGGCATCCGAGACGGCATGATGGCGCGCAAGATGCGATATTGCGTATGCCGCGCACAAGGCATCCAGCGATTGGCGATGGCCGAGCGCGCCGTCAAGCAGCGCGGGCGCCAGCCAGGCGGCATCGATCCATGTCCAATGCGGCGCCGCGCCAAGCGCCCGCCGGTGTTCGCGCTCGAGGAAATGCCGGTCGAAGTCCGCCGGGTAAGCCACGAGGGTATCCGCGCCCACGAACGCGCTGAATAAGCACATCGCCTCGGCCAGCGGCAGCCCCGCGCGTTGCTGTTCCGCGCCGATGCCATGCACCAGGATATTGTCGTGATCGCTTTCCGCCGCCTGCCGCAACACGATAGCCATGCTGTCCGCGGGGCGGATCGCGCCGCCCGTCACCGCTACCGCGCCGATGGACAGCAAGCGGTCGCGGCGCAGATCCAAACCGCTGGTTTCAACGTCCACCATAACGAACCGCGCTTGCGCAATCGGCATCCGCGCCGCAGTCGCGCGCTTGCGCCGCGCCCGTAGCATGTCACACAGCCCGGCCATGATTATTCAGCATGATTCAGAGTTGAAAATCCAGCTTCAGCCGGCTTTGCAGACGCCCCGCCTGACGCAGCGATTCTTTCAGTATCCTGCGATCGACCTCATTGAGCCGGTGGGGATCGATCCGGTTGGCAACGGCCCGCGTCTGCACGCCTTCGCGGTGCTGATAGTTCAGCCGCAGCGTCTGCATAAAATCGAAGGCGCTCACCGCGGCGTCGATTTCCGCCGGCGGCGCGCGCATCGCAGGCGCGGCAAGGCGCAGCCGCTGCACGGTGTTGGTCGCCGCCACGCCGTGCGCCAACGCAAACACGCGCGCGGCGTCGGTAATGATGCGCGCGCCGTTTTTTTTCAAATCCACCTTGCCGTCCGCATCGAGTGTGAATTCGCGCACCAGCCCCAGCGGGGGCGCGGTCTCCAGCGCGTTGCGCGCCATCAGATACAGGAACAGCCGCCCTGCGGGCGCCCGCGTCACCAGATGCGCACGCAAGGCGTCCGCGAGCGGCGCATGGCCCGCCACCGCGCGAAAATCGAAGTAGATCGACGCCTTGAGTAGCGCGGCCTCATGCGGGTGCCCGATCCAGGCGGAAAACCGCTCGCGCCACGCCGCCAGCGGCAGACACAGCTCGGGATTGCGCGCCATAATGCCGCCCTCGCACAGGGGAAATCCGCACTGATCGAGCGTGTCGTTGACGCGCCCGGCACATGCCAGCAGACGCGCGCGAAAGGCCGGCGTATCCTCCGCATCGGCGAAAACGATTCCGTTGTCCTGATCGGTGGCCAGCGTCTGCTCGAACCGGCCCTCGCTGCCGAACGCCAGCCAGCACCACGCTTGCGCGGGCAAGTTATCCGCGACCGCTTCGCACTGGACAATGCGGCGGGTCAAGGCGTCGTTCAGGGAGCAGATCATCGATGTCAAATGCGCGGCACCCACGCCCTGCCCCAGCAAACTTTCGGTCAGGCCGCGGATATCGCACGCGGCCTGACGGAACGCCGCCGGCCCCGCCGCCGCGTCAATATCGCGGTGGATCTGCCGCAGGCTGACGCGCTGCAACGCGAACAGGTCACGCTCGGATATCACGCCCGCGAGTTGCCGCGACTCCGTTATCACCACGTGCCGTATACCATGCCGGGCCATGGCGAGCGTGG
>JANPOH010000367.1:0-4457 GCA_031427895.1 Betaproteobacteria bacterium
GAAGTCGCGCGAGCCTCGAATCTCAGGATTGACTGAGATTTCGCTTTATACGCCCTTGCATTGCGTCATTCGCCCAAACAAAACGGCCCCGAAGGGCCGTTTTCATGGTGCTGAAACACGAAAGCTTATTCATCCTCGCCGTAGTGTATGCGGCGGTAGGTCAGGGGAACCACGCTGCGCGACACGCGCACGTCGATAATCATCGGGCCCGGTTTGGCGAGCCATTCCCTGGTGGCTTTTTTCACTTCATCCACCGTGCGGCACAGCGCGCCGCGGCCGCCGAAGGCACGCGCTACCGCACCCAGATCCGCCGTGGGGATGCACGAGGTTTCGACGGCCATCTTGTGTGCGTCGAGCTTGTAGTACTCGGCGCCGAGGCATTCGTTGTTCATGCAGTAAATCAACAACGGCACGTTGTAGCGCACCATGGTGTCGAAATCACCGATGTGCATCATCGTGCTGGCATCGCCGTCCATCAGCACCGCGGGCTTCATGCCGGTGCCAATGACCGCACCGACAGCCGCCGGCATCATCTGCCCGATACAGCCGAAGAAGTGCCCGGCCATTACCATCGGCCGCGCCTTGCGGAACAGGATGTTGGTGAAGCCGGCGGTGCAGCCGCTGCCGGCAAACAGGCTGATGTCGGTCGGCAGCAGATCATCCAGCTCCACGCACAACGGCCGCGGATCCACGGTGCCCTCATCAATCTTGTAGTCGCGGCGGTCTTCCCAGGCATTGGCGAGTCTTTCCTTCACTTCGCCGGTGCGATAACCCAGTTGCTTGAAGTTGCGTTTGGCGAGTTCCGCTTCCAGCGCGGCCACGCCGGCCTTGCCGTCGGACTGCACATAGTAATCAGCGCCCTTACCGCGCGACAGCAGGACATGCGCTTTCGGGTCGATGTGGATGAACTTCGCTTCCGGATACAGCAGCCCTTCGTGCGTGGTGTAGCGGTTAAGGCTTGCGCCGACGGCGACCACGACATCGGAGTCGGAGAGCAACTGGATGGCCGTCTTGGTGGCATAGGTGCCGGAAATGCCGATCTGGTACTCGTCCTCGACCAGCCAGTTCTTGGCTTGCAGGGTAGTGGCGATCAGCGCGCCGCAGCGTTGCGCGAGCTTGAGGATTTCGTCGCCCGCGCCCGACCACATCGCGCCGCGCCCGACCAGTATCACCGGACGCTTGGCCTTGCACAGCATGTCGGCGGCCTGCTCGATCGCGGCATGGTTCGGCGTGACGGTGCGCTTGGGGATGATGGCGGTGGACGGCACGTAAGGATCGTCGTCATTCCATTCTTTTTGCTGCAAATCCATCGGCACCGACAGCAGTACCGGGCGTGATTGCGTACGTGCGATGTAAAACGCCTTGCGTACGGCCTCGTCGGCGTCGTCGGCCGTACCCATGCGCACAAACGCGGCTTCGCAGCCGTGGGCGAACGCGGATTGATCCAGCGCCTGCGTGTATTCGTCGTCGCTCGTCGGGTATTCGCCGCAGAACGCCACCACGGGGGAGGATGCGCGCGCGGCGGTCACGAACGCGGTAGCCAATTGCGTGGTGCCGGGGCCGCAGGTCGCGGTACACACGCCGGGGTTGCGCGTGGCGCGCGCCCAGCCGTCGGCCATGCCGAGGCCCACGCCTTCGTGACGCACCTCGTGCATGATGATGCCGTTCTTGGCATTGGCGTACTGCCAGTACATATTGCCGTCGCCCATCATGCCGAAAACGTTGGTGGTGCCTTCGGCCTTGAAGGCCTGCGATAGTCTTTCATATACCTTCATCGTCTACTCTCCCTGGAAAATCCTGCCGGTCAAATAATGACATCAAAAAATGGGGGTGATAAATCAGGGTGCCGTATCAGGTTGCCTTGGCGTCTACCGTGCCGCCGCAGCGCTCGGCCAGCTTCTGCGCGAAACTCGCGGTCATGCGCTTGATAACGAGATTTGCGCCGGATTCGATCAGGCTCGACAGCCGTCCGGTGATTTCGCACTCGGCCTTGATCGGGATCACGCTCATGGCGTTGTCGGGCGGCGTGTCGCTGCCCTCCACCTTGAACTGCATGTGGGTGCTGAATTTGGTGCCGCTGATGGAATCTTTGCCGCGCGCGGTGACGCTGCCCGATTGGTTGGCTTCGTCGAGCGCCAGCATCACGTTCGCATTGAACGCGATCTTTGCCGGACCGAACTTGACCGTCATCTTGGCGTTGAAGGAGCCGTCGTCCTGCTTGTCGCCCAGCACCGCGCCCTCCACGCATTCCACCACGGCGTTCGGGTCGGAGAGGATGGCCCACACAGTGCGCGGCGTGGAGGCGACTTCAATACGTTCGTTGACTTCAATCATGAATGGTTCAGTGCGGAGTTGGCTGTTGCGCCGGTGTGCAAATGCCTGCGTCATCGGCGATGGAAAGAGACAGGCTGCGATGATAACAATACCACGGGTTCCACAGGAACGTTGACGGCGTAAATTATTTTGTGCCGTAAAAACAAATGCTTATTGATGAACAGGATTGTTGCGGCGCGCTGCGGGCAGCGCCGTATCGCAATGCGAACTTGTGTATGCGGGTTCCAGCGGCATGGTTTGCAATCGCGACGAGCATTCGCGATGATGTCCGGCAAACCTTACCTGCCAACCCGATATGAGCATGCCGCAACACCCCCTGGCTAGACAGACGGAATGCACTGAATGACCGCGTTGCGTCATCGCGGCTTTCGACTGCTGTGGACGGCCACGCTGCTGTCTTCGACCGCGCGCTGGGCCGATCTGGTGGTGGTCGGCTGGCTGACGCTGGAGCTCACCGAATCGCCGCTGATGGTGGGCATCGTGGCGGCGTGCAAGATGGCCGGTTATTTTGTCGCGCCGTTCATGGGCGTGGCGGCAGATCGCATGGACCGGCGGTTGCTGCTCATCATCGCGGCGCTGGTGAACTGGGCGGTGTCGGTCGTCATGCTGGTTCTTTTGCTTAACGGCTGGCTTACGCTGACGCACATCATCGCGCTGTCCCTGGTGAGCAGTCTGACGTGGGCGCTGGACAACCCCACGCGCCAGGCGTTCGTGCCGGATCTGGTGGACAAGGACGACCTCACCAACGCCATCGCCCTCACCGCGGTGGCGACCGAGCTGACGGTGGTGATAGGCCCGGCGTTGGGCGGCGTGCTGATTCCCGCCTTCGGCATCAGCGGCGCCTATTGGTTGATTGTCGGCATCTACGTGATCGACGTGGTGGTGCTGCTGCGGCTGAAGGGCGCGAAGCAGTCAGTCGCCGAGATTCACGAATCGCCGGCAAAGAGTCTGATCGCCGGCCTGAAATATGTGTGGGGCAACCAGACCGTGCTGGTGCTGCTGGTGATCGCCTTCATGTTGAACCTGCTCGCTGCCCCATACCGCTATGCGTTTCTCCCGCCATTTGCACGTTACGTCCTCGACGCGGGTGCGGCGGGCTACGGCATGCTCACCTCGATGGCGGGCCTCGGCGCGCTTGCGGCGGGCATCTGGGTCGTCTCCATGGGCAACTACCAGCGCAAGGGCTGGCTGGTGGTGTGGGGCAGCCTGTTGTGGCCGGCGTCTTTGCTGTTGTTTGCGATATCCACGTCGTATTCCGTTTCGCTGGGCCTGGTGTTCGTTGCCGGGCTGACCCAGGCCGTCACCTGGACGGCCATTGCCACTTTGATTCTGAGCAACACCGCGCAGCCCATGCGCGGGCGCGTGATGGGGCTGCGCTCCGGCGTGGTCATCAGCCTGCCGCTGGGCAATTTCCTGGCGGGAGCGGCTGCGGAACGCTTCGGCGCGCCGATCGCGCAGGGCGCTTACGCTATCGGCGCGATCGTTATCATGCTGGTGATCGTGCTGAGAGTTCCCGGATTGCGAAAATTGAAGTGAGTGCGCCGCGGGAAAAACACACCCAGGGAAAAACGTACCCAAGGAAAACGTACCCAGTAAAAACGTACCCAGTAGACATACGCATCCTCAGTACGTATGCTGTAGTGCAGCCGCCGAATCTGGTGACGGAGTTGATACAGCAATTTTGGCGGCTGGGAAACTGGGGATGTTTGCATTTTTGAATTCGGACGTACTAAAATTAACTAATGAATTGATTTAATTGGTTATTTTTCATGAAAATTGATATTTTATCCAGCCTTTTGACGGGTTGTAAAGCGTCGCCAATAATGGCGACTTCAAGTTAGCCGCAGAGGAGACAGCAATGCTTCGCTCGCTCACAGTTCTTGTCTTCGCGGCATTTGTTGCGGGCTGCGCCGCAATTGGCCCTATCGATTCGCCGGATTTTCCTCAGATGGTGGCGAAAGCAGTTTCAAGTACCGACGGAGAAATCCGTTTCTACGGGCCTGGCAATTGGCATCCAAATACTCGTGGGTTTACCGGGGTGCGTAGTTTTCTGCTTGCGCGTCCGACAGATCCGATCCCGGGCGTGCTGGTAGTAACAATTACAGCTGTTTTGTTCCAACAAT
>JANPOH010000368.1:0-5845 GCA_031427895.1 Betaproteobacteria bacterium
CTGATTTGGGGAAGCGTTGCATTTTTCACAAAACAAATCGCGGAGCAACCTTTTACTCAACCCAGTTGTCACATGGCGCGTTAGTAGCCTGTATGCTTTAAGGCAAATTAAGGCAACGCTTGTAAGCGGATGAATTTGTTACGACGTACGTTACGACGCTTTTTTTTGGAGGAACCCGGCTTCTGACTGGAAAATTCTGAAATTAAAGGAGAAGACGTCATGATCGACTTATTCGAAAACTACAAGACACGGTATGCCGAGTCGCAAGACGAGGAACTGTCGATTGAAGACTACCTCGCGTTGTGCAAGCGTGACCCTGACGCCTATGCCAGTGCGGCCGAACGCATGCTGGCCGCCATCGGAACGCCCGAAATCGTCGATACCCGCAGCGACCCGCGCCTGTCACGCATCTTCTCCAACCGGGTCATCCGGCGCTATCCCGCCTTCACCGAGTTCTACGGTCTGGAGGATGTGATCGCGCAGATCGTCGCCTTCTTCAAGCACGCGGCGCAGGGGCTGGAGGAACGCAAGCAGGTGCTCTACTTGCTGGGGCCGGTCGGCGGCGGCAAATCCTCGATCGCGGAGCGGCTCAAGCAATTGATGGAAGTCAAGCCTATCTATGCGCTCAAAGGCTCGCCGGTGAACGAATCGCCGCTGGGGCTGTTCCCGCCCGCGCAATACGGCGCGATGCTCGAAGCGGACTATGGCATCCCGCAACGCTATCTGAGCGGGATCATGTCGCCGTGGGCGCTCAAGCGGCTGACCGGGTTTGGCGGGGATATATCGAAGTTTCGCGTGGCGCGGGTGCAGCCCTCAGTGCTGCGCCAGATTGCGATTTCCAAGACCGAGCCCGGCGACGAAAACAATCAGGATATCAGCTCCCTGGTCGGCAAAATCGATATTCGCAAGCTCGACCAATACTCGCAAAACGATGCCGACGCCTACAGCTACTCCGGCGGGTTGTGCCTCGCCAATCAGGGCTTGCTGGAATTCGTCGAGATGTTCAAGGCGCCGATCAAAATGCTGCACCCGCTGCTCACCGCCACGCAAGAGGGCAACTTCAAGGGCACCGAAGGCATATCGGCGATACCGTTTAACGGCATCATTCTGGCGCACTCGAATGAATCGGAGTGGCAGACCTTTCGCAACAACAAACACAACGAGGCCTTCCTTGACCGCATCTACATCGTCAAGGTGCCGTACTGCCTGCAAGTCACCGAGGAAGTGAAGATTTACCGGAAACTGCTCAACCACAGCTCGCTTGTCAGCGCCCCTTGCGCGCCGGGCACGCTGGAGATGATGGCGCAGTTTTCGGTGCTCTCGCGCCTGAAGACGCCGGAGAACTCCAGCGTCTACTCCAAGATGCGCGTCTACGACGGCGAAAGCCTGAAGGATCAGGACCCCAAGGCCAAGGCCTTTCAGGAATACCGCGATTATGCGGGCGGCGACGAAGGCATGACCGGCGTGTCCACCCGGTTTTCCTATAAAATTCTGTCATCGGTATTCAACTACGACCAGACCGAAGTGGCGGCCAACCCGGTGCATCTGATGTACGTGCTGGAGCAGCGCATCGCGCGCGAAGATCTGCCCGAGGAAATGCAGCGTCGCTACCTGGATTTCATCAAGGGCTGGCTGGCGCCGCGCTACGCCGAGTTTATCGGCAAGGAAGTTCAGACCGCCTACCTCGAATCGTATGCCGAGTACGGGCAGAATATTTTCGACCGCTACGTCACCTACGCCGATTGCTGGATACAGGACGAGGATTTCCGCGACCCGGAAACCGGCGAGTGCTTCGACCGCGCCGCGCTCAACGCGGAGCTGGAAAAAATCGAAAAGCCCGCGGGCATCGCCAATCCCAAGGATTACCGCAACGAAATCGTCAACTTCGTGCTGCGCGCCCGCGCCAGCCGCGGCGGCAAGAATCCGGCGTGGAACAGCTATGAAAAGCTGCGCGAGGTGATCGAGAAAAAGATGTTCTCCAATACCGAGGACTTGCTGCCGGTGATTTCGTTTAACGCCAAGGCCTCGGCCGAGGACATCGGCAAGCACCAGAATTTTGTCTCGCGCATGGTCGAGAAAGGTTACACCGAGAAACAGGTGCGGCTGCTTTCCGAGTGGTATTTGCGGGTACGCAAGTCAAGTTAAGCCCGCCAGCGACACCGCCATGCTCCACCTTATCGACCGGCGTCTGAACAGCAACAACAAGAGCGCGGCCAACCGCGCGCGCTTTCTGCGCCGCTACAAAGAGCAGTTGCGAAAATCGGTCAAGTCGCTGGTCGGCGAGCGCTCCATCACCGACATGGACAAGGGCGGCAACGTCCGCATTCCGGCCAGGGACATCGCCGAGCCGCAATTTCGCCACGGCCCCGGCGGCGACCGCGAGACGGTGCATCCCGGCAACCGCGAGTTCATCAAGGGCGACACCATTAAGCGACCGCAAGGCAGTGGCGGTGGCGCGGGCGGCGAACCCGGCGCCGGCGAGAGTGTCGATGACTTTGTGTTCAGCCTGTCGCGCGAGGAGTTTCTCGACTTGTTTTTCGAGGATCTGGAACTGCCGCGCCTGTTACGCAACACACTGGGACAGGCGATGCAGAAAAAGTGGATCCATGCCGGATTCGTGATGAAGGGCGCGCAATGCAATCTATCGGTGCTGCGTACCCTGAAAATGGCGCTGGGCCGGCGCATCGCGTTGTCGGCCGCAATCCGCGAACGGCTGCGCGAGGCGCGCGAGCGCCTGTTGCAAGCGCATGCCGCCGATGCCGCCCCCGATGACATCGCCGCGCTGGAAGCCGAGGTCGCGCAACTGGAACGGCGTCTGGCGGGCGTGCCCTATCTGGACGAACTGGACCTGCGTTTTCGCAACCGCGTGGCGGTGCATGCGCCGATCGCGCGCGCGGTGATGTTTTGCCTGATGGATGTGTCGGCGTCGATGGACGAGCATCGCAAGGATCTCGCCAAACGGTTTTTTACCCTGTTGTATCTGTTTCTATCGCGCAAGTACGAGCAGGTGGAACTGGTGTTCATCCGCCACACCGACGAACCGGAGGAAGTGGACGAGAATACCTTTTTTAACGACACGCGCAGCGGCGGCACCGTGGTGCTCACCGCGCTGGAATTGGCGCATCGAATCGCGCTGGAACGGTATGCCGGTTCGGGCTGGAACGTGTATCTGGCGCAGGCGTCCGACGGCGACGCCTTCGGCGCCGACGCGGGTAAAAGTTCGCGCTTCGTGGAAGAACATTTTCTGCCGATGCTGCGCTACTTTGCCTATATCGAAGTGCGCGACGACGAGCACGCCCATGCGAGCAGCCTGTGGGCCGGCTACGAGACGGTGACGAGCGGGAATTTCGCCAAGCGGCGTGTCGGCCGGCGCGAGGATATCTATCCGGTTTTCCGTGACCTGTTCCACAAGGAGGCGGCGTGAATCCGCTATCGACCGGCGCCGACTGGAGCCTGGATCTGATCCAGCGCTACGAAGCCGAAATCGGTCGATGCGCGGCGGAATTCGGGCTGGATACCTATCCGAACCAGATCGAGATCATCACCTCCGAACAGATGCTGGATGCCTATGCCTCGAGCGGCCTGCCCATCGGCTACCCGCATTGGTCCTACGGCAAGGGCTTCATCGCCAACGAGCAGGCGTACCGCAAGGGGCAGCAGGGCCTCGCCTACGAAATCGTCATCAACTCGGATCCGTGCATCGCCTATCTGATGGAAGAGAACTCGATGATGATGCAGGCGCTGGTGATCGCGCATGCGAGCTTCGGCCACAATTCGTTTTTCAAGGGCAATTTCCTGTTTCGCCAATGGACGCAGGCGGATGCGATTCTGGACTACCTGGTATTCGCGCGCGGTTATGTGATGGATTGCGAGGAGCGTTACGGCGTCACCGCGGTGGAAAACATGCTCGACTCCTGCCATGCGCTGATGAATTACGGCGTGCATCGTTATCCGCGCCCGGCGCCGCTGTCGCACAAGGAAGAAAAGGCGCGCGGCGAAGAGCGCCGCGAAGTCGCGCGCCTGCAGTACAACGAACTGTGGCGCACCCTGCCCGCCGTGCGCGAACCGGCGCAACACGGGAAACGATCCTCTTTTCCCGCCGAGAGCGAAGAAAACATTCTCTGGTTTGTCGAAAAACATTCACCGCGGCTCGAACCCTGGCAGCGCGAGATCGTGCGTATCGTGCGCAAGACCGCGCAGTATTTCTATCCGCAGGGACAAACCCGGGTGATGAACGAAGGTTGGGCCACCTTCTGGCATTACACCCTGATAAACCGTCTCTACGACAAAGGGCTGGTCAACGACGCCTTCATGATCGAGTTTCTGCAAAGCCACACCAATGTGGTGGGGCAGCGCGGCTTCGATCAACCCGGCTACGGCGGCATCAATCCGTACGCCCTCGGCTTCGCCATGATGCAGGAGCTGCGCCGCATCTGCGAAAAGCCCGACGCGGAAGACCGGCGCTGGTTCCCGGACATCGCCGGCGCCGACTGGTTGAAAGTGCTGGATTTCGCGATGCGAAATTTCAAGGACGAATCGTTCATCGCGCAATACCTCTCGCCCAAGCTCATCCGCGACTTTCATTTTTTCGCGGTTGCCGATCACCAGCAACAACCCCTGCTTGAAATCGACAGCATCCACGACGACGCAGGCTACCAGCGCGTGCGCCAACTGCTCGCCGAGCAGCATATGCGCGACAGCCTGGTGCCGGACATCCAGGTGGCGCGTTATGACAAGGAAGGCGACCGCTCGCTGGTGCTGGTCCACCAGATGCAGCGCGGCCGCCCGCTGGCCGCCGGCGAAACAGACGAAGTGCTCAAGCACCTTGAGCGGTTGTGGGGTTTTGACGTGCGGCTGGAGACGATCCCGGGCAACAGCCCGCTCAAGTGATCCCGCGATGCCTGCCGGGGCGGGCCGCATGAACGGCGCGGCGGCGTGGTTACGTGATTACGTGATTACGTGATTACGTGATTACGTGATTATGCGGGCATTGACGCCATGGCTTGCAGCGCATCAACGTAGCGGTGTCCCGTGTCCTGCGCGAGGCCGGGATGGGTGACGCTGCCGGCATGCACCTGCAAACCTTCGCGCAGCCCGGCATCGTCCGCGAGCGCGGCGCGCAAGCCTTTAGTGGCAAGCGCCAGCGCGTAGGGCAGCGTGGCCTGAGTCAATGCCTGTGTCGCGGTGCGCGCTACCGCCGAGGGCATATTGGGCACGCAGCAATGCACGACGCCATGCTCGACATAGCACGGGTTCGAATGCGAAGTGGGACGCGAGGTTTCACAGATGCCGCCCTGATCGATGGCGACGTCAACGATCACCGATCCGGGACGCATGTCCTTTATGTCGTCCGCGGCAATCAACTTGGGGGCCAATTTTCCAGGCAACAGCACGGCACCGATCACAAGATCGGCGTCACGCACCAGCGGCGGGATCGATTGCCCGCTGGAGATCACCGTCTTCAGTCGCGCGCCGAAGTGATCTTCCAGCCGCGCGAGCTTCGCCGCGCTGCGGTCCAACAGGGTGACATCCGCGCCCATGCCGAGCGCGATCCGCGCGGCGCCAGCGCCCACCACCCCCCCCCCGATCACCACCACCCGGGCCGGCGCGACGCCGGGCACGCCGCCGAGCAGCACGCCACTGCCGCCGTTGGCCATCTGCAGCGCCCACGCGCCAAACTGCGGCGCAAGCCGTCCGGCGATTTGCGACATCGGAATCAGCAGCGGCAGTGAGCCATCGGGTGCGGTAACGGTTTCGTAGGCGACGCAGGAAACGCCGCGCGTGATCATCGCTTGCAGCAACTGCGGATCCGCCGCGAAGTGCTGGTAACAATAAAGTATCTGGC
>JANPOH010000369.1:0-4328 GCA_031427895.1 Betaproteobacteria bacterium
GACTGCTTGATGTCGCCGACGAAAAATGGAGGCACGCCTGGGATTTGAAGGTATTCGGCTTTATCAATCTCATGCGCGAGATTTACCGGGCCATGCGCCAACGCAAGTCCGGCGTGATCGTCAACGTGATCGGTGTCGCCGGCGAGCGGCACCGCTCGAATTACATCGCCGGCACCACCGGCAATGCGGGGCTGATGGCTTTTACCCGCGCGCTGGGCGCGGAAAGCGTGGATCACGGCATCCGCGTGGTGGGCGTGAATCCGGGACGCATTGAAACCGAACGCCAGATCGGCCATTTCAGGGAACAAGCGCTGCGCGACTTGGGCGACGAAGCACGCTGGCCCGAATTGCAGGCAAAAGTGGCCGAGACGCTGCCTTTCAAACGCGCCGGACGCCCGGACGAAGTCGGCGATCTGGTGGTGTATCTCGCCTCCGCGCGCGCTTCGTACCTAAGCGGCACCATCGTCACCATCGATGCCGGCGCATCGCTGCGTCCGCGCTAGGCAATCATCGAATCATTGAAGGGGGATAGCAATGAAACGTACAACCATCGTGGCCTTCGCAGCACTGGCGACCGCCATCGCGAGCCCCGCGGCATGGGGACAATCGCCGTCGCCGTGGCGTCCCGACAAACAGGTCGAGATCATTTTGCCGACAGCGCCTGGCGGTGGCAACGACACCGTGGCGCGTCTGATGCAAAAGGCGTTGCAGGACCAGAAGCTGGTCACCACGCCGATCCTTGTCATGAATAAAGCCGGCGGCAATCAAACCGTGTCGGTGGCGTATCACGCGCAGCATCGCGCTGATCCGCACTATCTGTTGTTCGCCACCTCGACGCTGTTCACCAACCAGATTCAGGGCCTGATGCAGCACAACTATCGTGATTTCCCCGCGCTGTCGCTGACGTTTGTCGATTACAGCGCGTTCATGGTGCCGGCAAACTCGCCGTTCAAAACCTTCGCCGACATGCTGGAGCGCCTGAAAGCCGATCCAGAATCGGTGGCAAATGGAAGGCGTGGATGACCAAGAACGACGTTACCGCGCCGCCGCTGCGTGGCGCGGAACTGACAAAGTACCTTGAGGGCCAGTACAACAATACGCGCAGCGTGCTGATCGAACTGGGCTTGGCCAAGTAAACGTCACCCTGCAGAAGAAATCTAGTTTTTCATTCCCGCAGGCTCCCGCACGTTCAGCCTGGCCTGCATGAACACGGGATCGAATACCTTGTCGGCCAGCACCTGACAGCGTTTCATCAGCCGCAGTTCGTCGGGCTGATAGTCGGCGAGCGCGCAATGCCAGGTGCCGAGGTGATCCCAGATCAGCACATCGCCCACCGTCCAGTGGTGGATGTGGCGGTACTTCGGCTTTAGCACGTGCACAAACAGATAGTCGAGCATGTCACGGCTCTCGCCGGGATCCAGTTCGTTGATGCGTACCGCGAAACCCGGATTCACGTAAATCACCTTGCGCCCGCTGATCGGGTGCGTGTGAAAAACCGGGTGCGACACCGGCGGGCGCTGACGGCGCTCCTCCGCCGACAGCGGCGGGCGCTTGCTGCCTTTGGCGCGCATCAGCTCATGAAAGTTGTTCCAGTCGTGCAACGCGGTGGCGTCGGCAAGCCGGATTTTTATGTCGGCGGGAAGATCATCGTACGCCGCCTGTGTGTTGGTGAATTCGGTGCCCCCCAGCGGCTTGCCGTTACGCATGGGCACTTTGTGCGCCACCAGCACGTTGACGAAGCCCGGCGTTCGGTTGTACGTCATGTCGGTGTGCCAATCCTGCCCCGCATCCGGCGCGCCTATATAGCGGCCGTTCTCAACCACGTTGGACAGGATGGACACTTCCGGCATGCCCGGCTCACAGTTTCGCGACAGCACCTGCAGCTCGCCGAATCGGGACGAAAACTGTTTCAGCGCGGCGGCGTCTATCAATTGATTGGGAAAGCACAACACGCCGTATTGGCCCAGCGCCCGCAGCACGCGCGCATGATCCGCGTCCGTGAGCGGTTGTGCGAGATCCACGCCGGTAATTTTCGCGCCGAGTATGGCGTTGCCGGGTTCGATAGCGAGCATGTCGCTTCCTTCGGTTTGGGCAGCCCACATTCCAGTGATGAACGCGTGTGGACGAATGGCGTAATATTATCATATTCATCCACACGGAACACACCCCATGCCCGCCACGCTCGACATCCAATCCCGCGCCACCGTCCTCGACGGCCACGCCTTCGGCAATACCGGCGCTTACGAAAAAATCGCCGGCACGATACGTTTCGCGGTGGATCCCAGCCACCCCTTGCATCAACGCATCACCGACATCGGTCTGGCGCCGCGTAACGCGCAGGGGCTGGTTGAATTCGCGGGTGATTTTTATGTGCTGAAACCCGTCGATATGAAAAAAGGCAATGGACGACTGCTGATGGATGTGGCCAATCGCGGGCGCAAGGTGGCGCTGGGCATGTTCAACAGCACGCCGCGCGTGCCCGATCCTTCCACGCCGGAGGATTTCGGCAATGGTTTTCTGATGCGCCAAGGTTACACCGTGGGGTGGGTGGGCTGGCAGATTGATGTGCCGCGCTGTGATGGGCTGATGGCGCTGGAGGTGCCGCGTGCGCAAGGCGTTAGAGGATGGATGCGTGTCCGCCTGCGGCCGAATTTGCCTGCTGATATTTTGCCGTTGGCGGATCGCGCGCACGTGCCCACGGCGACGACGGATGTGAACGACGCTGAAGCGTCCATCACCATGCGCGAGCATGGCGGCGCCGCAGCAGTGACGTTGCCGCGTACGGCGTGGCGCTTTGCCGATGCGGGGCATATTGAAATGAAGGGCGGCTTCAAGCCCGGTGCGATTTACGATGTGCGTTTTCGTTCGGCCAATCCGCTGTTGGGTGGCTTGAGTTTTCTTGCGGTGCGCGACACGGCGGCGTTTTTGCGCTGGGCAACGGCCGCGAGCGGTAATCCGTGTGCCGATGCACTGGAGCGCGCGTATCTGTTCGGTGTGTCGCAGAGCGGGCGCTTCCTGCGGCAAATGCTGCACCTGGGGCTGGACGAAGACGAACAAGAACGCATGGTGTTCGACGCCGTGCTGCCGCATGTGGCGGGCGGGCGGCGCGGTGAATTTAATCTGCGTTTCGGTCAGCCGTCGTTGAATTCGCAGGACACCGTGGGCAGCCTGCCGCCGTTTCGTGACGAGGAATTATTCGCGCGCCAGATCAAACGCGGCCGTGTTCCCAAGATATTCGCCACCAATACCTCCGCCGAATACTGGCGCGGCGATGCGTCGTTGATCCACACCGACAACACGGGAACCCGCGATGCCGAACCGGCGGATTTCGTGCGCACGTACTTGTTCGCCGGCACGCAACACACGCCGGGCGCGATGCCGCCGCTGCCCGCCGACGCCAACACCGGCGGACGCGGCGCGCATTGGTTTAACATCACCGATTACGCGCCGCTGTTGCGCGCCGCGCTGGTCAACCTCGATCAGTGGGTGAGCAAGGGCATTGCACCGCCGGCGAGCCGCTTTCCGCGTCTGGCGGATCGCACGGCGGTGGAAGGCGAATCCGTCACCGCGTTTTTCAAAACGCTGCCCGGCGTAAGCGTGCCCGAACGCATCGTGCGGCCCGCCGCGCTTGATTTCGGCCCCGACATTGAACGCGGTATCGCAGTCGTGCCGCCGAAGGTGGGCGCGCAATACAAAGTGTATGTTTCCGCCGTAGATGCCGACGGCAACGAAGCCGCGGGCATACGGCTGCCTGACGTGGCCGTGCCGCTGGCGACGGTCACCGGCTGGAATCCGCGCCACCCCGATCAGGGCGCGGCGGGGGATTTGATGCAGATGATGGGTTCAACGTTGCCGTTTGCGCGCTCCCGCGCCGAGCGCGAGCAGCGCGGCGACCCGCGGTTGTCGATTGCCGAGCGATACGCCTCGCGCGCGGCGTATCTGCAGACGGTGGCCGAGGCCGCGCAACAACTGGTCGCCGAGCGGTATCTGCTGGCGGAAGATGTGGATCAGATCGTCGAGCGCGCGGGCAAGCGCTGGGATTGGGTGCATGCGTTGGGGTGAACTCGCCGCATGGCGCGTAAGGGCGGGTTACGCGCTAATCACGTCGGTCGCATGCGCCTGCGGGGTAACCGCAGGCGCCAGTGTGGCGCAAGGGTATCCGTCAAAAACCGTGCGCCTCGTCGCCCCCTATCCGCCGGGCGGCCCCAACGATTTGATCGCGCGCATCATTGCGCAGCGCATGACGCAAACCTTCGGCCAGCAATGGATCGTTGATAACCGCGCCGGCCGCGGCGGCAACATCGGCACCGAACTCGTCGCCAGGTCGC
>JANPOH010000370.1:0-2049 GCA_031427895.1 Betaproteobacteria bacterium
ATCGCGCAGATCAAATTGTATCGATTGCCACTCGGCGTTGCCCGACTCGATCTTTGATAAATCGAGAACCTGGTTAATCAAGCGAGTCAGGCGCTCGGACTCGCGGATGACGATGCCCAGAAAGTTGTCGCGCTGGGTACCCTCCAGTTGCGGGTTGTCACGGAGAATTTCAGTGAACGCGCGGATGGAGGTGAGCGGCGTCCGCAATTCGTGCGTGACGGTGGAAATAAAATCATCCTTCAGGCGATCCAATTCCCGCAGGCGCAGGTTGGCGCTGCGCAAATCGTTGGTGGCCACTTCGAGTTCGCGCGATTGCTGTTCCAGCCGCCGGCTGTAGGCGAGCACCTGCGACGCTTCGTCGATGATGTGCATCACTTCGTCGATGCCCAGCGGTTCTTCTTCCACCACGGACGCGATCATTACCCGTGCGCTGGCGCCGCCGATGGCGCCCGCCAGCAGTGTTTCCGCGTGGTGCACCGTGTCGGCATCGGGCGGCAGCGCGGTGATGGACGCAGCGCCGCGCATCTTGGCGTAATCGTCCAGTGCGGCGCGCGCGCGCGTCGGCCCCAGAAAACGCCCCAGCAGCGCCAACAGGTCATCCACCGACGCGCTGCCGCGCCAGAAACGCGAACCGGCCGCCGGCGTGTGCCGATGCGCGTCGACGAACAACGCCGCTTGACCATGTTCCGATACGTGCGCGCGGCGCAGCAACGATACCGCGACATAAAATCCGATGTTTGCGAGCATGCTCCAGAACAGGCAGTGCGAGATTTCATCGAGTCCCTGCAAGCCGAATAATTGCTGCGGCTTGAGTAGTTCGATGCCAAACAGGCCTTGTGACAAAAACGTGATTGGCAGCCAGCCGGACTTGGCGAACGACGGCAGCAACAGGGTGAATATCCATACCGCGAATCCGGCGCTCAGCCCGCAAATCGCGCCCAGCCGATTGGCGCCTTTCCAGAACATGCCGCCGATAATGGCGGGGGCAAATTGCGCCACCGCGGAAAATGAAATTAACCCAATGGAAACAAGGGCATACGCCTCTCCCGCCAGATAGAAATAGATGTAGCCCAGCATCAATATGCCGACAATCGCACCGCGCCGTATGCCGAGCAGCAGCCGTGACAAGTCGCGCCGCTCGTTGAGCCGCAACCAGCGTAAACGCAGCAGCACCGGCATCACCAGATCGTTGCAAACCATGGTCGATAGCGCGATGGTTTCCACAATCACCATGCCGGTGGCGGCGGAAAGTCCGCCGATAAACGCGAGCATGGCGATCCACGGCTGTTTTTCCGCGATGGGTAATGTGAGCATGAAGGTATCGGCATCCACGCCGCCGTCGGGAAAGCGCAGCAATCCGCCCAACGCGATGGGCAATACAAAAATATTGATCGCGAGCAGATACAGCGGGAACAGCCAGATCGCCTTGTTCAGGTGCCGCTCATCGACGTTTTCCACCACTGCTACCTGAAACTGGCGCGGCAGAAACAGAATCGCCAGCATCGACAACACGATGAGCGAGGCCCACGACGTGTAGCTGCCTGATTCGCCGCCAAACGTCAGTAGTGCATACAGTTGCGGATGGTTGGCTGCGCGCTGGAAGATGTCGGCGAATCCGTCATACATGCCGTAGGTCACGAATACGCCCACCGCGATGAAGGCGACGAGTTTGACCACCGATTCAAACGCTATCGCGGCCACCAGACCTTCATGACGCTCGGTCGCGTCCAGATGCCGCGTACCGAACAGGATGGTGAACGCCGCCAGCATCATCGCAATGTAAAAAGTGTTGTCGCCGACAAACGGCTGCGCGCCGATTTTCTCCGGCATGGCGACGCCGGGGTAATGCAGGATGATGGAAAAACTGGTGGAGATGGCTTTGAGTTGCAGCGCGATGTAGGGAATAATGCCGATCACGGCGATGATGGTGACCAGTCCGCCCAGCACTTGGCTCTTGCCGTAGCGTGACGCGACAAAGTCGGCGATGGAGGTGATGCGATTGGCTTTGCTGATGCGAATCATTTTCAGCAGCAGAAACCACCACAGCGC
>JANPOH010000371.1:0-15464 GCA_031427895.1 Betaproteobacteria bacterium
GGGCAATTCACGTTTCCTCGCCAAAATAGAAAAGGTGACAGGCATGCGGCGCGAAGCGCGCCCGCGCGGGCGGCCACGGGTCATGCCCGATGGTGGAATCGCGGCCACACAGGGACGATTGCCGGTATGAGGGCGGCGATCAGCATGATGGCCTTGACCAGCGCCGGATGATCCGCCGCCGTGGTGCGCGCGACAAAGTTGCCGAATGCGTGGCCGCCGATCACCGCCGGCCCGCCGCCATAAGCGTTGATGACGACCGCCATGTCGCGCGCGTAGTCGTGCAGCGTGATGTTTTGCATCGGCCCGACGCTGGCGCCAAGGCCGCGCGGTTGCGGCGTGAGCACCTGATAACCGGCCTGCGCGACGCGCGTGGCGAGGTCATCAAAATCTTCTGCCGCACGCCCCAGCGACGGCAGCAGAATCACCAGCGCACCTGCGCCGCGTGAGATCACTTCGATGCGTGCCGCGCCGGTGTCGATCATGCGTGGTTGTGCATGGGTGGCAGTGGTATTCATGTAAGTATTTGTTTTTAAACGATTTCTGATCTGCCGTGATTCAGCACCGTCACCCCGCGCGCCGGCACGGTTGAGCGGAACGTCACTACCTTGCCATCGATCCACATCTCCGTGCGGATGGTTTCGCCCGGATATACCGGCGATGAAAAGCGGCCTTCCATGCTTTTGAATTTGGCGGCGTCGTAGCCGCAGCAGGTTTTCAGAATCGCGTGCCCCGCGACACTGAACGTGCCGCGTCCGTGCAGTATCGGTTGCTTGTAGCCGGCCTTGGCCGCGTACGCCGGCTCGGCGTGCAGCGGGTTGTAGTCGCCGGATAAGCGATAGATCAGCGCGGCCTGCGGCAACGTGGCGAGATCACAGACTTGATCGGGCGCGCGTTCGGGTATCGGATGCACCGGCTTTTGTGGGCCTGGCGTACTACTGGGGCCGCCGAAGCCGCCGTCCTTGCGGCAAAACGTGGTGGAGGTCAGCGTGCAGATCACGTCGCCGGTGGCTTTGTCGCGCACATCGCATTCGGTCAGCACCAGCGCGCCTTTGTCCGCGCCTTTGTCCAGCACTGCTGTGATGCGCCACTTGCCCGATATCGAGCCTTCCACCGGCAGCGGTTTGTGAATCACAAAGCCCTGTTCGCCATGAACAACGTGCGTGCGCGTGATGCCGGTATCCGCCGCCGCGTGCCACGGGCCGGGGTAGGCGAGAATGGTTGCCATCGTCGGCAGCGCCTGGAGATTTTTTTCATACACGTACTGCAATTGCTGTTCGTCCATTGGATCGGCGCCGAGGCCCACGCCGAGCGCATAGAGCATGGTGTCGCGCCGTGTGAAGGTTTGTTCAACCAGCGGGATCTCGTGCTTGATGAGTTTGTCGTATTGGATGGTCACGGTCAGTCCCGGTCCTTATGGCAATGTGGCAATGTGGCAATGAAATAGGGGCGAAAAACAGCGGATGCACTGCATTTTTGCCGAGTTATACTATCATGGCAATATTCGCCTTCTTCAAGGACAACCCCATGATTAAAACAGGCGACAAACTCCCCGGCGGCAAGTTGTGGGAGTTCGCGGGCGAGTGGGAAAATACCTGCTCGCTGGGCAAGAACGATATCGATATTGAGCAGGCTGTCGCGGGCAAACGCATGGTGATGTTCGGCGTGCCCGCAGCTTTCACCAAGACCTGAACCAGACTGCTCAAAGGAGGTATGCGTATGAAATCCAGAATATTCGCAATCGCGTTAGCACTATTCGCAACCCAAGCCGCCGCGCAACAAGACTACCCCGCCAAACCCATCCTCTTCGTTATCCCCTACGCGGCGGGCGGAGACTCCGATTTATCGGGCCGCAACGTCGCGCAGCACGCATCCAAATACCTGAACAACCGCATCATCGTGCCGTTTAACCGCGTCGGCGCCTCCGGCGTCATCGGCGCGATGTCGGTGAAAAACGCCACCCCCGACGGCTACACGCTGCTGGTGGCGCGCATCGCCACCCACGCCGTGCTGCCCGCGACAGACCCCAAGCTGCCGTACAAGTGGAACGAATTCACCATGATCTCCATGATCGAGTTGAATCCGTACATCTGTTTCGTCAAGGCCGATTCCGCGATACGCACGGCAGCCGACCTCATCGCCACGCTGCGTAAAAGCCCGGGCAAGCTCAATTACTCCACCGCGGGCGCGGGCACCAGTCAGGACATGGCCGCGCAATACCTGATGTCACTGGGCGGGCTGACCAAGGATCACGCCATGGGCATCCATTACAAAGGCGGCGGCGAGGTGACCACGGCGGTGATGGGCGGCCAAGTCGATTTCGCCTGCAACAACGCGCCGACGGTGATCGCGCAGGCGCAGGGCGGTCGCGTGCGTCCGCTGCTGGTGACGCCCGTGCGCCTGAAAGAATTGCCCGATGCGCCCAGCGCCAAAGAAGCGGGCTTCCCCGACATGGAAAAAATCGTCGGCTGGACCGCGCTGATGGGCCCGGCAGGCTTGCCCAAGCCCATCGTGAACAAGTGGACGGATGTATTTCAGAAACTCTCCAAAGACCCGGATTGGCAGGCCGGCAACGCGCGCATCGGCGGTATCCCGGCGATACGTTCACCGGCGGAGACGGAGAAATATGTGCGGGAGCAGTATGAGATGTACAGCAAATTAGCGGCGGCGTTGGGGATGCGGCAGTAGAGGTAAAGCAGCCCGTAGCCCGTAGGGCGCAATCTCTATTGCGCCGCCTGTGCATTGCGCCGCATGTAATTTGCGTAACCACACGGGCTATCCGTGCCGTGCCGTCCATCTGGTGCTGATTGACGCACCTGAGTTGGACGCACCTGCTGGCGCAGGTTTTATCCACGCCCTAGAATACCCTTTCCTTCCCATTCACTACACAGAGAGTCCTTCATGCCCAAAACCACCGGCGCAAGATATTTCGCGGAAACCATCAAGGGGTACGGCATCACGCATGCGTTTTTCGTGCCCACCATTTTGATGGATGCGCTGGCCGAGATGGACGAACTGGGTATTCAAAAAATTCTCACGCACGGCGAGAAAGCCGCGGCCTACATGGCCGACGGCTACGCGCGCGCGGCGAATCGTCCGGGCCTGTGCATGGGGCAGCAGATCGGCGCATCGAATCTTGCGGCCGGTTTGCGCGATGCCTGGATGGCGGGCGCGCCTGTCATTGCCATCACCGGCGGCCCCGCCACGGCGGGGCGTTATCGACACTCGTATCAGGAGGTGGAGGATTTCGCGCAGTTCGATTCGATGACCAAACTGAATCTGCAACTGGATGATGTCTCGCGCCTGCCGGATTTGATGCGCCAGTTGTTCCGCGCGGCGACCACCGGCGCACCGAAGCCGGTGCATCTGCGCCTGCGCGGCTCGCACGGGCAGGGCATCGAGTGCGAGGCCGATTTGCCCGCGCCGATTATCGAAAAAGATTACGCGGCGGTTCCCGCGTACCGCCCGGAGCCGGAGCCGGAGCGCGTGCGCGCGGCGTTGGCCGTGCTGGCGAAAGCGCAGCGGCCGATCATTGTTGCCGGTGGCGGCGTCACGTCATCCGGCGCGCAAGCCGAGTTGGTACAGTTCGCCGAGAAAATGCAGATACCCGTGGCCACGTCGCTCAATGCCAAGGGTGCGATTCTTGATACGCATTCGCTGGCCGTGGGTGTGCCCGGCGTTTATTCGCGTGAGTGTGCGAACCGCGCGATTTCCGAGGCCGATCTGGTGCTGTTCATCGGCAGCCACGCGGGCGCGCAGGTGACGGCGAACTGGAAAATCCCCGCGCCCGGCGTCACGGTGATTCAAATCGATATCGACGCAGAGGAACTGGGCCGCAACTACCCCAATGCCGCATCGGTGCTGGGTGATGCGAAAGCGACTTTGAAACAGTTGACGGCGTTGGCTGCCGGCCCGTCGGCGGGCGCAAAGGCCTGGGTGGCGCGCACGCAGGAAATCGTCGCTGCCTGGCGCGCAAGCGTCGCCGCGCATTGCAACTCGGACGCGACGCCGCTGCGGCCCGAACGCATCTGCAAGGAAATCACCGACGCGTTGCCCGCCAATGGCGTGGTGGTGTCGGATACCGGCCACGCGGGCATGTGGACCGGGCAGTTGATCGACATGCGCCACGCCACGCAGCGCTACATCCGCTGCGCGGGCTCGCTCGGCTGGGGGCTGCCGGGCGCGATGGGCGTGAAATGTGCGTTGCCCGATCAGCCGGTGGTATTGTTCAGCGGCGACGGCGGTTTTTATTATCACATCGCCGAACTCGAAACCGCCGCGCGCCACGGCATCAACCTGGTGATGGTGGTCAACAACAACAGCTCGCTCAATCAGGAAATTCCGCTGGTAGGCCACGCCTACGAAGGCAAGCGCGGCGACAAATACAAGCCGGATGAGTTGTGGCGTTTCCAGAAAACCGCCGATATCGCAAAAATCGCCGAGGCGATGGGCTGCGCGGCGTTCCGTGTTGAAACCCCCGCGCAATTGAAGGCGCTACTGCCCAAGGCGATGGCAATGAACCGCCCGGTGGTGCTCGACGTCATCAGCGACGACACCGCACTCGCGCCAACGGCGTGGACGCCGGGCGGTAATGACGGGCATTGAGGCCAAAGTTTTTGACTTTATAGCGGAGGCAACAAGTGGCTGAAGGTGTAAATGATGTTAAGCCGATCCGCCGCGTGGTAACCGGCAACGACGCGCTGGGCCGCTCGAAGGTGTTGTTCGACAGCGCCGCGCCCAACGTCAACCCGAATGCTTTCAAGAAAGGCACGGGCATGACGGATATCTGGGTGTTTGACAACTGCCCGGCGAATATTTCGGGCGAGAGGGATGACGGCAATCTGCCGTTTCATTTTGAGCCGCCGCCCAACGGCGGGCACTTGCGTATCGTGCAGTCGGACGCGCGGCGCGCGGATTACGATG
Organism: Betaproteobacteria bacterium; assembly: GCA_031427895.1. Lineage (GTDB taxonomy): Bacteria > Pseudomonadota > Gammaproteobacteria > Burkholderiales > SG8-41 > UBA5216. The sequence goes on from JANPOH010000371.1 coordinate 4,921, forward strand.
CCGCCAAAGATACGTTTATCACGCCGCCGCATGCGCCGAAAAAATCACCCGGCGGCACGTGGGAGCGCGGTAATCAAAACCTCTACACCACGCGCACGCATAAATCCGAGACCATCGATTACGGCATTCTGTTAAGCGGCGAGCGCACGCTGGTTCTTGATGATGGCGAGTATCACCTGACGGCGGGCGACTGCGTGATCCAACTGGCGAGCTGGCACGCGTGGCGCAACATGACCGCGGGGACGATGGCGTTTGTGTTTGTCGCGGCGGAATTTGAAAATTCGTTTGACGAGGACGAAAAATAATCATGGCCGGCGAGATCAAACCCCTGCGCCGCGTCGTGGTGCGTGATTACGACCATGGCACGAAATCAACAGCGTTAAGCGACGGCCCGTCGCCCGATGTGTTTGCCGATCCGGCGCGCCCGGGATACGCTGCCACGCGCATGTGGGTGACCGGCCGCACGCCCGCGCGCATTCAAAACGAAACGCTAAACCGCCCGCACACAATAGAGCCGCCGCAGGCCGGCTCGCTGTGCCGCTACCTGCAAATTCCGCCGGATGCGGCGTGGCGGGGCAAGGTGGGATCAAAAGAAGTTCAGGCATATTTTGCCGCGATGGGTTCGCCTGCCGCATCCACGTATTCGGGCGCGGCGCCGCACCCGTATATGCAAAAAACCCGCACACTGGATTTTGCGCTGATTATCGAGGGTGAAATCACCCTGGTGCTGGACCTGGAGGAGGTGAGCTTGAGCGCGGGCGACACGGTGGTGCTGCGCGGCGCGAATCACGCCTGGAGCAATCGCTCGGATAAGCCGTGCCTCATTGCCATGTCGATGCATGATGGCGTTTAAACTGGACGCAGGTTCGACATGGCCAGCTTGACGCATCGGCTGGCGCAACGCGGCATCACCGCGCCGCCGGATGTGATCGAAGGCAAATTCGGCTTCTATGCGCTGTATCAGGAGGGGGATGCAGAAGCCCTGCTGCATGAGTTGGGGCAGCGCTTCGATAACGATCAGGCCAGTATCAAGCTGTATCCGAGTTGCGGCTGCAACCACACGGCTATTGATGCCACGTTGCAGTTGCTCAGGCAATACAATCTGAAACCCGATGACGTGCTGTCGATAGAGGCCGTCATCACGCCGTATATGCAGCGCATCGTCGGCGGTGATTATGATCCGCGCGGCGACGCTCAAGTGGCCGCGCAGTTTAGTTTGCGTTATTCGATAGCCTGCGCGCTGGTACGCCGCCGCCTGGGGCTGGCGGAAATTCAGGCGGATGCCGCGCGCGATCCCCTGATCGCCGCGCACATGGGCAAGATCACGTTGCAAGTGGATGCAACACAGAGCGGCACGCGCGGCCCGGTGGTGTTACGCATGCAAACGCGCACGCATGGGGAGATTTCGTGCCGGGTGGAAGCTGTGGCGGGCGGCAAAGACAACCCGATTCCCGCGTCTGACACCGACCATAAATTCCGCGAATGTTTCAGCATGGGGGTAAAGCCGTTAAGCGACGCGCAACACACCGTGTTGCGCGCCCGCGTGCAGGGCGTACATCCGGCGGCGGATATGTCGCGGTTTTGGTGAATTTTTGTGCGTTGATCGCCACCGCCAAGCAGGCGAAGCCCGCGGAAATGCCGATGAGGGCGACGACTTCTTCGGTCTAGTTTGCTTGGCCGCACTGCAATCGGCGGCGCACGTAATGCGTCATGAACGCAACACGGCTACATGCCGATCGCGTTCGTGCGCGCTAGCGAGTAGATGTTCCATGCCTGCGTCGAACGTAAGCAGCTTCATGCCATTTCGGATGGCGGCGGTCAGTAGCCATGCATCGGTGATTTGCCGGTGCCCCAGAATTCCACCGGTGCAGGCGGCCCACACGTCGGCGAAGCCGAAATCCAGCGCGACCAGCCGGTGTTTGGTGTGAGCTGTATTACGCAGCAGCAGTTCCGCTGCTTCGCTGACGGCGATGGAGCGGCCGGAAAATGCGGGCTGCGACACGATGCGCACAAAGGCAGACTGCGTGAATGCCGTGCTCGCCCATCCGGCGCGCGCGTGTTGGGTAAACCATTTGACCATGCGCGGATGATGCTCGTGCGTAGGCCAGCCCAACGCTATCAGGGCGTTGACGTCGAGCAGATGGCTCAAGCTGATTCGTCCAGCAGTTGCTGCACTTGCTTTGCCGTCACGCGCGGCGTTCCGGGCGGCAGGTCAAATACCCAGACACCCTTCACTTGCTTGAGCGGCAGCTTTTCCGCGCTGCCCCGGAGTATCAGTTCCGACACCGCCTGACCTAGCTTGAGCGCGCGCGCTTGCGCGTAGGCTTTGGCCGCGGCAAATGCCTCGTTTTCAATCCGGATGGTGGTTCGCATAAATGATGCCAATTAATATAACTGATGCAGTTTATATAAAATCGCATCAATGGTCAAAGCGATCAGCAGGCCTGCGAATGCGTCGGGCGGGAGCCATCCCGCCCGTGAATGGACGATTACACCGGCTTACGAAACAACACAATCCGGTTGGTATTCGTGCCCAGACTGTTGTTCGACACGCCCCAGATGTTCGCGGTTTTGGTGAATTTTTGTGCGTTGATCGTCACCGCCATGCAGGCGAAGCCCGCGGAAATGCCGATGGGGGCGACGACTTCTTCGAGCTTGATCTTGCCGCCACGCACTTCGCCAACCTCGAACGCCACCCAGCCGTTGGGAACGGTCACGCGATACAGTTCGCGGAAGACTTCGAGCATTGCGGTGGACCAGTGCGACACCGTGCCGCACATGGTGATTTTCGCCGCGATGTCTTGCGCGTCGAGTGCGTTAAACCAGCAGCGCAGCCAGTTGTCTTTGGCGTACTGCACCACATCCAGAAACGGCGGCGAGGTGACGGTGAGCTTGACGCACTCGGTCGGGATGCCCAGCGTGCTGGCGGCGCTGTCTTCCATGAAGGCGGCGCTTTCGGCGGCGGCGCGCAGGTTGGCGCGCTGCTCCGGCGTGAGCTTGCCCTGCAACTGCTTCGATTTGCGCAGGATCAGTTCACGCACATCGCGGTATTCAGGTTTTTGTTTCAGCCGCTCATTGATGCGAATTTGATTTTCCGCCGTGGTGGCCTGATTCGGCGGCAATGTATAGACCGAAAAAAATCCCGGCGAATGCCCGGTGAGCCGGTTGGTGGCGACCATGCGGATCCAGCGGTCCGCGGCGTCTTCGGTGTAGTCGGCGCGGCGCTGAATGAGGTAGTTACGCAGCGCCAGCAGTTCGCGCTCGGTGTCGCGGTGGTAGAACATCGACAGGTCGATGTCTTTTTTCTGTTTGTTTTTTAGATTCAGCGTGGCTAGCCGCGCTTCAACGTCGGCAAGATCCGGCAACTCCAGCCGCGGCTGGGTGAGTATCGACGACAACGGGTTCACGTCGTTGGCGATCACGCTGCGCCCGTGCAGCGCGGCTTCAACGGCAGTGGTGCCGCGCCCGCTGAACGGGTCGTAGACGATATCGCCGGGCGCGGTCAGCCGGTCGATAAAGTAGGCGGGTAGTTGCGGCTTGTAACACGCGCGGTAGGAAATCTCGTGGATGCTGCTTGCCTGCCGCTGCATCGCGGTCCACATCTCGCTTTGGTAGACCGGCACGTCCTGCGGTTTGACCTCGCGTGCGCGCGCGCGGCGCGATTGAACGGATGCGCCTTGCACCCGCAGATTGCCTGTGGCGGCGGCTGAATCGAAGTTGAGCATCGCGTACCCTCCCCGGAGTTGATGTGCGGGGCATGGTACGCGGGTTTTAAAAAAAGTACAAGTACCTCAATGGGTTACGTCAACTTTCTGAGAAACGGTACAAAGTACTGTATGGAAGTACATGATTTGGCGCGGTACTTTGAGAAATAACGACGCACGCTACCCAAGGCGTAGGGTGCGCATCGCGCACGCGGAAATCCATGCGAAACGAACGGTGGGCGATGCGCACCCTACATGACGCGCGGCTTCGGCATACCATAGTCGCCTGCCCCTCGACTTGTAGAGAAAACCATGAACGACATGAGCACGATGAGTACCACCGCCGCCACCCCATTCCCGCTCCCCACCGCCACCCCCGCGCAACTCGGTTTCTACGAACCCGCGCTCGACAAACTGCGCGCGCTGATTCGCAGCCACATCGCCGAGGGGCGCTATCCCGGCGCGCAGATCGCGTTGGTGCGCCACGGCAACTGGCGTTGTTCGAGACCTTTGGCGAGGCCGCGCTGGGGCGCGCGGCGAGCGCGGACGCGCTATGGCTGCTGTTCTCCAATACCAAGGTGCTGACCGCATCCTCCATCTGGGCGCTGGTGGAAGACGGCAAACTCTCGTTCTTCGACCGCGTGGCCGATCACCTGCCGGAGTTCGCGCAGCACGGCAAGAGCGAAATCACCATCGCGCAACTGGTGAGCCATCGCGCAGGGTTTCCCAACGCCAATTGCACGTCGGCCGCGTGGACCGATGCCGCCGAGATGCGCCGCCAGGTATGCAACTTCACGCTCGAATGGACACCCGGCACGCGCCTGCAATATCACCCGCGCTCGGCGTTCTATCAGATGTTGGTGAACGGCGGGCGCTTGAACGGGGCGCGCATTTTTTCCAAGCACCTGATCGAATTTGTCACGCGCAACCACACCGGCGACATGCACGACTACGGCATGGACATGCCCATGCACCGCGGGCTAGGGGTGCATGTGCGCGGCGACACCGTGCGCATTCGGGGCTTAGGCGGTATCGGCTCACCGCGCACATTTGGACATGGCGGCGTGGGGTCGTCGTACTGCTGGGCCGATCCGGATTCGGGGGTGTCGTTTGCTTACATTACCAATAGCCGCGTGCCGGATCCCTGGCATAGCGTGCGGCTGGATAGGGTGGCTAATATCGTGCATTCGGCGATTGAGTGATGGGCGGGGTAATCCTCTATGGCCATCTCGAACCCAGCTGAACGCAACGAAGTCATCCGGCGTGCCGAGACGGCCTTCGACGGGAAACGTTCGACTGGCATCAAGGACGGGTTTCGCCTGCGGCGGCATGATGGTCAGCAGCAATGCAGCGTCTATTGGGGAGAAACGAACCTCCGGCAGCACGCCTATGAACTTGCCCTGTCGCCTTTGCTACCCGTCGGACGGTTGTCAAGTCAAGAAGTGATGGAGTGGATCGAGTCGGAGATCGAGCGTCACAAGGCACGCGGCGCGCGGCGCAAAGGGGCGAATAGTTGGCCAACTATCGGCTTCCCATCCGAACTGGATTACTTCGACTTCCTTGCCCAGATCGCCGAACTTCGTCTCAACAGAGGGACAGAAATTCCAAGTCGGCCCATAACCACTGTCAACCCAGAGCCGACATCTCAATCGAGTCTTAGTAAATCCGAACAAAGGCTCGCTCAGTTCCGTCATTGGCTCTCCCGTCACAAAGGTTCAACCGTCACGTTTCGTCGGAGGGCTGAGCGAATCGGGCAAGCTTTACTCAGGCGCGCGTTGCTTGGCTTTTGGTCCGGCAGTTGCGCGTTGACTGGGCTTGCTACCACCCGCTTGCTTCGCGCGTCGCACATCAAGCCTTGGGCAGCGGCAACAGACGACGAACGGTTGGATCTGCACAACGTGCTGCTGCTCGCTCCCAACGTCGACGCAGCATTCGACGCAGGCCTGATGTCCTTCACGGATGAAGGACTCTTGATTGCCTCCTCACAACTGGCTCGCGAAGACTTTGATCGGATGGGTTTTCGTGATGATATGACTTTGCGTCAATCACCATCTTCAGCCCAGAGGGCCTATCTTCATTGGCACCGTGAGAATGTGTTCCGTGGGATCGACGCAACTGAGACCTTGTAGCAGGCGTAGGGTGCGCATCGCGCACGCGTGTTCAGCGGCTGACGGCGCGCAGTGCGCACCCTACTACTTGCCTGCATTGCCGCTGACTTCACCTGGATCGACGCCCCAATCACTGGGATATACGCCGTTTTTCATATACCGGTGAAACGTCGAATACGGCCACTGCGCCACCTGCGTTACCAGCCCGTGCTTGACCGGGTTGTAATGGATGTAATCAGCATGCCGCTCGAAATCGATATCGTCGCGAATCTGATGTTCCCCAAACCGCCGTTGCCAGAAATCGATTTCGTGCCTTTTGATGCGTGACTCGGCTGTGGCGGGCTGGACTAAGTGCGCGCAGCGACGGCTCACTTGCGCCTTGATCATTCCCCAGCGTTTACCGTAGGCTGCGTCGTTGTGCGGCAAGGTCCAGATCGCATGCAAATGATCCGGCATCAAGCCCCATGCATCGATAGTGAACGGCATTGCGGTGCGCACAAGACGGATGGCATCTCGCAGCGTGGCACGGGTATCCGGGTGTGTCAGCAATGCTTGTCGCCGATAAGTGTTGACCGTGAAAAAGTACGTTGCGCCTTCGGTGCGTGCGCGGCGGTAGCGTGACATGGGGAACGCTCCGTGGTGGGCAGTTGTGAGGTACGTGAAAAACGTTGGTGACGAACGATTGTAACCGCGTGCGCGATGCGCACCCTACGTTACTTTTACATCCTCCAGCACCATATCCGCCCCCTTCTCCGCAATCATGATCGTCGGGGCGTTGGTGTTGCCTGACACCAGCGTGGGCATGATGGAGGCGTCGATCACGCGCAGGCCCGTGAAGCCGCGCACGCGCAGGCGCTCGTCCACGACGGCTTTGTCATCCTGCCCCATGCGGCAGGTGCTGACGGGGTGGTAGACCGTGGAGCCGCGCCGGCGGATGTGATCGAGCAGGGCTTCGTCGCTGGCGCATGCTGACCCCGGCTCGACTTCCTCCGCGATGTGCTGCGCCATTGCCGGCGTTTGCAGGATGCGCCGCACGGCGCGCAGGCCCGCGACCATGGTGTCGCGGTCTCTCTGCGCGGCGAGGTAGTTCGGGTGAATCGCCGGCGCCTGCCGCGGATCGGCGGACTGGATGCGCACGTGGCCGCGGCTCTCCGGGCGCAGCAGGGTACACACCGCCGTGACGCCGGAGAACGGATGCAAGGTCTCGCCGATGTTCTGCACCGAGTAGAGTGCGATCGAGGCCTGGATGTCCGGCGTGGTGGCATCGGGATGCGCGCGCAGAAAGCAGCCCGCCGAAATCGCGGGGATGGCGAAGTAACCCCGGCGGAAGAATGCGTAGCGCAATGCCGCAGCGGCGCCGCGATGCCACTGCCTCACTGCGTCGTTGAGTGACAACGGCGCTTTGCAGCGCAGGATGATGCGGCTGAAGTAATGGTCGCAAAGATCGGCGCCGACGCCGGAAAGATCAGCGATCACGGGGATGCCGTGCGTGCGTAGCAACTCGGCCGGCCCCAGCCCCGACAATTGCAGCAACTGCGGCGTGTTAAACGCGCCTGCGGCGACGATCACCTCTGCGTTTGCATACGCTACGTGTGTTACGCCGCCAGCCTCGTATTCGACACCCGTCGCGCGCCGTCCGTCGAACAGGATGCGTGTTGCCAGCGCTTGCGACACCACGTGCAGATTGGCTCGGTTACGCACCGGAGCAAGAAATGCCGCGGCGGTGGAACTGCGTACGCCGCCGCGCATGGTTGTCTGATAAAGGCCCGCGCCTTCCTGTGCTGCGCCGTTGAAATCCGCGTTACGCGGATAGCCGCATTGCACAGCGCCTTCGACCCAGGCTTGGGCCAGCGGGTGACGGTCGCGCAGATCGGACACGCCGAGCGGGCCGCCCGTGCCATGCCATGCGTCGGCGCCGCGTTCGTTATCCTCGGATTTGCGAAAGTAGGGCAACACGTCATCAAAGCCCCAGCCGATGTTGCCCAATTGCCGCCAGTGATCGAAATCCTGCGCCTGGCCGCGAATATAGACGAGGCCGTTGATCGCGCTCGACCCGCCCAGCACGCGCCCACGGGGGGCGACGATATTGCGGCCCGCGCAATCGGGTTGCGGCTCGGTCTGGTAGCACCAGTTGAAACGCCGGTCTTTGAACAGCTTGCCGTAGCCGAGCGGTATACGCAGCCACGGGTGGCGGCTGTCCGGGCCTGCTTCGAGTAGCAGCACTTTGTGCTTGCATGATGCGGTTAGGCGGTTGGCCAGCACGCAGCCGGCGCTGCCGGCACCGACGATGATGAAGTCGTAGGTTTCAGCGTTCTGCTGCATGGTGAACCGAATAGTGCGTTGTCACTCCGCCATCGCCTCATCCAGCCATTCAATCCAATGCCGCACTGGTAGTTTGGTCGCACTCTGCAAATGCGACTGGCAGCCGATATTGGCGGTGACAATTTCCATCGGCGCGCCGCTTTCCAGTGCGTTGATTTTGTTCGCACGCAGGCGGTTGGCGAGTTCCGGTTGCAGCAGCGAGTAGGTTCCCGCCGAGCCGCAGCACAGGTGCGCGTCGGGCACGGGCGTCAGTTGCAAGCCGAATTCTGTCAGTAATTGTTCAATAACACCCTTTTTCTTCATGCCGTGCTGGAGGGTGCAGGGGGCGTGAAACGCGATTTTTTGCGTGAGGCGTGAGGCGTGAGGCGTGAGGTGCGTCATTAGCGCGGCTTTTTCGGCGATGATGACGTCGCTCACGTCGCACGCCAGTTCGGACACGTGTTTGGCTTTTTCGGCGTAGGCCGTGTCGTGCGCCAGCGCGTGAGCGTAATCTTTCACCATCACGCCGCAGCCGCTGGCGGTGATGACGATTTTTTCCGCGCCGCTTTCGGCTGCGTGAATGTGCGGCCACCAGGCATCGATATTGCGGCGCATGGCGTTGAGCGCTTCGTCCTGTGCGTTCAGATGGAACGACACCGCGCCGCAGCAGCCGGCTTCATTGGCACGCAGCAGGGTGATGCCCAGGCGGTCGAGCACGCGCGCGGCGGCGGCGTTGGTGGCGGGTGAAAGGCTCGGCTGCGCGCAGCCTTCAAGCACCAGCATTTTGCGGGCGTGATTGTTTTGCGGCCACGGTTTTGCCGGCGCGATGCGCGCGGGCACTTTTTGTTTTAAGGCGGCGGGCAGCAGCGGGCGCGCGAGTTGGCCGAGTTTCAGCAGCGGGCCGAACAGCGATGGGTTGGGTATCACCTTGCGTAGCGCGGCGCGCTGCAATGCGGCCACGCCGCCGCGCCCAACTTGTTGTTCCACCACCTCGCGACCGATGTCGAGCAAACGGCCGTACTGCACGCCCGACGGGCAGGTGGTCTCGCACGAGCGGCAGGTGAGACAGCGATCCAGATGCAACTGCGTTTTTGCCGTGGCGGGCGCGCCTTCGAGCACTTGCTTGATGAGATAGATACGACCGCGCGGGCCGTCGAGTTCGTCGCCGAGCAATTGATACGTCGGGCAGGTCGCGGTGCAGAATCCGCAATGCACGCACTTGCGCAGGATGCTTTCGGCCTCCGTGCCTGCGGGCGTGTGTTTGATGAAGTCGGCGAGACGGGTTTCCATGGGTATTTATGTAAGTATTTGTTTTTATTGAATATTTTACATACCAGGATAAAGGCGACCCGGATTCAGGATGCCTGCCGGATCAAACGTTTGTTTCAGCTTGCGATGGATTGTGACCAGCGCTGGCGATAGCGGATGGAATACGCCGTCCGCGCATGTACCGCCGCGAAACAGCGTGGCATGACCGCCTGCGATTTCTGCGGCGGCGCGCACGTCGTTGGCACTCGCGTTCGTGCGCAGCCAGCGCAGCGCGCCGCTCCATTCGAGCAGTTGCGTGGCGGGCAGGGTGATCGCGGGCGCAGTGGATTTCACCGACAGCCGCCACAGCGTTTTGTCCGTGGCGAAAAAGGGATCGGCGTGATCGCGTATGCCGTGCCAGAATTTTTCGGCCTGTGTTGAGGCCATCACATCGCCACCGAGTTTTTTGCGCGCGGCGTCGACGGCGCTGGCCGCGCCGGAAAGGCGTATGCCGAGTTCACCGCCGCACCACGCGGTCGCGGAAATCGGCAACGGCTGCCCCGCCCATGTGTTCATCAGGCGGATGGCATCGGCTTCGCTGTGTTGTTGACGCAGGGTGAGTTCGGTGGCCGGCAACGGCAATGTTTTCAGCGACACTTCAAGAATCACGCCGAGCGTGCCCATCGCGCCCGCCATCAGCCGCGAGACATCGTAACCGGCGACGTTTTTCATCACCTGTCCGCCAAAGCGCAGATCCGCGCCCGTGCCGTCGAGCAGGCGCGCGCCCAGCACCAGGTCGCGCACCGCGCCTGCGTAGGGGCGGCGCGGGCCGGAGAGGCCGGCGGCGATGCAGCCGCCGAGCGTTGAGCCTGCGGCAAAATGCGGTGGCTCGAAGGCAAGCATCTGGCCTTTCTCTTTCATCGCCGCTTCAATCTCGGACAAGGGTGTGCCTGCGCGCGCGGTGATGACTAACTCGGTCGGGTCGTATTCGACAATGCCGCGATAGGCGCTGGTGGACAGCGTTTCGCCGGTGCTGGGGTTGCCGTAGAAATGCTTGGTGTCGCCGCCGATGATGCGTAACGGGGTTTTGGTGGCGGATGCTTCGCGCAGGGTTTCTGCGAGTTGCTGAATGACAGCGTCCATCAGGGCGGCACTCGTTGCAAACAAACCACGTCGTTCCCGC
>JANPOH010000372.1:0-2866 GCA_031427895.1 Betaproteobacteria bacterium
GCAGTGGTATGCGTATTGGGCCGACGATTTGAAGCAGGCCGCTTGAGCAACTTCAGACATCAGTTTGAATCGCACCCCCGCTCGCAGGCCGAGGCCGTCGGCGCACGGCTGGCGCGGCATCCCTTCGCCGCGCTGTATAGCAGCGATCTGGCGCGCGCGTGGGACACCGCAGCGGCGATCTCGCGCGCCAGCGGGCGTGACATTCGTCGTGAACCGGCGTTGCGCGAACGCACTTTCGGCATGTTTGAAGGGCTGACCTACGACGAAATGGCGCTGCGCTATCCTGACGAACACGCGCGCTTTTCCGCGCGCGATCCCGATTACGCGGTGCCCGGCGGCGAAAGTCCGCGGCAGTTTTTCGAGCGCAGTCTCGGCTGTCTGGAGCGCATCGCCGCCGCGCATACGGGGGCATGCGTGGTGGTGGTGACGCACGGTCTGGTGCTCGATACGCTGCACCGCGCCGCGCATGGCATGCCGCTGGACGCGAAGCGCGAAGCGCCGCTGCTCAATGCGAGTTTGAATACCTTTGCACGCGCGACGGATGGCTGGCGCGAAATCGGCTGGGGCGATGTGGCGCATCTGGCCGAGGTGGGCGTCACGCGCTTCGAAGGCCGCGCGGTCTGACGCCATCCCGTCATCCCGTTAGCCGGCATAATTCATGAAGGTGATGCTCATTGATACCGTGTCGTACGACAACACAAATGCCTCACCGCAGAGGCGCGGAGGCGCAGAGGTTTCGCAGAGAAGTCCGCGAATTTCTCTGCGGCTGTTCTCCGCGTCTCTGCGCCTCTGCGGTGAATGGTTTTTCGTGAATAATCCAAGTTAGCCCGTCAGCCCGAGCCCTGCCATGTCTGCCCAAGAACCCGTAGTGCTGGTTCACGGCCTGTGGATGCACGGCACGGTGATGCTGTGGATGGCGCGGCGCATAACGCGCGCGGGATACGCCGTGCATTGTTTCAGCTACCCGTCGGTGCGCGCGAGTCTGGCGGAGAACGCGCGCCGCTTGGCGGCGTATTGTCAGGCGCTGGGCGCCCCGCGCGTGCATCTGGCCGGCCACAGCCTCGGCGGCTTGCTGATCGCGCGCATGCTGGGCGAGCCGCAGCGGCTGGAGATTGGCCGCGTGGTGCTGATGGGCGCGCCATTTGTCGATAGTTTTGCGGGGCGCAGGCTCAGTCGCGTGCGTATCGGCAGTGCCGCCGTGGGCGCGTCGCTTGGCGAGTGGCTGCTGGGTGCGCGGCCTGAAACGTTGGCCCGTTACGAAATCGGCGTGATCGCGGGAAATCGTGGCGTTGGGATGGGCATGATGGTGGCGCCGGATTTGCCCGCGCCGCACGATGGCACGGTGAGCGTCGCCGAGACCCATGTGCCGGGCGAGCGCGATCATCTGGTGCTGCCGGTGAACCACACGCAAATGCTGATCTCCAACCCGGTGGCTCGCCAGGCGTGCGAATTTCTGCGGCGCGGGCGCTTCGCGCGGGGCGAGGGTGTGTGATCGTGGGCCTGGAACGCGGTATACGATTATTATGTATCTATCTGATTTTAATGTGTTTTTCAGGGTGCGCGCAAATCGGCTATTACGCCCAATCGGTGCGCGGCCAGCTTGATATCTGGAGCCGCGAAAAGCCGATAACCGAGGTTATCAACGACAGCGCTTCGCCCCAGGCGTTGCGCGACAAGCTGGCGCTGGCATTAAAGGCGCGCGAGTTCGCCAGCGCCGAACTGGGCTTGCCGAAAAATCAGAGCTACCGCCGCTATGCCGATTTGGGCCGGCCTTATGTGGTGTGGAATGTTTTTGCCGCGCCGGCGTTTTCGGTGCAACCGGTGCAATGGTGCTTTGTAATGGCGGGGTGCGTGAACTATCGCGGCTATTTTGCCAAGGCCGATGCGGATGCGTTTGCCGCCGGGGCCGCCGCGCGCGGCCATGATGTCTACGTCGGCGGCGTGCCCGCCTATTCCACGCTCGGCTGGTTCGCCGACCCGGTGTTGAATACTTTCGTGAATTACCCGGCGGTGGAATTGGCGCGGATTATTTTTCACGAGCTGTCGCACCAGGTGGTGTATGTGAAAGACGATACCGTGTTCAATGAGTCGTTCGCGGTGGCGGTCGAGCGCGAAGGACTGCGGCGCTGGCTCGCCCAACACGGCAGCGAGCAGGACCACGAGACGTTTATCCGCATGCAAGGCTACCGCGCGCGGTTCGTGGCATTGATTCAAACCTATCGCGAGCGGCTGGATGCGTTGTATCAACAGCCGCTGCCCGCCGGCGATATGCGCGCGGCCAAGCAGCAAGTGTTCGAGCAGATGCAAGTTGACTACGGCAAACTAAAAGTCTCGTGGGGCGGCTTCGCCGGCTATGATCGCTGGTTCGCGCAAAAGCCCAATAACGCGCTGCTGGTGTCGGTGTCGATTTACACGCAGCAAGTGCCCGCGTTCGAGGCCATGTTGCGCGAGCAGGGCAACGACTTGCCGAAATTTTTCGAGGCAGTGAAAGCGCTGGCGCGGCTGGATAAACCCGCGCGCGACGCGGCGCTCGCGCGTTATTAACTGACGGCGCCCAAGCTATAAATTTCGATAGTGCGATAACAGTCCGGAGCAAGCGTAGCCCGGAATACGCTGCGCTGCTCCCGGGTTACAATGCGCCGCCCCGCCTCTTGTGACCCCCAGTGAGCATTCCCGACCTCGAACAACGCCTGCGTAATCTGGCCGAGCGAGCAGGCGCGCACCGCGTTCATCAATTCGGCGAACACATTGCCGTTGGCCATCGCGACTTCCTGCAGACGCTTCAATGCCATCGGTGCCTCATCCTGGTGGCGCGCCTGAAAATCGCGCAGACGCTGCAATTGACTTTGCTTTTCCCGGTCGGTCG
>JANPOH010000373.1:0-2630 GCA_031427895.1 Betaproteobacteria bacterium
GCCGAAAGCCATGCAGCAGCACCACGACCATAAAAAACACGTTTCGCAATAGCAGGCTAAGCGGGTTGACTCGCATCGGCCGAACTGCCTGACCGCCCGCGCAAGCGGCCAGCCGCGCGCCCAGCGCTTCCATCCACAACACGGTGCGCGGCCACTCGCACAGATCGCGCAGCCAATCTGCCGGTATGCCATCCTTTCCCACGCGGGCGCCGACGATGGCGCCCACTATTGCTGCGGTGGTGTCGGCGTCGCCGCCGAGGCGAATCATGACGGTGACAGCGGCGCGATAATCCGACTGATGCGTGAGCCACACATGCAGCACGCAAGGGATGGTGTGATACATGTAGCCTGATACACCCTTGCCGCAGCCGATGAGTGCGTTTTCGGCGGCGGGTGTCATGGCCGGTGTCGTGGCGGGATCGCGCGTATGCGCCAGTATGCCGCCTACTCCGCCGTCGCCCCCGACGCCTTAATCACCTTCATCCAGCGCGCCGCATCGGTGCGGATGAACGCGACGAATTGATTCAGCGTGAGCCGGCCCGGCTCGGCGCCTTCATTGGATAGCCGTGTGCGCGCGTCGGTTGATTCCAGCCAGCGCGTCACTTCGGTGTTGAGCCGCGTGATGATGTCTTTCGGCAACGCCGCCGGGCCGAATAGCGCAAACCACTGCTGTGATTCAAAGCCCGGCAGGCCGGCCTCTTGCATCGTCGGCAACCGCGGCAGGGCGGGCGAGCGTTGCGGCGATGTCACCGCCAGCGCGCGGATACGTCCGGCCTTTAATTGCGGAAGCGTGATCGCCACCGTGGAAAACGACAGGTCAATTTGCCCGCCGACCAGGGCGATCACGCTCGGCGCGGAGCCTTTAAACGGCACATGCGTCATGCGCGCGCCGGTTATGCTTTTGAACAACTCGGCGGTCAGATGCGGCGGCGAGCCGTTGCCGCCGGAGCCGTAGCTCAATTTGTCGGGCTGCGCCTTGGTGTGCGTCGCCAGTGCGATCAAATCCTTCACGGTTCTGGTGGGCACCGAAGGATGCAGCGCCAGCACCAGCGGCGAGGACGCGATAAACGCAATCGGCGCCAGATCGCGTAGCGGGTCGTAGCCGAGCTTGGGATACAAGGCGGGGTTAATCACAATCGGCCCGGCGGAGGAGAGCAGCAAGGTGTAACCATCCGGCGCAGCCTTTACCGCCATCTCGGTACCGATGCCGCCCGCCGCGCCCGCGCGGTTTTCCACCACGGCGGCTTGCTTGAAGATTTCGGTGACACGCTGCGCGAACAGGCGCGCGATCATGTCCGAGATGCCGCCGGCGGTTTGGCCGACGATGAGGCGGACCGGTTTGGCGGGGTAGGGCTGTTCTGATCTGATCGAAGCGGGCTGAACTGAATTTGTTGCAGCGGGTTGAGCGGCGGCGGTGCTTGCGAACAGCGCCACCCCGGTGGTCGCAATAAGCGCGGGAAGGGCAGGAAGGGCGCGGTTGCTCATGGTGGAAATTGAATAATGCAATGAAAACAAATAGTTATGAAGTTAATCCAAAAGGCGATGCACGGCGTACTGTGATCGATCAAGTATGCCGCTGCTACCTGTCAGCGCGCTTACTGGTGACGGTATGATAGCCATGGATTTTATGGATGTTTCCTGATGCTTTCCCAATAATGAAAAAACCACTCGAAGTCCTGCGCCTGTACGCCGCCCACGACTACACCCTCAATGCCGCTTTCGCCAGCCGCGCCGCCCGTGATCCGCAACGCGAATTCATTTGTTTTAACGGAAAATCGCGGTCGTGGCAGGCCTTCGCCGACGAAGTGGAACGCACCGCGCGGCTGTTCGTGTCGCGCGGCATTAAAAAAGGCGACCGTGTGGCGGTGATGGCGCGCAACTGCGACGGCCATGTGCTGGCGTTGTTCGCGTTGGCGCGCATCGGCGCGATCATGGCGCCGGTGAATCCTGAGTTCGGCGTGCAGGAGGCTAAGTATGTGTTTCATCATGCCGAGGTGAGCGCGGTGCTGGCGGCGAGCGATACGCTGGCGGTGGCGCGGCAGGCGGCGCAGGGGCTGGCCGTGCCGCCGTGGTTTGCTTCGCTTGATAATGCGAACGACGGCGTGCCGCTGTTGAGTGAACTTGCCGCAACCGTGCCGCCCGTGGCGCTGCCCAACGACATCACCGCCGACGACACGGTGTTGATCGTCTACACCTCCGGCACCACTGGTTTTCCCAAGGGCGCGATGCATAGCCAGCGCAGCTTCGTCACCGGCGGCGAGGCGTTTGTGCAGCGCGTGTATTTGCAGGACGATGACCGGGTGATGGTGGTGCTGCCGATGTTTCACATCAACGCGAATTTCTACTCGGTGGCGGGCACGCTGGCGGCGGGTGCTGCTCTGGTGATCGTGCCGAGGTTTTCCGCGTCGACGTTCTGGCAGGTGGCCGCAGAAACGGGGGCTACCGAAGTCAACATCATCGAGGCGATGGGCACCATCCTGCAAAACCGGCCGCGCAGTGAGTATCGGGCCGACCATCGAATACGCGCGGTGTATGGCGTGCGCGGCAGCTACGCGGATACCTTCCGCAATGAATTCGGCATTCCTGTTCTGATCGGCGGCTACGGCATGACCGAGATTCCGGGCGTCACC
>JANPOH010000374.1:0-1787 GCA_031427895.1 Betaproteobacteria bacterium
TGCATGCCGGCGATGTGATTGGCGAGATACACGCCGCCCAAGCCTTCATCGACGAAACGTTTGCCGCTGGTATCCACCATCGCGCCGCCGCAGCACAAATCGTCCATCAGCGGAAACGGCCACAGGTCGTCGTTGGTCATCGCGTCCTGAATCAGCACGTGGCCGTAAAAACGATTCATACCCACCAGCGCCGCGCCCGCCGCGCGCGCCATTTTCAGGCCATCGCCCTTGGCTGTTTGCGCGTTGCGCTGGCGGATTTTTTCCGGCGCGGGAGAGATGTATTCCTTGAGCAATTCGAGATTGGCCTGAAAGCCGCCGTCGCTGATGACCACGTTGCGCGCATCGAGATTCACGCGCGTGCCATTTTGCTCGGCTTCAACGCCCACGCACTGGCCGCCCGCCATACGCAGATGCAACGCGCGCGTGCCCAGCAGCAGCGTGGCCCCGGCCTTTTTTAATTCGGCATGCAGTGTGCGTAACATCACATCGCCGCCGCGCCCGTGCCAGTAGTCACGGCCCTTGGTGGCGATGGGCGGGGCGAGCGTGGTGCGCCGATGCGGCGCATCACCCACCTTGATAAAACGCAGGCCCTTGGTTTTGAGCCAGTTCACGGTTTTGCCGGGTTCGTTCGCCATCACATCCAGAAAACTCTGGCGCGAAAAACCCTGCGTTTTGCCGGTCATCGCTTTCATCAACACCTCGGGCGCTTCCATCACGTCGCGGTACGACACATGAAACGCGCCGCCGCAGATGCGCGAGTTGCACAGGTATTTATCGGTCTCGCCTTTTTCGAGAATGGCGACTTTCACGTCCTGCTCGGCAAGGCGCAGGCCGCACGTCAGGCTGGCGATGCCGCCGCCGATGATGAGAGTTTCGTAGCTATGGGCGGCATTCGCGATATGCATAAAATATTCAATAAAAACATGTAGTTATATGAAATTCAGCTTGCCGACGGCAATGCTCTACGGTGCGTCGTCCGCCTAGTTTGCCTTGATACCCTGCTTCTTGATGAGTTCGGAGTACTTTGCACGTTCCGCCGCGATAAATTTCGCGAACTGTTCGGGCGTGCCGCCGATCAAGGTGCCGCCCAGTTCGGCCATCGCGGATTTGTATTCAGCGTCCCCGATGGCGGTGTTGATGGCCCGGTTGAGCGTGGCCACCACCGGCTTGGGCACGGCTTTGAGCACCAGCACGCCGTGCGAAATGCCGGCTTCAAAACCCGGCGCGCCGGATTCATCGAGTGTCGGCACGTCGGGTATGGCGGCAAGCCGCGCCTTGGCCGCAATGCCCAGCGCCTTAACGCGACCGCCGCGCAAGTGGCCGATGGCGGTCATCGAGTTGTCGAACAGCAATTGAATTTCGTTGCTGATGAGCGCCACCACCGCCGGTGCCGCGCCGCGATAAGGAATATGCACGAGTTCGATTTTCGCGCTGTAGTTAAGCAGTTCGCCCGCCAGATGCAGCGAGGTGCCCGGCCCGCCGGAACCGAAGTTGATTGAGCGCGGTTTGGTTTTGGCCAGCGCGATCAGATCGGACACGCGCGTCGCGGACAGCGATGGCGTCGCCAGCAGCACATGCGAGGCCTGGCTTACCTGCGCCACCGGCTGAAAGTCGTCCGGGTTAAACGGCAATTTTTCATATAGCACCGGATTTACCGCGAACACCGGATGGGACGAGAAAAACAGCGTATGCCCGTCTGGGTTGCCGCCCGACACCGTGACCGCCGCCGCATTGCCTGCTGCCCCCGCGATGTTTTTCCACCACGATGTTTTGCTTAAGGATGCGGC
>JANPOH010000375.1:0-2095 GCA_031427895.1 Betaproteobacteria bacterium
CCCGCGCCTGGTGTTTCGCTCGGCAGATCGCGCCACGGCGCGAAAAAATTGCTGGAGTTCTCATTGCTGTAGTGGCCCTCGATGTGCAGCACGCGGCCCAGCACGCCGCTGGCGACCACACGCCGCAGTTCCACCATCGACGGCCAAAAACGTTTGTTTTGCCCCACGCCCACCGGCACGCCGACTTTTTTGCAGGCATCGACCATCGCCAGCGCGTCGTTGAATTTCAGCGCGAAGGGTTTTTCGCAAAACACGGGTTTTTTCGCCGCGGCGACTTGTTCAACCAGCTTGCGATGTGTCGAATGCGGTGTCGCGAGCCACACCATGTGTACTTGCGGATCGGCCAGGGCGGCGTCGAGCGTGCTCGATAGCGTGAAACCTTTTTCTTTTGCGTAATCGCGTACCGTGTCCGGCTCAAAACTCACGCCCTGCACGAAGCGAACCTTGTCGCTTTTGCCTTGTATCGCATTGACGATGGTTTTTCCCCACCAGCCCAGACCGATAATGGCCGCGTTAATCATGAAGTATCCTAAGTATTTGTTTTTAAACAATATTTAAATGATATGACCGTTTAGTTCAACGATGATCTCGGGCGTCAGCGCAGCCTTCAGCGTGGCGTGCAGGTAGCACGTGACCGCTGAAATGTGCATGAATTTTTCGTGCGTTGCATCGGCTTCATCGCCGTGCAGAAACAAGTGGGTCGCCACCGGCTCGATGCCGCCCGTGATGCCATCGAACGTGTACGGGTTGTACTGCACCAGCCGCACGTGGCGGATTTTGTATTTCATGTAATCGATGTAGCGCGACAATTGCGTCATGTAGCAAAACGCAATGCCCGCCGTCAACAGCGCAAGGCCGCTGGGTGCGCGGTCGGCGACGCTTTCATCGGATTGAATCGCGAAGTGGCTCATGCCGGGCAGTTGCAGCGCCACATCCGTATTTGTGGTGCCATCTTTGTTCACGCGACACATGCCCGCGACCTCGCGCACGATGCGCTGATCGGGCGTGGCGGCAGGCGCGGCGAGCGTCGGCGTGCCGTCGCGCTTTTGGCCTGTTTTCAGGATCAGATGCGGGTGTGTCGGATTGCCTGCGTGGGGCGCAGGTACGCTGGCGTAGGTTTTCAGCGGATCGGGCGCATCGGTGCCGCCCGCCTCCGGCAGCGTGGTAACCGCGCGGCGTTTACCGTTGACGTAGATCGCAAAGGTGTTTTCCACCGGCTGGCGCATGGCCGCCAGCGCGGGCGATGCGTGTACGGCGGCGGCTACCAGCGCAGCGACGCTAGCGGCCGGGGCTGATGAACGAATCGCGATGTGAAGCTTCGCCGGCTCGGCATAGCCCACGCCGTCGCCGCGATAAAACGCGCCGGTCATGCTGTAGCCGGTGCGGCAGCGGATTTCCACGTCGTCAAGGGGCACGCCCTGCAAGCGCGCCAGAAACAGCAAACGATTCGCCAGATCCGCTTGCAAACCGGCATTGAAAAAACCGAGGGGGAAGGGCGCGAGATCGTCGCCCATGATATGCACGCCTTCGTCGCTGACCATGCGCCATGCGCTGCCGTGTTCACCCTCGGTGACGACGGCTTCTTTCTGATGACTACCGGAAAGGTGGCGCGCTTCGACCTTGAACACATCGCGCCCGGCGGCGCCCAAGATCACGCCGGGGCGTTGCGTGCCACTGCGCGTCCGAAATCCCAGCGGGAATCCGGAACTCGCAATGGTTTCAGGCACAGCCATTAAACAGAGGCGACGATCTTCTGTTGCTGTTGTCCCAGCCCTTGAATACCGAGCGTCACCACATCACCGACATTGAGGAACACGGGGTTGGGTTTTACGCCCAAGCCGACGCCCGGCGGCGTGCCGGTGCAGATCACGTCGCCCGGCAGCAGTGTCATGTAATGGCTGCAATACGAAATCAGTTTACGCACGCCGAAAATCATGGTGCGGGTATTGCCCGACTGCATGCGCTTGCCGTTCACGTCGAGCCACATGTCGAGGTTTTGCGGGTCCGCCACTTCGTCGGTGGTGACCAGCCATGGGCCGCGGCGTCGACCCGGGCGTGGGGCAGCGCCGGGTTCGAGCCGGCGGGAGAGGGCGCA
>JANPOH010000376.1:0-12704 GCA_031427895.1 Betaproteobacteria bacterium
CTGACGAAGCAAAATTTACTAACTCTTGGTTTGTTTTCTTTGCTTCATGAATTAACTGATCTAGCTTATTTTTCGTGCCAAAAATAGCGAACGGCAATAAGAACCAAAGAATCGCTAAAACAATTAAAAACAACACGATAATGACAGTGAAAGAACCCAATGCGTGCGTATCGGTCATCTGGGAACTCCTTATTTGTTAGTAATCCACAGTTCATATAGATATACGGTAACAGATACACGTACCGAAGGAGTCGGCCTTGACTATTGCCTATGTGACCCTACGTTTTGCACGGCAAAGGCAACAGTCAAGGCCTTTGCACCCCTTTGCGCCCACTTGCACGATCTAACCTTAACCGTTAGGCCGCGATCCGATACGCCCGGGCCGCCGTGTTGTGAAACAAGGCCGTGCGCTCGTCCGCCGAATAGCCTTTGGACAGCCGCTTGAACGCGTTGAACACGGCGGTGTAACGCGCGTAACCCGCAATCCGTAGGGTGCCAATAAGCGAAGCGCATTGCGCCGCATGTCGTGGGTGATACACCGCATACGGCGCACTGCCGATGAAATTGGTATCGAGGACGATGGGTTTAGGCAAAGCAGTCTTCTATGAGATTGTTAACGTCGTCCTGCGTGAGCTTCTTCGCCGCATCCGAGGTCTGCATCGACTTAAGGCGCACGATCATGCGGCGAGCGGCGAGCTTGCGTACCATTTCGTTCGAGGCCTCGTTTTCGGCGATGACATAAACACCGCGCCGACCGTAGCGCGTTACCCGGATACTTTCTCCCGTGATGGCGTAGTCGATTACCGCACCGAAGTTTTTTTGCGCCTCGCTGGATGTAATGGTTTTCATGTTTATATTCCGTAAGTTGCGTATATTGCTCTAAATCTTACAAGAATCAAGAAAAGCGCCTCAGCGCAGGCACAGTGAATTTCACGCCGCACCCATCGGCGCGTTCGCGTTCAACACCCTGACGGTGCCGATAAAGGTGTCGCGCAACAGTACCTGTGCCATCGTATCGACGGGGAAACGCGGTAACGCACGCTCTGGAACCAGGAATTCCGCGTTCAGGATCAGCTTTTCGTCGCTGGGCCAGGGGCCCGTGATTTTGTCCGCGCGCCATAGTCTTGCGCTGAACCCGTCGGTGCCCAGTGCCAGCAGGCAGCGCAGATCCAGAATGCCGCTATCCACGTCCACGCGCATCAAGTCCGTGCCGACCGTAACGGAAAACGTTGCTTCAAGCGTCGCATTAATCTCGCGGGGGTGGGACGCGGGCGGGCTTGTCTTGGGCAGCAGCAGCGCGGTGGCGCGTTCTTTGGCCAGCCTGCTCACGTATCGTAGCGCCATGGGTAGCCATAAAATCACAACGATCAGGCCCAAGAGCCGCAGTTCGGATTCCGCTGGCAGCAGCAGGTACATGCCCAGCCCCAACGCGGCGAGGAACGTAAACGCATAGGCGACGAGCTGTTTTCGCGGCATTGCTGCTCCGGTGAGTGTGAAACTGGCGTTGCGTTATGGTTCCCCCGGCTTTCCCGGTTCCGTCAAACAGGTGGCCACAAGTCTAAGGGGCCGGCGTCGAATTTACCCCGCACCAACCGGCAACTTGAGTTGTTTCCCGGCTTTGATGAATCCTTGATCCAGTGACCAAATCTTGCGGGCGCCGTGATTTGCCGCAATGGCCAGATGAAACGCATCGCCGGCCCGCAGGCCGGTCTTGGGGGTGGCGAGGTAATCCTGCGCTGTATCAAAGTCTGCCGCCGTGGGCAAAATGACGCTGAACGATTCATCCAGAATCTTGTGGAACTCGCCGCGCACGGCATCCGCTTCCGCAACGGTCAATTCACCCATGCGCATTTTGCGCGCGATGAGACTGGCGATTTCAATCTGCGTCCACAGGCTCGTCGCCAGATCACCTGACTTTACTTTGACGACGAGGGCTTCGATCTCGTCGCTGCTGTCTTCGGCGATAACCAGCGGGGCTATAAAGCTGGTGTCCAGATAAATCATCAGTAGCCTTCATCGCGCAACTTGCGTATCAAGTCCGTGCTCGGTGTTTTCGCCTTGCGCAAGGTGGCGCGAAATGGCGCGCGTGCGCGCAGCGCTTTTTTGGGCGTGGAAAAAGGCACGAGTTTGGCGACAGCTTCGCCGCGACGCATGATGATGGTTTCTTCGCCGCTTTCGGCCTTGCTCACCAGCTCGCTCAAGTGGGCTTTGGCTTCGGCCAGATTGATGCCGGGCATGGGGTGCTCCAGTTGGTCATGATGTTGGTCATATCATAACGGAAACCCGCTGGCGCCACCGGTGTGCTTTTCGTTGTGGGTCAGACAGCTTCCGGAATACGCTGCGCTCCCTCCGGGTGGGGGAGAGTATGTATAACTGGGGCGACAATGGGGTCATGGCTCAATGCTGTTCACTTAGCCAATTTAATCCGTTCGGGCTGAGCTTGTCGAAGCCCTGCGTCATAGCAAGACCCTTCGACAGGCTCAGGGCGAACGGGTATTAAGTGAACAGTATTGGGTCATGGCTTGCTTAATTGCATAACGAATCAAAGGGTTCAGGCTCGATTTTAACCAAGCCAACGCACTCAAGAACCGGCCGCGACTCGCCCCCCTCATACTAAACCAACGCGCCGGGCTGGCACTGCTGAGTAGATAATCGATTCAGCTTTACAATGGCAGTGCGCGGCTGCCCGCGAATAGAAATCCGGCAGAATCCAATCTCGAATATAATATATAAGTATTTGTTTTTATTAACTATTTTTACATTAATCGATATGGAACTTTCCGCCTGTTTGGCACTCTCATCGTAAGAGTGCTAACATGGCAACCGCAATGGGAGGCAGCACAATATGGCAAGCAACATGTCTACTTTGGCGTTACCGATGCCGTCGGCTGGGGGCAGCTTGGATACCTACATCCAGTCGGTCAGCCGTTTTCCGTTCCTGACGCAGGAGCAGGAGACCGGCTACGCGCGCCGTTTCCGCGATCACGAAGATCTCGACGCAGCGCGGGAGCTGGTGGTGTCGCACCTGCGCGTGGTGGTGTCGATCGCGCGCGGCTATATGGGCTACGGCCTGCCGCAATCCGATCTGATTCAGGAAGGCAATATCGGCCTGATGAAGGCGGTGAAGCGTTTTGACCCGGAGCGCGGCGTGCGACTGGTGTCGTTTGCGGTGCATTGGATCCGCGCCGAGATGCACGAGTATATTTTGCGTAACTGGCGCATTGTCAAAATCGCCACCACCAAGGCGCAGCGCAAGCTGTTTTTTAATCTCCGCAGTATGAAGCCGGGATTGAACACGCTGGGCAGCGACGATGTGAAGCTGATCGCTAAACAACTGGGCGTCAAACCCGAGGAAGTGGTCGAAATGGAAACCCGTCTCGGCGGGCGGGATGTCGCGCTCGAACCCGGCAGCGCGGATGATGATGACAATACCTACGGTCCGATCACCTATCTCGCCGCCGAAGACGCGGAACCCGGCGTGGTGATCGAACAGGAACAAAACGCGCGTCTGCGCGGCGAAGGGCTGGGCAAGGCGCTCGGCAGTCTGGATGCGCGCAGCCGCCGCATTATCGAAGCACGCTGGCTCACCGAAAAAGACCCGGCGACGCTGCACGATCTGGCGGGCGAATTCGGCGTATCCGCCGAGCGCATACGCCAAATCGAAAGCAAGGCGCTGGGAAAAATGAAGGGGGCGATGGCCGCGTAAGTTGTCGCCGCACGCCTGGATGAAAAATCCCGGCTTAGGCCGGGATTTTTTTGTTGCAAAACTTTAACGTCAATTTCAACGGATCACTGCGAAGGCGCGAAGGCAACGCAAAGAAAACGCATGCCGATGAGAGGGTTCTTTGCGCCTTTGCGGCGTGTTTGACCTTCGCCAGCGAAATCAGCCCGCCTGTTTCAGCAGCGTCCTGATATCGCCCAGCAACACCGGCGCGCCCGCGCCGTACTGCGCGAACAGCCGCAGCCGGCCTTGGCCGTCAAGGATAAACGTGCCCGCCGAGTGATCGACGCTGTAGCCGCCGCCCTTGGTCGGCGGTTGCTTTTGCACGTAGACTTTAAATTCTTTCGCGGTGCGCGCGGTGGCCTCGGCGTCGCCCGACAAACCGAGAAACGATGGGTGAAACGCGGTGACGTACTGCTTGAGCAATTCAGGCGTGTCGCGCTGCGGGTCAACCGAGACGAACAACACCTGAACCCTGCCGCCGTCGGCGCCGAGCTCCTTCACCACCTTGGCCATTTCAGCGAGCGTGGTCGGGCACACGTCGGGGCACTGCGTGAAGCCGAAAAACACCACCACCACCTTGCCCTGAAAATCGGCCAGCGTGCGCGGCTTGCCATTGTGATCGGTGAGCGCCAGCGCCTTGCCGAAATTCGCGCCAGTGACATCGGTCAACTGGAATTTCGGCGCGGCGGGCTTATCGCACGCGGCCAGCGCGCATGCCAGGGCGATCAAGGCCGCGGAAACCAGTGCTCTCATCGCGCTAAAACACCACGCGAACGTAGTGGTCGATCAGCAGCGCGGCAAACAACGCGGTGAGATAAATAATCGAAAAACGGAAGGTTTTGCGCGCCAGTTGGTCGCTGTAATTGCGATAGATTTTTATCGCATACACCATGAACCCCGCGCCCAGCCCCAGCGCGGAGACCAGATAAATCAGCCCCGACAGCTTCACCGTGAACGGCAGCAGCGAACAGGCGACAAGAATGATGGTGTAGAGCAGCACATTGAGCCGGGTGAATTTTTCGCCATGCGTGACCGGCAGCATCGGCACGCCGGCCTTGGCGTATTCTTCGCGGCGGTACAGCGCCAACGCCCAGAAATGCGGCGGCGTCCACGCGAAAATAATCAGGAACAGCGTCAGCGCCTCGGCGGTGACTTCGCCGGTCATCGCGGCCCAGCCCAGCACTGGCGGCATCGCGCCGGATGCGCCGCCGATCACGATGTTCTGCGGCGTCAGCGGCTTGAGGATCACGGTATAGACCACGGCGTAGCCGACGAAGGTGGCCAGCGTCAGCCACATCGTCAGCGCGTTGACCCACAGATACAGAATCGCCAGCCCGAGGCCGCCGACGCTGCTGGCGAAGAACAAGGTTTGCACCGACGTGAGTTGCCCGCGCGGCAAGGGGCGGGCGCGGGTGCGTGCCATGATGGCATCGATTTTTTGTTCCACCAGGCAGTTCATCGCGGCAGCCGCGCCCGCCACCAGCGCGATGCCCACGGTGCCCGCCAGAAACGGTTGCAGCGCCACCATGCCGGGCACGGCCAGCAGCATGCCGATGATGGCGGTAAACACGATTAACGACACCACGCGCGGCTTGGTCAGCAGGTAGAACTGCTGCACGCGCGAGCCGAGGGTGGGCGTGGGGTTGGCGATGCTGGAGGACATTGCGATTTACGATCGAGGCCTGACGGAAAGCGCGAAGTTTAGCACCACCAGCGCCACCAGCAACAGCGCGGCCCCGGCGTTATGCGCCACCGCCACCGCGAGCTTCAAACCGGTCAAAATGTTGCCGATGCCCAGCGAAACCTGTAGCGCCAGCAACACGCCCGTCGCCACGGCGAGCGCGCGCAGACTTTCAATGCGCGCGGCCCGCCATGCCAGCCACGCAAGGTAGCAGGTCACCACCACCGCGCCCACGCGATGCGTCCAGTGGATCGCGGTCAGCGCGTCGTAGCTTAACTTCTCGCCCGCCGCGGTTTGGCCGAGTTCGCGCAGTAATTGAAAGCCGTGCTGGAAATCCATTTTCGGCATCCACTCGCCGTGGCAGGTGGGCAGATCGATGCACGCCAGGGCGGCGTAGTTGGTGCTGACCCAGCCGCCCAGCGCGATCTGCGCCGCCAGCAGCGCCAGGCCTACCGCCGCCCACGGGCGCAGGAATGCCGCGCGGGCATCGCTATCCGCATCGCTATCCGCATTGCTATCTATTGGCGGCCACGGCAATTGCCGCGCGGCCAGCCACGTCAGCAGCGCCAGCGTCGCCATGCCGCCGAGCAAATGCAGGGTCACGATCACCGGCTTTAACAACATCGTCACCGTCCACATGCCCAGCGCGGCCTGAAACGTCACCAGCAGCAGCAAGGCGCTGGCCAGCCAGGGCGACTGCGCCAGCCGCTGGCGTTGCGCCCACGCCATCACCGCAATAGCCAGGATCAACAAACCCAGGATGCCCGCGAGATAACGGTGGCCCATCTCGTGCCACGCTTTCTGGAGCGACACGGGGCCATGCACACCGCCCTGTTCGGCAACCGCCTTGGCGATGTCCTGCGCGGCCTGTGCGGGCGTGAGTTGGCCATAACAACCGGGCCAGTCCGGGCAGCCCAGACCGGCGTTGGTCAGGCGCACAAACGCGCCCACCACCACGACCACCAGCGTGAACGCAGTCGTAAATAAAATTAGTTTTCTAAACAAGCACTTACCCTGTTTACCCAATACGCGACACTTTGAGCAGGCGCGTCAGGTCTTTTTTCATCAAGCTGGGATCGGCGTCCTTGGGATAACGCAACACCACATTGCCCAGCGGATCGACCAGATAAATATGGTCGTGCAGCGCAGCGCGATACGGCAGCATTTTCAGCACCGCACTGCCCTGCGCGGATACCACCCATGTGCCTTCGTATTCTTTTGTCACCGTCGCGGCCACGGCTTGGACGTCGCTCACCAGCCATGCGCGTTCAATGCGCTCCGGGTATTTTCCCTGCGTCAGCCGCACTTGCCGCATCTTCCACAATTTTTTCTGGCAATAGTCGTCGCATGCGCCGGCATCAACGGTGACGTAGATCCAGCGTCCACGCAACTGGGTGAAATCAAACGGTTTGCCCGCGCCCGCCGGTGCGAGGCTGCCCGCGGGCAAGGTCACGCCTTCGACCAGCTCGCCGTAATTGATGCGCCCCGACGGCTGCCAGAAATAGTACAAGGTGAATGACGCCACGAACGGCGCGAGGCACACCGCCGCGATCAGCAGCAGCATGCGCCGGCTATGGCGTAATCTAATCGGATCTTCTGCGGACATTGATAACCAGATAGGTGATGAATATCGCGGCAGCCAATGCGAACCACTGCACGGCGTAAGCGAGGTGGGTGTTACGTTTAAGATCGACCGGCGGCCAATCGCGAATCAAGCCGTCCTCGAATTGAGCGACGGGCTCGGTCTGCTGGATGATGACCGGCTGCACATCGAGCTGGGTTGCCTGCCGGTAACGCGCCAGCACCATATTTTGCCAGACTTGGCCCTCGGCGACGTCGCTCGAAAGCTCCAGAAAGCGCTCGCTGGGCTGCAGCGCGGTGCCGCGCACCACCACCTCGCCATCCGGGGTTTTGGCCGGCGGCACGCGATGGCGTTCGGCGCCGGCGGCGATCCAGCCGCGATTGACCAGCACGAATTTTTCACTGCCGGCAAGCCGCAACGGCATATAGACGTGATAACCCGGCTGGTGCTTGTAGTGGCGGTTGTCGATATACACCACGTGACGCGGGTCAAAGCCGCCGCGCGCCTCGACACGCCGGAGCAAAACCGTGTTGACATCCAATACCCCCGCGCCGATCACCAGCGGCGGCTGTTTTGCATACCCGTCAATGCGGCTTTGCAGCGCCTGCTTGGTGTCGGCGCGCCCCATCTGCCAAAACCCCAGCGCAATGGTGAGCGCCACCCCGGCAACCGTCGCCAGCGTCGCCCACGCAGCAGGCTTGAATTCACGCGGCGCGATTCTCAATGGCGTTCCCGGCGGGCCTGGTTTACACTGCGCCGATGAAATATATCGTGATACTTTTCCTCGTGTTCATCCTCTACAGCCTTGGCTCGGCCGCTTATTTCATGCTGAAGGATAACGGCTCCAGCGAACGCATGGTGCGCGCACTGACCGTGCGCGTGGCGCTGTCGGTGACGCTGTTTCTGTTGCTGATGGCGGGAATTCATTTCGGCTTTATCACGGGCAAATTGTAGTTATTGCATTTCAGGCCCGGAGAAAAAAAACCGCACCCGAGGGTGCGGTTTTTTTGTGCCATCGCCTGCGTGGGCTAGAGTAAATACACCACCACAAACAGCAGCACCCATACCACGTCCACGAAGTGCCAGTACCAGGCCACGCCCTCGAAGCCGAAGTGGTTTTCAGGCGTAAAATGCCCGGCCACGCTGCGGAACAGAATCACCCACAGCATGATGGTGCCCACCGTCACGTGAAAGCCGTGAAAGCCGGTCAGCATGTAGAACGTCGAGCCATAGGCGCCGCTGGTGAGCTTGAGGTTCATCTCGGAATAGGCATGCATGTATTCGTAAATCTGGAACCCAAGGAACACCATGCCCAGCGCGATGGTCGCGGCCAAACCCCAGATCAGTTGCGCGCGGTTTTTCTTCAGTAGCCCCCAATGCGCGATGGTAATGGTGATGCCGGAGGTCAGCAGCAGCGCGGTGTTGATCGCGGGAATGCCCCACGCGCCCATCGGCGTGAAATCACCGGGCTTGAAGTGCGGGCCGGCGGTAGGCCATTCACCCTTGAAACCGGGCCACATCAGTTGCTGGTGTTCGAGGGTGCCAAGATCGGGCACCGAATACAGCCGCATGTAGCCCAGCACGCCGAAGAAGGCCGCGAAGAACATCACTTCGGAGAATATGAACCAGCTCATGCCCCAGCGGAAGGACATGCCCACCTGTTTGTTATACATGCCGCTTTCGGATTCGTGCGCTATCGTGCTGAACCAGCCGGCGAACATCACAAACAGCACCAGAAAGCCCAGCAGCAGCATCACGTTGCCGCCGGTCATGTTATTCATCGAGAAAGCCGCGCCGAAGCCCAGCAAGGCCATGGCGACCGCGGCCGTAATCGGCCAATGCGACAGGCCCGGCACATAATAGTTGGCCGAGCTGGGGGGGGTGGCGGTATCGTGCTGCGTCGTCATCTACTTCTCCTCGAGTTCTTTCGTTCGTTCATCACTTGCGTAATCACTTGCGTACTCATTTGCGTAATCACTTACTTAACACCAGCCGCACCACCGTGACTAACGTAAACACAAACAGCGCGCCAGCGATAATGCCGGTAATCACCACCTGCAACGGCGTCACTTTAAGCTCTTGCTGCGGGTTCTGTTTGCGTATGCCGATAAACGCCGACAGCACCATTTTTATGGCTTGAAACAGCGAAGCCGACCTGGCTTCCTGCTTACTTTCTATTGCTGGTTCTATTTTCGGTTCAATTTTATCCAAGCTGATCTAACTGGCTTTCCCTGCCGTTACCGCCGGTGTTGACGCTTTTTTGGTATCGGCGCCCGGCACCTCGAAAAAAGTGTACGACAAGGTCAAGGTAGTCACACTGGCGGGCAACGCCGGGTCAATCACGAACTGCACCGGCATCTCGCGCGACTCACCCGCGGCCAGCACCTGCTGCTTAAAACAAAAACATTCGAGCTTTTTCACGAAGGGCGCGCCATGCTTGGGACCGTAGCTCGGTATCGCCTGCCCCACGAGGACGCTATCGCCGGTGTTTTTGACTTCATAGGAAATCTGCACCATTTCACCCGGATGCACGCGCACGCTCTTTTGCACTGCGGTGAATTGCCATGCCGGCATACCGTGCGCATTGGCATCGAACTCCAGCGTCACCCAGCGGGATTTATCAATCTGCGTGTTGGAGACTTCGCTCTTGGCGGCATTTGGCTGCAACAGATTGTTAATGCCCGTTACTTCGCAGAATTTTTTGTAAAACGGCACCATCGCGTAACCGAAACCGAACATCAGCAGCGCGAACAGACTCAACCGCACGCACACCTGCCGGTTGATACGGCTGATTATTCCTGAATTGCCCTGGTTCACTTGGCGAGCCAATAGTATTTCGCGATCATGTAAAAGAAAATGCTCGCCACGATCAACCACAACACCGCGGCGGTAACGCGAATGTTGCGTTTGATCTGTCGTTGGCGCGCTTCTTCATCGACCGCACTCATGGTTTACTTCAGTACCGGGGGCGTGGTAAAGCTGTGGTACGGCGCGGGTGAGGGCAGATGCGTCCACTCCAGACTGTCGGCGCCTTCCCATTGCTTTTGTTCCGCTTTTTCACCACGGGTAATACACTTGATAACGATGTAGAGGAACAGCAACTGCGAGATGCCGAAGCCGAACGCGCCGATCGACGAAATGGCGTTGAACTCCGCGAATTGCAGCGCGTAATCCGGCACCCGGCGCGGCATGCCCGCGAGGCCCAGGAAGTGCTGCACGAAGAAGGTGACGTTGAAAAAAATCAGCGACAGCCAGAAATGCCACTTGCCCAGCGTTTCGTTGTACATGCGGCCCGTCCACTTCGGCAACCAGAAGTAGATGCCGGCGAACGCGGAGAACAGCGCGCCAGCCACCATCACGTAATGGAAATGCGCGACCACGTAGTAGGTATCGTGCAACTGCACGTCCACCGGCACGATGGACAGCACCAGCCCGGTGAAGCCGCCGAGCGTAAACAGGAACAGGAATCCCAGCGCAAACAGCATCGGCGTTTCAAACGTGAGCGAGCCTTTCCACATCGTCGCCACCCAGTTGAACACTTTCACCCCGGTGGGGATCGCGATCAGCGTGGTGGCATACATGAAGAACAGTTGCGCTTCGACCGGCATGCCGACGGTGTACATGTGGTGCGCCCACACCATGAAGGACAGAATCGCGATCGACGCCGTGGCGTAGACCATCGAGGCATAACCAAACAGCGGCTTGCGCGAGAACGCCGGGATCACCTGCGAGATCACGCCAAACGCCGGAATCGCGATGATGTACACCTCGGGGTGTCCGAAGAACCAGAAAATGTGCTGATACAGCACCGGATCGCCGCCGCCCGCTGCGTTAAAGAAGTTGGTGCCGAAATGGCGGTCGGTCAGCGTCATCGTGACCGCGCCCGCCAGCACCGGCATCGACGCCACCAGCAGGTAGGCAGTAATCAGCCACGTCCAGCAAAACAGCGGCATTTTCATCAGCGTCATGCCGGGCGCACGCATGTTCAGAATGGTGGTGATGATGTTGATCGACCCCATGATCGACGACATGCCGAGGATATGCACCGCGAAAATGGTGAGGTCCATTGCCGGGCCGGCCTGCGTGGTCAGCGGGGCATACATGGTCCAGCCCACGCCCGCGCCGCCGCCGGGTGCGAATTGCGCCGCGATCAACAGCATGGCCGCAGGCGGCAGCAGCCAGAACGACAGGTTGTTCATGCGCGGGAACGCCATATCGGGCGCGCCGATTTGCATCGGGATCAGCCAGTTCGCGAAGCCCACGAACGCCGGCATGATGGCGCCGAACACCATGATGAGGCCGTGATAGGTGATCATCGAGTTGAAGAACTCGGGGCGCACGATTTGCAAGCCGGGCTGGAACAACTCGGCGCGAATAATCAGCGCCATCACGCCGCCGACGAGGAACATCGAGAAACTGAACCACAGATACATCGTGCCGATGTCTTTGTGGTTGGTCGAACCAAACCAGCGCATCATTCCGTAGGGCTTGTGATCGTGCGCATGGTCGTCGTGGGCATGACCGTCGTGAGCGTGGCCGTGGGCGTCGCCAGGGCCGTGACCATGCGTGGTGTCGTGGGGTGCGGTGCTCATTTTGGCTCCGGTTCTATCAAAAAATATTGTTTAAAAACAAATGCTTATTCTATTTCGTCGCAGCGCGTGCGACTTTGACTTCGGCTGGCGTGGCCATATCGCCCGTCTTGTTCGCCCAGGCGTTGCGGGTGTAGGCAATCACCCCCGCGAGGTCGGCGTCCGACAGATGCTTGAACGAGGCCATCGCCGTAGGCTTGCCGTCCTTGACGACGCCGCCCAGCACCACGGCCAACAGCGCGTCTTTCGGCCCGTTGACGATCTTCGATCCCGACAACGCAGGGAAGGTATTCGGCACGCCCATGCCGTTCGGCTGGTGGCAGGCGACGCAGTTAGCGGCATAGACTTTCTCGCCGCGCGCTTTCAGATCATCAAGCGTCCAGGGCTTGTCGGGATCATCCGCGACCGCCGCTTTTTTCATGTTGGCTTTCTGGCTTTCGACCCACTTGGTGTAGTCAGCCGCCGATTTCACTTCGACCACGATCGGCATGAAGCCGTGGCCCTGGCCGCACAGCTCGGCGCATTGACCGCGGAAAATGCCGGGCTTTTCAGCTTTGAACCAGGTGTCACGAATAAACCCCGGTACCGCATCCTGCTTGACCGCCAGCGCCGGCACCCACCACGCGTGGATCACGTCGGCGGCGGTCACCAGCACGCGGATTTTTTTGCCAACCGGCACAACCACATGGGTATCGGTTTCCAGCAGGTAGTGCGGATTGGCATTGCGCGCGGCAATGTCTTCGGGCGTTTTTGCGTCGATTTGCGAGCGGGGGGTGGACAGACTGCTGTAGAAGCTGATGCCCTCGCCTTCGCCCTTGATGTAATCGTAGCCCCACTTCCACTGATAGCCGGTGGCCTTGATCGTCATGTCGGGCTCGGACGTGTCGCGCAATTCAATCAGCGACTTGGTCGCCGGCACCATCATCGCCAGCAAGATGAAACACGGCACGATAGTCCAGGCGATTTCGACACCCAGATGCTCATGAAAATTCGCCGCCTTGTGCCCCACCGATTTGCGATGCTTGAATATCGCATAAAACATGAAGCCGAACACCACGATAAAAATCACCACGCAAATCCAAGTGATAATCGTGTGCAGATCATAAATGGTGTGGCCCAGCGCGGTAT
>JANPOH010000377.1:0-2505 GCA_031427895.1 Betaproteobacteria bacterium
GGGACGCGCCAGAAGCAGGCGCGTCCCTCAACTTGAAAGAACGATGGGGTCAGGCATTGCCTTTTGCCTCTGCCGCCAACCTACTCGCGATACGGCTTATGCGTGACACAGACAGGCCCGCCACTTTCGCGATATCGGTCATGCTGTGGCCGTCGCGCGTTGCTGCGAGTATTCCGGCGTTGCGATCCTTGTGTGTGTCTAGGTGGTGCTGGATCGGCTTCGGCATTGCGCGACGCTGCTGCCGGGGAATATCTTTCGCGGTTGCCGGATCAAGGTCGATCAACGCCTGCATGCGTTCCACAAACTCCGGGCCGCCCAGAAAAATCTGTTGCGCCAACGCTTCGTCCCACAGCTTGACGCCTTTCCCCGCCGCAACCAGAGCGACATAAAGCGCAGCGGCCTTGCGTTTATCGGCCGGGGTGACAGCATCCCGGCCCAAGAGATACCCATGCACTGCGGATGTATCCAGCCACGCCGGCGGTGGCGTGCGTCCGGTATGCGCTCTATAGCTGCACCAAGGCCAGTTACCGGGATCGCGCACCATGCGTGCACGCAGCGGATTCAGGTCAACATAGCGGCAGACTTCCAGCAAATAGGCATCTTTGTCGACCAGAATGCCTTTGAATCGCCCTTGAAACAAATGCCCCACTTTGCCGTGCCGCCGGTTGTAGGTCTGGGTATAAACGCCGTTGAGTTGCTGCATCAGACGCGACAGGTTGGCGCGGCGTGTGCGAACGACCAGATGATAGTGATTGTTCATCAGGCAGTACGCCAGCACGGTCGCATCAAAGCGCTCCATCGCTTGACTCACAACAGTCAAGAAACCACGGCGGTCTTCGTCATCCTCGAAGATCGGCTCGCGCCGATCTCCACGGGAAGTGATGTGATAGATTGCGTCGGGAAATTCGATTCGCAGGGGGCGGGCCATGGAGGGATATTGATCGAGTCGTGAGCAATAGTCAAGGCCTGACCCCTTCGCCATCATTTCACCATGTGCAGCAGCACCAGCAAGCCGCCGATCACCGCCACATTGTTGAGCAACGCAATACGCAGCATGTGGCGCCGCATGGGGTCTTCCACCCGCCAGAAGCGATGGAAAATCGCGCCCGCGATGGCGGTAAACGCGATCAGCAGCCACACGCCGATATCGGCGTGCCAGTTGCTGAGCAGCAGTGCGCAGCCCACGAATTCCATCGCGATGCCGATCCAGAACGCCGCCGCCGGCAGCGGCACGCCGAACCCGGCCATGCGCTCGATATGGTCTTTGACGCGCGCCGGCATGACATTGAGCGTGCCGGCCACCAGAAACAGCGCCGCCATCATCATTTTGCCGGTACTCACCATCCATGAAGGGTCTTGCTCAAACATCCTGTTGCCTCCCGGCACTGCCGATTACGAATCGCACATTATGCCCAATCGCAGGCGTTACTCGATTATTTCCGTTTTGGAAACAATACATCGCTAAAATGGCGCTTGTTTCCAACCGGTAACACTCCCTACAATCACGGCCTGACAAAAGGATCACGGACAACCCCATGAAATTCGGTATTTTTGGCGGCGCGCGCGTCGGTCGCGAAGACACGCTGCACGATAGCCACGGCTACAAAGATTTTATTAATTACGTACTCGCCGCCGAAAAAATCGGTTTCGAGGGCATATTCCTGGTGGAGCATCACTTCACCGGGCAAGGGCAGCTTTCCGCGTCTTTGAATCTGCTTTCCTATCTGGCCGCGAAAACCACGCGCATACGCCTGGGCACGGGCGTGGTGGTGTTGCCGTGGCACAACCCGGTGCTGCTGGCCGAACAGGTCGCCACGCTCGATGTGCTTTCCGGGGGCCGCGTCGATCTGGGTATCGGCCGCGGTTACCGCAAGGAAGAATTCGCCCAGTTCTGCATCCCCATCACCGAAGCGCAGGAGCGCTTCGAGGAATGCCTCAACCTGATGCTGAAATCATGGGCGAGCGACGAGCGCTTTTCTCATAGCAGCAAGCGCTGGAATTTCGAGGATATCGTGGTGGAGCCTGCGCCGATCCAGCGGCCGCATCCGCCGATCTGGCTCGCCGGCGGCAGCCCGCAGGGCATCGCCTTTATCGCCAGCAAGAACCATAACCTGATGCTCGACCAGCTCGCCACCGTCGATCAGGTGCGCGCGCGCGCCGGTGCTTATCTCGACGGTCTGGAAAAAATCGGCAAGCCGCGCGATGCCACGCGCTGCGCGATTGCACGCTCGGTCACTATCGTAAAAACCGAAGCCGAACGCCAAAAGGCCCTCGAACGCCGCAAAGACACCTTCAAGCGCATCGGCGCCATCGCCGTCCACGGCACGCCGGGCGGCGCGCAAACGCCCCAATCCGCTGTAAGCCAGTCCGATCCCGATCTGGCCAGCGACGATAGCGCCTTGATGGGTTCGCCGCAGGAAATCGTCGACCGCATCGGCACGCTGGCCGAGGCGGGCGCGGGATACATTCTCATCAGCATGCCGTCCATCGCGCCCGAGGCGATGC
>JANPOH010000378.1:0-14676 GCA_031427895.1 Betaproteobacteria bacterium
CTCCCGTCGTCCTGGGAATGAACGCCGGCTTCGGCGACTTGCTCACAGTGGGAACTGGGCGGGTGGTGCTGGATCCCCGGAGTCAAATGGCGCAAAGGCAAGATCAACCTGCAACCGCGCCGCGTCGTTGAACAGGCATTGCGTGACGGCTTTCGCCTGTGCTCGCTGTCGCTGGAACCGATCTTGCTTTCATGCGCGTTACAGCAAAAACACGGCGATCCGTTTGACCGTTTGCTGTACGCACAGGCCAAACACTTGGGCTATCGGCTGTTGAGCACTGACCGCACCTTGAGTGAATTCGGCGCGCAGGTGATCAACCCGCGCTGAACGGTTTGGCGCAAGATCAAATCTTGCTGTCGAGCCCCGCCTCGGCAATCTCCGCCGCGCGTAACAAAGCGCGCGCCTTGTTCTGCGTTTCCTGCCATTCGGCTTCGGGTTCGGAATCGGCGACCACGCCGCCGCCCGCTTGCGCGTAGAGCACACCGTCTTTCACCACGCCGGTGCGCAGCGCGATGGCGACATCCATGTTGCCGTCAAAGCCGAGATAACCCACCGCGCCGGCGTAGATGCCGCGTTTGACCGGCTCCAGTTCGTCGATGATTTCCATCGCGCGCACTTTGGGCGCGCCGGATACGGTGCCCGCCGGAAAGGTGGCGCGCAGCACGTCGATCGCGCCCAGGCCGGGCTTGATTTTGCCTTCGACGTTGGAGACGATGTGCATTACGTGCGAGTAGCGTTCGATCACCATTTGCTCGGTGACATGCACCGTGCCGATTTGCGACACGCGGCCGGCGTCGTTGCGGCCGAGGTCCATCAGCATGATGTGTTCGGCGCGCTCTTTCGGATCGGCGATCAATTCTTCCGCCAGCGCCTTGTCTTCTTCGGCGGTGGCGCCGCGCTTGCGGGTGCCGGCGATGGGACGCACCGTCACGGTGTCGCCTTCAAGGCGCGCGAGGATTTCGGGTGACGCGCCCACCACGTGAAAATCGTCAAAGTCAAAGTAATACATATAAGGTGACGGATTCAGCGTACGCAGCGCGCGATACAGCGCGAGCGGCGTGGCGCGCAGCGGTTTCACCATGCGCTGAGAGGGCACGACCTGCATGATGTCGCCGTCGAAAATGTATTTTTTTGCGCGCTCCACGGCGATGTGATAAGCCGCCTGGCCGAACCCGGACACCGCCTGTGCCGATGGGGCGCTGCTCGCCGGTGGAATCACCACCGGTTCGCGCAATTTTTTCAGCAACGCCGCCAGGCGTGCGTGCGCTTTTTCAAAAGCATCCGGCTCGCCGGGCGTGGCGTACACCACCAACAACAGCTTGCCCGACAGATTATCGACAATGGCGATTTCTTCCGACACCAGCAGCGCGATGTCGGGCGTGCCGAGTTGATCGGGCTTTTGCGTATGCGCGAGTTTTTTCTCGATGTAGCGCACGGTGTCGTAGCCGAAATAGCCCACCAGCCCGCCGCAAAAGCGCGGCAGCTTGGCTGTCGTTTCAAGCGGGGCGACTTTGAATTGCGCGAGAGTTTTCTCGACGTAATCCAGCGGATCACCCACCGTCATCTGCTGCTTGATCGACTTGCCGGAAAACTCCGTGCATTGATAGCCGCGCACCTCGATGCGTGTTCTTGCCGCGAGGCCGATAAATGAATAGCGTCCGAAACGCTCACCGCCGACCACGGATTCGAGCAAGTAGGTGTACGGCTGGTTGGCGAGCTTGAGATAGATCGACAGCGGCGTGTCGAGATCGGCGAACGTCTCCAGCACCAGGGGAATGCGGTTGTAGCCCGCCTGCGCCAGCTGCTTGAACTCAGCTTCCTTCATGGTTAAATTTTCTTTGAAATCAAGCGAGTAGCATCAATCAGCGAAGCTACGATCGCATCCACATCCAGCGTCCGCACATCGTGGCCTTCGTTGTAACCGTAGGTCACGCAAAAAATCGGGCAACCCGCCGCGCGCGCGGCCTGCGCGTCGTTCATGGAGTCGCCTATCATCAGCATGTCGGCGGGCGCGACGTTCAATTGCCTGCATGCGTGCAGCAATTGCGCGGGGTCGGGCTTTTTCCGCGGCAGCGTGTCGCCTGCCACCACGCTCACAAAATACTGCGACAACGACACGTAATCGAGCAACGGCAGCGTAAAACGCTCCGACTTGTTGGTCACGCACGCGAGCGGATAGCCCTGCGCGCGCAGCAGGTCAAGGCCCTCTTTGACACCGGGGTACATTGTGGTGTGCTTGCCGTTAACCGCTTTGTAGCAGCGATCATAAATCGGCAATGCCTGCTCAAACAGCGCGGCATCGGGCTTGGCGTCCATGCTGTTGGTCAGTGTGCGCTCGATCAGGTTGTCGATGCCCTTGCCGACAAAGTTGCGGATCACCGCTTCCGGCAGCGCGGGCATCTTCAGTTCCGTCAACATCAGGTTGGCGGCCGCGGCGAGATCGGGAATGGTGTCGAGCAGCGTGCCGTCGAGATCGATCATGACGGCTTTTACCTGCAAGGGCGTGCGTAATGATGAAGTGGGTGAAGTGCGCGTCACAACAAACTCCGAATAAAATCAGCCTGCCGCGAGCGCGGCGCGCATGGCGTCAATGGTGGCTTTGTAATCCTTCGTGCCGAATATCGCCGATCCCGCGACCACGGTATCCGCCCCCGCCTGAACAATCGCGGCGATGTTGTCGATCTTCACGCCGCCATCGACTTCGAGCCAGATCGCGTCGGGATCGCGGCCGCTGGCATCTATTTTTTGCCGCACGGCGCGCAACTTGTTCAGCGCTTCGGGGATAAATTTCTGCCCGCCGAAACCGGGGTTCACCGACATGATGAGCACCAGATCAAGCGTATGCAAAACATGATCGAGATAATGCAGCGGCGTGCCGGGGTTAAACACCAACCCTGCTTTGCAGCCGTTATCGTGTATCAGGCTGATGGTGCGGTCGATGTGCTCGGAGGCCTCGGGGTGAAACGAAATGATATTGGCGCCGGCCTTGGCGAAATCGGGCACGATGCGATCCACCGGCTTGACCATCAAATGCACGTCAATGGGCACTTGCACATGCGGGCGGATGGCCTCGCACACCAGCGGGCCGATGGTGAGATTCGGCACGTAGTGGTTATCCATCACATCAAAGTGAATGAGGTCGGCGCCGGCTGCGACCACGCTTTTCACCTCGTCGCCGAGGCGCGCGAAATCAGCGGACAAAATACTGGGTGCGATGCGTATGTTGCGAAATTTCATGCGGATATTGTAACGGTTTCGCCGCCGCCCTGCGTACCGCTGGCCTACGTCGCGTATACTACGCAGTCACTGAACCCACTGCCGCCCATGCCCAACAAACCCCACGATATCTCCGTCAAAACGCGCACGGTCTACATCGCCGATCAATCCGATCCGGCCAACGACCGCTACGTGTTCGCCTACACCATTACCATCACCAACACCGGCAGCGCCGCCGCGCAGTTAATCAGCCGCCACTGGGTCATTACCGACGCCACCGATAAAGTGCAGGAGGTTCGCGGCAAGGGCGTGGTGGGCGAGCAACCGCATTTGCGTCCGGGCGAAAGTTTTGAATACACCAGCGGTTCGGCCATCGCCACGCCGGTCGGCACCATGCGCGGCAGCTACCAGATGGTGGCGGACGACGGCGCCAAATTCGATGTGGTGATACCGGAATTCACGCTGTCGATGCCGCGCGTCCTGCATTAAGCGCGGCGATTATTCGCCTTATTTGTCTTACTTGTCATTCCCGTTGATCGCCGTGGCCGTTTTTTTGATCGCTGCCGCTGTGCGTATCCGCCTTAGGTGAGTTAGGCGAGCGCGGCCATGTCCACCATACCACCAGACCCAGCAGCGCCATGGCGGCGAGCGCCTCCAGCAAGAACCACGATAATATTTCCATTGTCTCGGTTGCTTACGTTGTTGCCCTGCTCCTTGCGCGCCATGATGAACGATCCAGTGAAAAAAATCCATTGCGGCAAAAGTGCGCTCGCCATCCTGCTGATGCTGATGGTCAGCGCCTGCGAAACACCCAAGCCTCCGGCACCCGCCCCTTCGGCAACACCCAAACCGGCGGCACCGGCCGCGGCAACGCCGCCCATCGCCAAATCGGACAGCAAGGAAGACGCCGCACCCGCACCCGCGTCCGTCCTGACACCCGTCGCCTGGCTGGAACTGCAAGGCTGGCAGCAGGACAATCATGCCGAGGCGTTGCCCGCGCTGCTGGCCAGTTGCCGCACGTTGGCTCGGCATGCGCCGTGGCACGAGGCCTGCGCCGCAGCGGGCGCGGTCAAGGGCCGTGACGCGGCAAGGCATTTTTTTGAAGCCCATTTCACGCCGTACCGCGTGAGCAGCGCGGAAGGCGTGGCCGAGGGCCTCATCACCGGCTACTACGAGCCCACGCTGCGCGGCAGCCGCAAACCTTCCGCGCGCAATCGTTTCCCGCTCTATGGCGTGCCCGACGATCTGCTGGTGCTCGATTTTGGCGACCTCGCGCCCGAACTCAAATCCACGGCGCCGCGCGCGCGTCTCGACGGCAGGCGGGTTGTGCCTTACTACAATCGATCCCAGATCGAAAGCGGCCTTGCGCCGGTGCGGGGCAAGGAAATCGTTTGGGTCGATGACGCGGTGGAGCTCTTTTTCCTGCAAATTCAAGGATCGGGCCGCATCGTGCTCGACGAAGGCGGCACGCTGCGCGTGGGCTTTGCCGACCACAATGGTCAACCGTACCGCTCGATTGGGCGCGTGCTGATCGATCGCGGCGAATTGCCGCTGGAGCGCACTTCCATGCAGGGCATCAAAGCCTGGACACGCGACAACCCAGCCAAGCTCGCGGAACTGCTGAACCAGAATCCGCGTTTTGTGTTTTTTCGCGAGCTTCCGGCGAACGGTACGTCGCCACCGGGTGCGCTAGGCGTGCCGCTCACGCCGCAGCGCAGTATTGCCGTCGATCCGCGCTACGTGCCGCTGGGCGCGCCGGTGCATATCGCCACGAATTGGCCCAACACGGATAAGCCGCTGCAACGACTGATGCTGGCGCAGGATACCGGCGGCGCGATACGCGGCGCGGTGCGCGCGGACTTTTTTTGGGGCAGCGGCGAAGAAGCCGCGCGCGAGGCAGGACGCATGAAGCAATCGCTGCGTATGTGGGTGCTGCTGCCGAAAAATTATCCGTTTCAGACGCCCGCGCAAAAACCATCACGACAATAACGGCAATGAACGTTCAGCGCGACGCCGGCGTGGCGCGGGTGTCGTAGTCGAGCGCAATCAGCACTTGCGCCTTGACGATGCGGCCCTCTTTGTTGCGGGCCGGGCTGAAACGGGTGCGAAGCAACAAGTCGCGCGCCAGGGTTTCGATATCGCCGGCGGGCGCCGTGACCCCGCGCACCGCGTTCACCACGCCTGCCTCATCGATCAGCACCGTCGCCCGCACATTGCCCGCCGCGGGTTCCGTGCGAGCGGCGTTTGCCGTCAACGCCGCGCTCAGATCCGGCTTTACCAACGCCCGGGGAAATACATCCAGCTCGCCTGCGGCGTAGTACGTCGGATCGCTGGGCTGCACCTGCGCGGCCGCCCCACCGCCGGCAACGCTGGCGGCTTTACCGTGCAGACTCGCCTCGGCTGCCAAGGGCGGCGCCGGGGCGATTAACGCCGGGGGCTGGTCCACCGCCGGCGTCCGGGTCGGCGTCTCGACAGGCAACGCGACCGGCGCTTCGATCGCCGGCGCAACCGCGATTTTTGCCGGTCCAGTGACCGGCTGCATGCGTGCAACGATAGTCGCGACACGGGCGCCGTTGCCGACCTTACCAGGGACGGTGTGCATCAGCCACGCATGCAGCAGCACCGATAACCCCAGCGCAACGGCAAACCGTCGCGCCGATGATGCCAACGCCAATGCGGGCGCACCCACAAGCCGTTACTTTTTGCCGAGCGCCTGTTCGATCTGCGCGGCGGGCACGTACCCGCCCAGTTGCTGGCCGCTGGCGAGAAAAATCGCCGGCGTGCCGCGAATGTTGAAACGCGCGGCCAACTGCGCGTTCTTTTCCAGTGGCGTATCACAGGGTTTGGGCTGCTCGGCAAGCGCGGCTTTGGTCATGAGTTGATCCCACGCCTTGACGCGGTCTTTCGAGCACCACACAGCGACCGATTTTTCGCGCGAATCCGGCGACAATATCGGCAGCAGGAACGTGTAGATCGTGATGTCGGTCATTTTGCCGAACTCTTTGTAAAGCTCGCGGCAATACCCGCAATTCGGGTCTTCAAAGGTGTAGATCACGCGCTTGCCGTTGCCGCGCACCATCTTGATCGCCGAATCGTGCGCGCCGGCCAATGCCTTTGAGGCGAGACGCTGGGAGGTTTCCTGCGTGATATTGCGGATCGGCATGCTGCGTATATCGTAGAGCGTGCCGCCCATCATGTACTCGGCCTTGGCGTCGGTATAGATAATTTCCGCCCCCAGCACCACTTCGTACAACCCGCCAAACGGCATTTTGGTGACCGACTCCAAAGGCACTTTCGGAAATTTCGCCTGCAACGCCTGCCGCAGCCGCGCTTCCTCGGTGTCCTGCGCGCGCGCACACACTGACGCCATCCCCACACTCAAACCCAGCATCGCCGCCAACACCATTATCCATCGCTTCATCATGTCACCACCTTTTTAAAAATGCGGCAAAACTTCAGGCCGCCGCATGCTTGACCAGCAGATTCTTGATGAACGGCTGGCTTTCAACCATTCGGACACCCAGATTGCGCGCGCGTGACAACCAGACCGACCGGGATGCGAAAAGTTTCTGCAAGCCGTCGGTCGCAAGTTGCATGCTCAACACGTCTTCCTTGCGCGCGCGCTCATAGCGCCTGAGCAGCGCCACGTCGCCGCAATCATGCTGCGCGCCGCGATCACACAGCACCGCCGCCAACGTGCGCACATCGCGAAACCCCAGATTAACGCCCTGCCCCGCCAGTGGATGCACATTATGTGCAGCGTCACCCACCAGGGCAAGGCGCGGCTTGACGAGCGTCTCCACCCGCTGCAAGCGCAGTGGAAACGCCGCCGCGGCAGTGATGGTGTTCAGCGCGCCCAGCACGCCGTCGCTCGCCTCGCTCACCCGCCGTGCCAGATCATCGGCATTCAGCGCCAACAGGGTTTGCGCGTGCGCGTCGTCGGCAGACCACACCATTGACACCCGGTCGCCCGGCAGGGGCAGCAGCGCCAGCACACCATCGCCGCGAAACCATTGATACGCCGTATCGTGATGCGGCAGCGCGCACGCAAAATTCGCCACCACCGCGCTTTGCGCGTAATCGTGCGCGATCACCCGGATGCCGGCCTGCTCGCGCACCCATGATTGCGCGCCGTCCGCGCCCACCACCAGCTTTGCACGCAGCGTCGTGCCGTTATTCAGCGCGATTTGCGCATGATCCGCGTGCCACGCCAGCGTGTCGCAACGCGCCGGACAAAACAAACGCGTCCGAGGCGCGCGCGACAAACACTGCCACAGCGCGGCTTGCAGGCGCCCGCCTTCCACGATGCTGGCCAATTCACGCAGCCCTGCGTCATACGCATTGAACACCAACCGCGCAGACAGCTCATCGCCGAAAATACGCATGGTTTCCACCCGCGCCGTGCGCCCGGCATCGACGCCCTGCCACGCACCCACGTCGGCAAGGAATGCCGCCGACCCCGGACTGACCGCATAAACGCGGCTTTCCCAGGCATCAGACGGCACCCCCGGCAAACAGGGATCGACGACCGCCAAGCTCAACCCCGACGGCGCCAATGCCGCAGCGAGGCTCGCGCCCACCAAGCCCGCGCCGAGGATGGCGATATCGCAGGATTCAGTCATGCAGGATCAAGGTGGCAGTCACCGTCACATTAAATAAGTATTTGTTTTTAAACGATTTTTATAAATCGTTTGCGATTGCAAGACGACCCTGCGGCATAAAATAAACAGCCAGCATACGCTGGCTGTTTATTTTATGCACCCGGAAATTTTGGTGGTGATAGGTGGATTTGAACCACCGACCTCAGCGTTATGAGTGCTGCGCTCTAACCACCTGAGCTATATCACCAAACCACCACTAAAGAGCGCGGGATTGTCCGGATTTAGCGGCTTTCTGTCAATCTGACCCCGGCACGGGCCTGCAATTGCATGGGGGCGCTTGGATATGCTATCGTAAGGCATGCGTAACATATTGCTTTTATTGAAATTATTTGTATTAACGGCGGTGCTGGCGACGGCGCAGTATAGCTACGCGCAAGCGACGCGCATCCTGCCGGCAAACGGCATTCGCGGCATCACCGGCGAGCGACAACCGATGCCGGTGGTTGTTATCAATCGCAAGGAGATACCGTTCGCGCCGGGTGGCCTTATTTTCGACACCCAAAATCGCACCATCCTGCGCCAGAGCCTGCCGGCGGACGCTGACGTGTGGTACCAGTTGAACACGACTGGCGGCATCCAGCGCATCTATATCCTCACGCCCACGGAACGGGCACGCCTCGACCGGGCCAAGAAGTAAACCCCTGGAGCGGTTGCGTGGCGAAAGTCTACATCAAGACGTTCGGCTGCCAGATGAACGAGTATGACTCGGACAAAATGGCGGACGTGTTGCGTGCATCGCATGGCATGGTGCCCACGGACACGCCCGGTGATGCCGATGTGATCCTGTTCAACACCTGCTCGGTGCGCGAAAAAGCGCAGGAGAAGGTGTTTCACGATCTCGGCCGCGTGCGCGATTTCAAGCGCGACAACCCCAATGTATTGATCGGCGTTGGCGGCTGCGTCGCCAGCCAGGAAGGCGCGTCTATCGTCACGCGCGCGCCGTATGTGGACATGGTATTCGGCCCGCAAACGCTGCACCGCCTGCCGCAACTGATCGAGGCGCGGCGCAAGACCGGCAAGCCGCAAGTCGATATTTCATTTCCCGAAGTCGAAAAATTCGATCACCTGCCGCCCGCGCGGGTCGAGGGCGCCACTGCTTTCGTGTCGATCATGGAAGGGTGCAGCAAGTACTGCACCTTCTGCGTGGTGCCGTACACGCGCGGCGAAGAAGTTTCGCGTTCGATTGACGGCGTACTGGCCGAAGTTGCCGAGCTTGCGTTGCAGGGCGTGAAAGAAATCACCTTGCTGGGGCAGAACGTCAACGCCTACCGCGCGCGCACCGAAGACGGCGAAGCAGCGGATTTCGCGCTGCTGCTCGAATACGTTGCTGAAATTCCCGGCATTGAGCGCATCCGCTACACCACCTCGCACCCGAAAGAGTTCACGCAGCGGCTGATTGACGCCTACGCGAAGATTCCCCAACTGGTAAACCAGATACACCTTCCGGTACAATCCGGCTCGGATCGCGTGCTCGCCGCGATGAAGCGCGGC
This sequence comes from Betaproteobacteria bacterium, assembly GCA_031427895.1. GTDB lineage: Bacteria > Pseudomonadota > Gammaproteobacteria > Burkholderiales > SG8-41 > UBA5216. The sequence continues at coordinate 9,369 of JANPOH010000378.1, forward strand.
TACACCGCGCTGGAATTCAAATCGATCATCCGCCGCTTGCGCGCAATACGCCCGGACGTTTCGATTTCGTCGGATTTTATTGTCGGCTTTCCCGGTGAAACCGAGGCCGATTTCGAAGCGACGATGCGGCTGATCGACGACGTGCAATTCGACGGCGGCTATAGCTTTGTTTACAGCCGCCGCCCCGGCACGCCGGCCGCCGATCTGGCCGACGACACACCCGAAGCGGTCAAGCTCGCACGCCTTCAACACCTGCAGCGCGTCATGGATGAACAGTCGCAAGCGGTCAGTCGCGCGATGCTGGGCACGCGTCAGCGCGTGCTGGTCACCGGCCCCTCGCGCCGCGCGGCGCAACTGGCGGGGCGCGCGAATAACAATCGCGTGGTCAACTTCGCGGGGCCGGCGGCGCTAACCCACCAGTTCGTTGATGTTACGATTACCGAGGCGCTGCACTACACCTTGCGCGGCGAACTCATCACAAGCGCTACCGCCTGACCTTAAAAACGCTTGAAAAACAACACCTTAGATTTAAGTTTTACACCGGTTAACAATCTGCGGCTGGCCAATTTGTGCGGTGCGCTCGACGAAAATCTGCGGCAGATTGAAAACGCCTGCGACGTAACCATCGCGCGCCGTGGTGAACATTTCACCCTCACTGGCGCGCCCGAAAAAGCGCGCGTCGCGGCGCGCGTGCTCGAATCGTTCTACGGCAAGGCGGGGCACGCGCTGCATCCCGAAGACCTGCAACTGGGCCTGGTGCAAGCCGCGCATACGCCGGGCACGCACAGCGCCACCGGCGAGCCGGTGCTGATTACGCGCCGCAGCGATTTGCAGGGCCGCACACCGCATCAGGTCGAATACCTGAAAAAAATCCAGGCGCACGACATCACCTTCGGCATCGGCCCGGCGGGCACCGGCAAAACCTATCTTGCGGTGGCGTGCGCGGTGGATGCCTTCGAGCGCGACGCGGTGAAGCGGCTGGTGCTGGTGCGCCCGGCGGTGGAAGCCGGCGAGCGGCTGGGATTTCTGCCGGGCGATCTGGCGCAAAAAGTAGACCCCTATCTGCGCCCGCTCTACGACGCGCTGTATGACTTGATGGGCTATGACAAGGTGGCGAAAATGTTCGAGCGCGGCGCGATTGAAGTCGCGCCCCTGGCCTTCATGCGCGGACGCACGTTGAATCACGCCTTTGTGATTCTCGACGAGGCGCAGAACACCACGCCCGAACAAATGAAAATGTTCCTCACCCGCGTCGGCTTCGGCAGCCGCGTGGTGGTCACCGGCGACGTAACGCAGGTCGATCTGGCGCGCGGGCAAAAAAGCGGCCTCATCGACGCGCATGAAGTTCTCAAAACCGTGCGCGGCATCGCGTTCACCTACTTCGGCGCGGAGGACGTGGTGCGCCACCCGCTGGTGCAGCGCATCGTCAATGCCTACGAGGGCCGCAAACGCAAGAGCACGGATGTGCAAACCCCCAGGGATTCCGCCGGGAAGTTGTAATGGCCGCACACCCGCCGCAATTGCGTCTTGCCGTGCAGTATGCCGTGTCCGCCAACGGCAAGCCGACGCGCGCGCATTTCCGCCGCTGGGTGCGCGCGGCGCTCGCGCACGATGCGCGCATCACGCTGCGTGTCGTCGGGCAGACGGAAGGCCGCGCACTGAACCGCGCCTACCGCAACAAGGATTACGCCACCAACGTGCTGACGTTTGTGTTGCATGACAAGCCGCCGTTCGTGGGCGATCTCGCGCTGTGCGCGCCGGTGATCGCCCGCGAGGCGCGCACGCAAAAAAAAACCCTCGCCGCGCGCTATGCCCATCTCACCGTGCATGGCGTGCTGCATTTGCAGGGCTTTGACCACGAAAACAACAAGGATGCACAAGTGATGGAGCGGCGCGAAACGCAGATCCTGGAAAAACTGGGGTATGCTGATCCCTACCTTTTTGAATGCCCATGAGCGACCCCGCCGATAAACCCTCCGTCCTCGACCGCATCTCCGCGATACTGATGCGAGAGCCGGAAAGCCGTGAGCAATTAATTACGCTGCTGCGCTCGTGCGCCGAGCGCAATCTGCTCGATGCCGACGCACTGGCGATGATCGAAGGCGCGTTGCAGGTGGCCGATATGCAGGCGCGCGACATCATGGTGCCGCGTATGCACATGGATGTGATCGACATCGCGGAGTCACCCGCCGAATTCATCCCGATGGTGATGGAAACCGCGCACTCGCGCTTTCCGGTGGTCGGCGAGAACAAAGACAATGTGATCGGCATTCTGCTGGCGAAAGATTTGTTGCGCTACTACGCGGGCGAGGAGGAATTCAACGTGCGCGAAATGCTGCGCCCGGCGGTGTTTATTCCCGAATCCAAGCCGCTGAATGTGTTGCTCAAGGAGTTTCGCGCGAGCCGCAACCACATTGCGATCGTGGTCGATGAGTACGGCGGCGTGGCCGGCATGGTCACCATTGAAGACGTGCTCGAACAAATCGTCGGCGACATCGAGGACGAACACGATATCGATGACGTGGACGAAAAAATCGTGCAGGAGCGCGGCGGCCAGTTCCGCGTCAAGGCATTGACGGAAATATCTGATTTTAATGAGTTTTTGGCACAAACAACGACGACGATGTGTTCGATACCATCGGCGGGTTTGTGCTTCACCGCTTTGCACGCATCCCCAAGCGCGGCGAGCAGATCAGCATCGATAACTTGTCGTTCAAAGTGCTGCGCGCCGACAGCCGCCGGCTGCATCTGTTGCAGGTGGTAAAGAAAAAAGCGGGATGAAAATCCGGCTGGACACGCCGCTTCCGCCGTGGGTGGCGCTGGTCCTCGCCATACCGCTGGGCGCGTTGACGGTTTGCAGTTTTGCGCCCTTCGGTGTTTCGCTGATTGCCGTGTTTGCACTGGCGCTGTTGTTCCTGCGCTGGGCGCAGACTCACAGCCGGCGAGAAGCGTTTTGCACCGGCTATGGTTTCGGGCTGGGATTTTTTCTCGCGGGCGTGTCGTGGATTTACGTCAGCCTGCATACCTTCGGCGCGATGCCGATGCCGCTGGCCGCGCTGGCGACCCTGCTGTTTTGCGCTTTTCTCGCGCTGTTTCCCGCGCTCACTGGATACGCGGTCGCGTGCGTGCCGCGATCCGCGGCGACCAAGCTGCTGCTGGCGGCGCCCGCCCTGTGGATGTTGGTCGAGTGGACGCGCGGCTGGATTTTCACCGGATTTCCGTGGCTGGCCGTCGGTTATTCGCAGATTCCCGGCCATCCGCTTGCGGGCTACGCGCCCGTGCTGGGCGTCTACGGTGTATCGCTGGCGCTGGCGTGGAGCGCTGGGGGCCTCGCGCTGACCGTCGTTTGGACCGGCGGCATGAAATTTCGCCATGGGCCGGGGTCGCTGTCCGCCTTGCGCGACGCGCGCTCTCGCCCGTCCGTGGTGGTGCTGGCGTGCGTGGCCGTGCTGTGGCTAGGCGGCTTTGGCTTGCGGCAGGTGGCGTGGTCGCAGCCCACCGGCGTCACCACCACCGTCGCTCTGTTGCAGGGCAACGTCGCGCAGGACATGAAGTGGCGCGAAGACAAAATGATTGCCACGCTGAACGCATACCGTGACATGGTGAAGGCCAGCGCGGCGCAACTCATCGTGCTGCCGGAAACCGCGCTGCCGCTGTTTCTGCATCAGGCGCCGCCCGATTATCTTGACGACCTTGCCGCGCACGCGCGAAACAACAAGGGCGACATCCTGATCGGCGTGCCGGAACGCCTGCAAACCGGTGAAAATGCGGGCGCGTATTTCAACAGCGTGATTTCGCTAGGCAGCGCCCCGACCCAGCACTACCGCAAGAGCCACCTCGTGCCGTTCGGCGAATTCATCCCGCTACGCCCCGTGCTGGGCTGGATCGTCGGCGTGCTGGCGATACCGTTGCAGGATTTTTCGCGCGGCGGCCTCGATCAGCAACCGCTGACCGTCGCCGGCCAGCGCGTGGCGGTCAACATCTGCTACGAGGACGTATTCGGCGAGGAAATCATCCGCCAGTTGCCGCAGGCCACGATGCTGGTCAACGCCAGCAACGTGGCGTGGTTCGGGCGTTCCATTGCACCACAACAGCACTTGCAGATTTCGCAGGCGCGCGCGCTGGAAACGGGCCGCTACATGCTGCGCGCCACCAACACCGGCGTCACCGCCGTCATCGATGAACGCGGCAACGTAGTAAAAGCCGCTGAAGAATTCACCACCAGCACCGTGACGCACAACGTGCCTGGCTTTCAGGGCACGACCCCCTATGTGCGCTGGGGCAACTATGCGGCGCTGCTGATCGCCGGCCTGATGTTGCTCGGCGCCGCGCTTATCGGGCGGCGCGGGCCGCACGCACAGGCATAGCGCCACGGGCGCCTTGCCCGCTACAATAAGGCGTCCACTCACCAGGAGGGAATATGCGGAACTATATGTTTTTATTGATATTTTTTATAGGCATTCCGACGTGGGCCACGGCGGCTATTGTGGATGCGGCGTTTGTCACCGACGCGTTAAAGCGCGGCGCCATCGTGTGGGACGTGCGCGCAGCCGGTGATTACGCCAAAGGACACATCCCCGGCGCGGTCAACATCGGCGCGGCGGGCGTGGTGCTGCGCAATCCCAACACTGAGGATTTTCTGCCGACGGCGCAGATCGAAAAAATACTCGGCGACGGCGGCATCGATCCGGCGCAGGAAATCATTGTGTATGCCACGCGGGCGGATGTGATGGCGTACTTCGGACTTTATGCCGTGCAGTATTTTGGCGGCAAGCGCGGCACTGTCTATCATGACGGCATCGACGGTTGGCGCGCCGCCGGGCAAGCCATCAGCACTGGGCCGCGCAAGCCTGCGCCGGTGGCGTTAAAACTCACGCCCAACCCCAGTGTCGGCGTTACCACCGATCAAGTCATCGCGGCGGTCAAACGCCCCGGCGTGCAGATTGTCGATGCGCGCACCGCGGACGAGTTCGCCGGCAACGATATCCGCGCCATACGCGGCGGCCATATTCCCGGCGCGATCAACATTCCCTACGAACAAAACTGGGTGGATCCCGACACTATCGCCAAGCTCGCGCGCAAGCAGGTGGCGGACAACAGCGGTATGTCGCTCAAGGGCGCCGACGACCTGAAAAAACTCTACGCGCAGCTCGATCCGGACAAAGAAACCATCGTCTATTGCCAGAGCGGCGTGCGCGCCGCCGAAACCGCGACTGTGCTCACCGAGTTGGGCTTCAAAAATGTGCGCGTGTACGATGCCTCATGGTTGGGCTACGGCAATACTCTCGATGCCCCGGCCGAGAACGTG
>JANPOH010000379.1:0-9230 GCA_031427895.1 Betaproteobacteria bacterium
TCGCCATCACGGCATCGAGATCGCTTTCGGTCATGCGCCGAAACCCCGGCGCGGCATCCCGTTGCACGCTTATCGTATTCATCGTTCGCTGATTTTTAATGCCACTTTGTCACGGATATAAACCGGCGCGGCGTATTCAGCCGGCAGCCCTGCGCCCGCGACGATCACCGGCGCGCCGAGTATCGCCACCTCGCGCGCGCGCGGGTGCAGCGCGTCGTCGATGCCCGCGAGCTGCCGCGCGTAACGCCCGCGCAATTGATCGCCATAGACTGCAAACCCGTTGCCGCACGCCTGCCAATCGGCGCCCGGCAGCGGCGGCACGCCGTCCGGCGCGTACACGCCCGGCTCATGCACCGCGCGCCAGCCGTCCGGCTGTTTTTCATAAGCCGCGTGATACACCTCGTTCATGCGCGCATCAATGCAGCACACCACGCGCGAGGCGCCCGTTGCTTGCGCCAGCGCCATTAGCGTGCCCACGCCCGCTACCGGTATGCCAATACCCATCGCCAACCCCTGCACCACGCCACAAGCCACCCGCAGCCCGGTAAACGCGCCGGGCCCCGCGCCGTAAGCGATGCCATCCATTTGCCGCGGCGTAACGCCGCATTCTTTCAACAGCGCATGAACCATATCAATCAGCATCCCCGACTGCCGCTGCTCTGAAAGCATTTCGCGCTCATCGATTTTGCCGTCACGCCACAAGGCCGCGGAGCAATAGTCGCCGGAAGTTTCAACTGCAAGAATGTTCAAAGTCACGCCTTTTTTCGTCGCAGTGATTTTAGCCGATTTGCTCCCAAGGCTCGCGCTTTCCGATAGTATTCCGGTTAACATTCAGCCTTTTACAGCGAAATCCATCATGCGCGAATACACCATAGCAGCCATCCCCGGCGACGGCATCGGCTTGGAAGTCATCGCCGCCGGCTTGCAGGTGCTCGACGTGCTCGCCCAACGTGATCGCGGCTTCAAACTCAACGTCGTGCATTTTCCGTGGAGCAGCGCGTACTACAAAACGCATGGCCACTATATCCCCGAAGGCGGGCTCGACCAGTTACGCAAGTGCGATGCGATTTTTTTCGGCGCGGTGGGCGCGCCCGATGTGCCCGATCATGTGTCGCTGTGGGGCTTGCGTTTGCCCATCTGCCAGGGCTTCGATCAATACGCCAATGTACGTCCGGCGCGCGTGCTGCCCGGCATCACCAGCCCGCTGCGTGACGGGCAAAGCATCGATTGGGTGGTGATCCGCGAAAATACCGAGGGCGAATATTCCGGCAGCGGCGGCCGCGCGCATCGCGGCCTGCCCGAAGAGGTCGCCACCGAAGTGTCCATCTTTACGCGCACCGGCGTTACGCGCATCCACAAATTCGCGTTTGAACTCGCGCGCAAGCGCCCGCGCAAACATTTAACGCTGATCACCAAGTCGAACGCGCAGCGCCACGGCATGGTGATGTGGGATGAAATTTTTTACGAAGTAGCGAAAGATTATCCCGACGTTGAAACGCAGCGCATTCTGGTCGATGCGGCGACCACCAACATGGTGCTCAAAACATGGTCTCTTGATACCATCGTCGCCTCCAATCTGCACGCCGATATTCTGTCCGACCTTGCCGCCGCGCTGACCGGCAGCCTCGGCATCGCGCCCACCGCCAATTTGAACCCCGAACGCCGTTATCCGTCGATGTTCGAGCCGATCCACGGCTCCGCGTTTGATATCACCGGCAAGGGCATCGCCAACCCGGTGGCGACCTTCTGGACCGCATCGATGATGCTGGAGCATCTGGGCGAAAAAGATGCCTCGGCACGCCTGATGGCGGCGGTGGAAAAAGTCACCGCGCAAAAGCTGCTGACACCCGACCTCGGCGGCGAAGCCACCACCGCCATCGTCACCGAAGCGGTGTGTAATGCCCTGTAGTGACGCGAAGATTCTGCCAGTCGCGGTTATGCCATTCCCCTGTTACAATATTCTCGTGGGTTGGCATGGCTCCGGGTTGGGCCATATTTAGGGCCCTATTTAGCAGTAAACTCAGCCACGACGCTGCAAGGGAGTTCGTTTGAAGCAATTTCTGACCGTGCTCGAGGCGATGATAACCTTGGTCCTGGTGCTGGCCGCCATCGTCGGCATCTCATATCACAGCTTTCGCGAAGGCGGATGGCTGTCGCAGGGCTTCGGTAAAATTTCCAGCGCCTACATAAACCACCCACTGATCGCCCTCGCCGCGACGATTGCGTTTTTTTTCGCTTTCCGTGCATGGCGTTCGCGCAAGGAGTTGGGTGCGCGCACCCGATTCTTCGATTATTTTGTCTATGTACTGATGGCCGTCGGCATATATTTCATTGGCCAATATGTACTGACCGGCGAATTCTGATTCGCCTCCGACGTTAAGCCCAAGTCCGTCACAGCGGCTCGTTACAGCGTTTCCATACGCAGCGGGAACAATCCCGGCAGTCCCTCCGCCTCCATCACATCCATCACGTGATAGGCGCTGAAGCGATACGCCGGCCCGGTCACGACCTCGGGCGGGGTAAACGGAAACGCCAGATTGCCGCCGGTGGAGATGCGCCCCGGAAAGCCGTGGTGCAACAAAAACTGCTTGAACACAGTGGCAACGGATTTCGCCGCCTCGGCGGTCTGCGCGATGATCTCCACCATCACGAACACTTCGCGTGGCATGGTGGCCGGCGGCGATGGCCAGTTGAACACGCCGTCGATGCCGTAGACGCGGTGATAGACCGTGAATTTTTCCGTCACGGTTTTTGCCGTCAGCTCGCGCACGGTTTTTTCAACCGCGGGCAGAATTTCTTTCATAGCCGCTATCGCGCGCGGGTCGGCGCAGCCTGCCAACATCAACGCGCGTTCGCCAACCTTGGCCGCGCCCTCGATTTTGACGGTGAACTGCGTCGCCGGCTCCCAGCGCGCACCTGAAATGCGGCAGCGATGCGCGTCAAGCTGCTCGTAGCGCGCGGTATCGACGTGCAGCGTGCCTTCGGGTTCATACACGCGATACGGGTCGCCCTGCTCATACAAGCTGTGCGCCGCCACCGACATCGGCGACGCATGGCGGATCGGATTCATGCTATCCACGATAAAATGCTCGCCATCGATCGTGCCCAGCAACGCATCGCGCCCGCCGGGCGTGGTGCAGAGTGAAGCGCACTCGACGATTTTCGCCATGTGCATCGCGGGCCCAAGCGGATAGCCCAGCATGCCGGGTATCGCCGCGTACACTGCCGTGTCGCAGGCGCGCCCGGCGATCACCACATCCGCACCCGCGCTCAACGCGCGCTGGAAGGCCTCGACGCCCATTTGCCCGACCAGTTGCGTGGACGCATCGACATCCGCCTCGGTAAGATCGGCGATCGCACCCAGCGGCTTGACCCTGCCCGCGCGTATCGCGCGCTTGACCGCATCGCGCGGCATGTCGGCGCGTATCGACGCCAGATTGAAATGCATGCCTTCATCGCGCGCAATATCACGCACCATGGCGAGTACGGCTTCGAGATGCGGTGATGCGCCCGCGCACCCCGCGGTGCCGATGATGAGCGGCACGTTAATCGAACGTGCGCCGCGCAGGACCGTGGCGAGATCGCCGCGCGTTTGCGCGTCGCTGGTGGCGATGTGCCCGCTGCCCAGGTAATACGGGCCGGGATCAATCGAGCCCATGTCACAACCGATGAAATGCGGTCGGCGTTTCACGCCCTCGTTGAACGCAGCCTCCGGCACGCCATAGCCGAGTTGGCCCGAAGCCGACAATACTTTCAGCGGCGCCAGTCCGCCGGCAGTGGTGACTTCCGCGCGCAGTTTTTCGATGGCATTCATAGGTCCAACTCCAGCAGCGGCGTGTGTTGTTGCGCGCCATAGACATCGCGGTCGCCGGGGTTGCCCGCGACAATGGTGCGATCCATCGCAATCTTGATCGCCATCGCGGGCGGATACGGAATCAGCGCCACCTGATTCGCGCGCAAGCCATACAGCGGCGCAATCGCCGCCGGCTGCAACGCGGGTGAATGCAACGCAAGCTGATAACCCGCTTCGTCGTTAAACAATAAATCCAGCGTAAGCGTGGTCGGCCCGGCATTCTTGCTGCGGATCACGCGCGCAATATCGATGAGTTTCATGGGTGTATGTTATTAACGTAACTATATGTTTATAAAGAAAAAACCGTTTTCTCATCCACCAGTTTTGTGATCGCCGCCGCATCATAACCCAGCGAGGACAGCACCGCCCGCGTGTGCTCGCCGATCTTGGGGATATCCAGCCGCGCACCCAAGCGCGCGCCGTCCATTTCCATCGGCAGCCCCGGCACTTTGGTCTTGATGCCGCTATGCGGCATGGTCACCGGAACCAGCCCGCCCCTTGCATTCAAATGCGGATCGTCAAATAAATCCTCCGGCTTGGCTATCGGCGCAAACGGCAAGCCGAGTTCGTCGCACTTCGCCATCAAATCTTTCTTGCTCATCCGGTTGAAAATGTCGGTGACGATGGGTAATATTTTCGGTCGCGCCACCACGCGCTGCGGATTAGTTTTCAACTCAGGATCGGCGAGCAATGCGCTCAAGCCAAACGCATCGCAGAAAACTTTCCATTGCGTGTCGGTGACCACGCCCACGAAGACGAGTTCGCCCTCCAGGGTTTTAAAATTATCGTAGAGCGCCCACGCGCGAATACGATCCGGCATCGGCTTTACCGGTTGCCCCGTGGCAAACCCTTCCAGCATGTGCTGCCCCATCAGAAAGGCGTTGTTCTCGAACAGCGCGCTTTGCACAAACTGCCCCTCGCCCGTGCGTTGACGCTGATGCAAGGCACCGAGTATGGCCACCGCGCCGAACACGCCGCCCATCACGTCGTTCACCGACGCGCCCGCGCGCAGCGGGCCGAAACGCCCGCCGGTCATGTACGCGAGACCGCCCATCATCTGCACCACTTCGTCCAGCCCGGTGCGATGCTCATACGGGCCGGGCAAAAAACCTTTCAGCGAACAATAAATCAGCGCCGGCGTGAGTTTGTGCAAGGCGTCGTAACCGAATCCCAGTTTATCCATCGCGCCGGGACGAAAATTTTCAATCACCACATCGGCGCTGGCGACGAGCTTCATCACCGCTTCATGGCCGCGCGGCGACTTCATATCGACGGCGAAACTTTTTTTGTTGCGGTTATAGGTCGGGAAAAATCCCGCGCCGGAAGCCGTGAGCTTGCGCGTGTGATCGCCATCCAGCGGCTCGACCTTGATGACTTCCGCGCCCATGTCAGCAAGCACCAGACCGCAGGTCGGCCCCATCACCACGTGGCAGAACTCGACCACGCGCACGCCCTCCAGCGCCAGTGCCTTGCTCATTTTGTCTCTAGCAATTGCGCCAACTCGGCTTCGCGCGACGCTTTCAGCTTGAATGTCGGGTCGGCGCGGACGATTTTCTCCGTCCACGCCTGAATCTCGGCATCGGATTTGGAGAAATCCATCGGGTCGCCGTGAGGTTGCGCCACATGCCACGGCGTATCCATGTAGACCTCGCAATAATTGCCCTCGGGATCGGGAAAGTAAATCGACCACGCATTGCCGTGGCTGGTCTGGCGCAGGGTCAGACCGCGCGCCTGGATCTTGGCGGCAACGTCCCGTATTTCCTGCAATGAGCTGACCTTAAACGACAATTGGTTAACGGTGCTCGGCGCATCCTTGGCGCGACCCTGCACCAGCACGAACTGGTGGTGCTGTTCCGGCGCGGAACTCATGAAGGTGATCGGCAGTTTGGAACTGCTGCTCTGGCCGCGATCGGTGACGGTTAGTCCGAGCACCGCCTGATAAAAATCGATCATCTTTTCGCTATCGGTGACGTAAATTCCGACGTGGCTTAATTGCGGTTTCATGTGGGTTTCCTTCGTAAAAATAAGCTAAAAACAAAATTATCGGCGTGCCGTGGCCGGCACAAAACCCTTGGTCACGCCAGCGTCCGGCACATAACCATACAACGGTTCGCCGGGAATGCCCGCGGCGACGATTTTGCGTATCGCCAGCAGCTTGTCGATGTCGATGCCGGTCTTGAGCCCCATCGCTTCGAGCATGAACACCAGATCTTCGGTCACGATGTTGCCAGTGGCGCCCGGCGCAAACGGGCAACCGCCAAGACCGCCGAGCGAACTGTCGAAGGTGGTGACACCCACGTCCAACGCAGCCACCACATTGGCCAATCCCAGGCCGCGCGTGTTGTGCAGATGCGCGCCCGACAATTTATCGCCTATGGCGGCACGCACTTTCTTGAACACGCGCCGCACTTGCTCCGGGTTGGCGTAGCCCGTGGTATCGGCGAGTCCCACTTCGTCACACCCCGCCTCCACCGAAGCAATCGCCATACGCACCACTTCATCTTCGCTCACCGCGCCTTCAAGCGTGCAGCCGAATACGGTGGACAAGCCCGACTCGATAATCGGACGCTTATCTTTCGGCAGACTGTCGCGGAAATCGCAGATTTTTTTAGCGCTTGCGATGGCCTCATCCGGCGTCATACGCACGTTCGACAGACTGTGTTCGCGCGACACCGAGATCGTCAGTGTCAGCTTATGCACGCCCGCCTCCATCGCGCGCACCGCGCCGCGGAAGTTGGGCGCCAGCGCCGCCACGTTCAAGCCGGGTATCGTCAGCGCATGCGCCACCACCTCCGCCGCATCCACCATCTGCGGAATCAGCTTCGGCGGCACGAACGAGCAAACCTCGATTTCGCGCAGCCCCGCCTCCGCCGCCGCGCTGATCCAGCGTTTCTTGTACTCGGTGGACATGAGCGCCTTGGTGTTTTGCAGCCCGTCGCGCGGGCCGACTTCGCTGATGAGTATATCGATGTCCTTCGACACAGGGTTCTCCTAAAGGGAATTTTCGCGCACACTCGACATTACGCCCGAAGCGCGACATCATACCAAGTCGTGGGGACTTATTGCCCGCTAACCAGACCAACTTTCTTAGGAGAACCGCATTATGACCACCGCCATCAAACGCCACCATCCCGGCCCCACTCTTTGCCGCGCCGTTGAATACGGCAACCTGGTATTCATCGCCGGCACCACCGCCGACAATAAATCCGGCAATGCCCGCGCGCAGACCGAGGAAATCCTCAAAAAAATCGATGGTTTTCTCGCCGATTGCGGCACCGACAAAGCAAAAATACTCTCCGCCAACGTGTGGGTGGCCGATATGGCCGAAAAACCGCTGATGGACGCGGCGTGGACAGCATGGGTGGACCCGAACAATAAACCGGTGCGCGCCTGCGTCGAGGCCAAACTCGGCTCCAGTGACACGCGCGTGGAAATCATGGTGACCGCGGCCAAATAACGGCGGAGTCCATCATGAGCGACATCACTTACCACACGCCAATGGGAAAGCTGTCGGACGCCACCGAATACAACGGCGTGATTTACCTTGCCGGGCAGGTGGCGGAAGACTTGAGCGTCGGCATGACCGCGCAAACCGCCGACGTGCTGCGCCAGATCGACACGCTGCTGGCGAAATGCGGCAGCAGCAAATCGCGCATCCTCTCGGCGACGGTCTACGTCACCGATATGGCGCTTAAAGCTGAAATGGATAAAGCATGGATGGCGAGGGTCGATCAAACACGCCCGCCGGCACGCGCCACCGTGGAGGCGCGTCTCGGCGCCAATGTGCTGGTGGAAATCATGCTGACGGCGGCAAAGAATGCCTGATCGCGTCGCGGAACACCCAAACGCAGCTCGAAAAAAAGCGCGCGAAAATCTCGCGCGCTTTTTACTAAAAACTTGAAACTTGGAGGCCGCTGACTACACCGCAACCTTGCTCGGTCGCACTTCGATGCCGGCCATGCGCGCGAGATCGCGATGGATGCGCGCGACGCGCTCGATCTGTCCCTTCGCCGGAAAGCGCTCGTAGAAACCCTCGGAACGGAACGCGCGCATTTGTTCTTTCCACGGTTGCAGCCGGGCTTCCCAGCGTTTGGCGCGGCCCTCCACCGGCTCCGCATCGGCACGGGCCAGATCGGCGCACACGCGGATCATTGCCTTGATGGTGACCGGCTTGGTCACCATGTAACCATCGTGATCCCAGGATTGGCCCCACACTTTTTCGGCGGCTTTGAAAAAATCGCGGATCACTTCATAGTAGCGCTCGCCTTCGCGGTAGCTATTGGTGACCAAACGAATTTTCTTCCAATCCACGCTGATCCAGCGATGCAGTTCGTTGAATAACTCGGCCTGCAATATCCACTTGTCCAACTGGCTGCGCCCGCCCAGCCGGTTGATGCGGTAACGCAGCGGGCTGTCGCCTTCGCGATACAAATCTTCGACCAACCGCGCGGCGAAGCGCTTGTCGGGATCCGCCCAGGAAACGCGCTCGTAAAGGTCGATCAGGTGGCTCTTGCTGATGCGCGTGGTGGTGGAATTGATAATCACGAACATTTCGGCGGCGAAATCTTCGCTGCGTCCGTCAAAAATAATACACGGCACGTTTATGGCCGCTGCTTCGGACGGATGCTCTTTGAGGTAAAAGCGCAGCGCGGCAAGCCGGTGCTGGCCGTCGATAATCAGGTACTTGGAGTCGGGTTCCTGCATGTTACCGACGCTTTCCTGGCCGGACAGCGCGGTAAATTTCAGTGTTTCGGAGGTGAACAGCAGCACCGTGCCGGGAATCGGCGGCTGGCTTTGCGCCATTTCATAGAAATTACGCAGCGATTTCACTTTGGCGCGCGATATAGAGCGCTGGAAGGCCTCATCGTTGCGTTCAACGCGCGCAATAAACTGGGCTATTTCATCATTTTGCGGCACGGACTGCGCGGCAATTTCCTCGCCCTCGCCGTAAAAGCGGCTGATAAAGCGCACTTTGTCCAACACGGCTTTCGCCGGGTAACTTGCAAAGTAGAAAAGCCCGTCTTTTTGACGTATCCGCGTAGCTAGCATGGCGCTCTCTTTCGTCCCTGATTCTTATAGGAAATCCCGGATTCCGCCAGCAAAATAGTACGCAAAAGGCGGAACCGTATTCTAACGTTCCACAAGAGGTAATGCGAGCAAGTTGTTGATAGCGGTCAGTTAATGGACTACCAGCCAGGTAGCGGGATTCGGCACTGACCGAGCGTAAAATTCCGCTGCCGACCGCTGGTGTTAATAAATCATAAGTATTTGAATTTATTATGTTTTATTAACTCAAGAACGCCAAGGGCGCAAATCTATCGCGCAGCACCGCAGCCGAATTTACGCCCCACCAGCGCTCCAGCACTGTGGCGTAAAT
>JANPOH010000380.1:0-4916 GCA_031427895.1 Betaproteobacteria bacterium
AGCGCGACCTTGCCGGCAAGTTCCCGGACGGTAGGGGATGAGGTGAACATAAGCGTCAGTTACTGGAATGAGATTTGAATGAGCGCGGGTGATTTAATGCATTTCGTCGTCCGCCGAAGCGCAGCCCAGCGCGCGCGCGAGCGCCAACAATCGCTTATCGCGTGTCCAGATTTTTGTACCGCTCAGGGCCGCGGACGACAGCAGATGGGCGTCGATGTAACCGATGCCTTTGCCATGAAGGTTACAGCGCTCGATATAGCCTAGAACTTCAGCAGCCTCCGCGACCACCGCCATCGGCAACTGCTGGAGCAAATCCAGCGTCAACGCACGATCCGCCAGACTGCCGCAGGCGATCTCGCCGACGATGAAGGGATGCATGAGCACGGCGTTACCTTCAAGCAAGTCGACCAGCTTGGCATCTCCCTTTCGGAGATGGTCTACCCATACCGAGGTGTCGGCCAGAATCACGCAGCGGTCACTTGACGGCGGCGCGGCGGCACTTTGAGCTTGGGTTGGCTACCGCCCAGCCTTGCCAGGCGTTTGGCGCTTTCGCGTTCGATCAGCGCCTTCAACCCCTCGTGCAGCAAAGCCGAACGGTCGAGCGGGCCGGCCAGCTTGATGGCCCTGGCCAGTAAGTCTTCATCCAGCGTTACGGTGGTTCTCATTGGGCGCCTCCATTAGAGTGCGCCAATATTAGCATCATTTGATGCCATTATAGATGCAGCGCATTCCCGCCCGGAATCAAGCCTGCGGAAATTTGAACTCAAACGTATCGTTCCGCTTCGCAATGTGCCCCGCCGTCGTCCCTGGAAAATGCGTCGGAACAATCACCGTTTCCGTATTCGCATGTTCGCGAAAAAATTTCCCGCGCGTCGCCGCGGATTCTTTTACGTCGTAGCAAAAGCACGAACTCCAGTCAGGCGCAATCACTTGCGCGCAGTGGTGCATCATGTCGCCGGTAAACAGCGCCCGCTCGCCTCGCGATTTAAGATCAATGCACACATGGCCCGGCGAGTGGCCGGGGGTGGGCGCCAGCGACAATTCATCGGACAGCACATAGGCATCATCCACCAGCAGCGCCTGCCCGGCATCGACGATGGGCTGCACGCAATCCTCATGCACCGCTGCGTAGCCCGGATCGGCGGTCTGTTTCCAGTGCTGGTATTCCTTGCGGCTGAACACATACGTGGCGTTGGGAAAGGTCGGCGTCAGACGTCCATTAACAAGGCGCGTGTTCCAGCCGACATGATCGACGTGCAGATGCGTGCAAAACACGTAGTCGATGTCCTCGAACTTGAGCCCGTGCTGTGCGAATCCGTCGAGCCAGGGTTTCTTGTCAAAGAGCAGCGCTGGGGAACATGATGTGCGGCGCACGCCACGGGCCTTCACGCTCGATAATGCTGGAGATGCCGACATCACCGATCTTGACGGGTTTCATGCTTTCGTTTCCTTCAAGGTATGGTCGTGTGTGATAACAACTAACCCGTCAGCTTGTCGCGCAGTTTCGCGAAAATCTCCAACTGCTGCTTATGATCGCCCGCGATGCGCAGCACCATATATCGAGCGCCTTCGCGCACGAAGCCATTGAGCCAATCCACCGCCGCGCCGGTGGGGCCAGCGTAGCAGGCCTGGGTCTTTTTCATCACATCGGGACGCCGTCCGTAATACCCCGCGAGAAAATCATTCATGCGCTGCTCGGCGCGCGCCTGGTCTTCATCAATCGTGAGGGTCAGGTAAACCGCCGGCTCGACCGCATCCGGCTTGCGCCCGGCCTCGGCCGCGAAAGCCTGCACCTGCCGCCACTGTTCGCCCCACCCCTTTGCATCCGGGCCATTGGGCAGCCAGCCATCAAAATGTTTACCCGCCCGTTCCAGCGCGGCAGGCACCGAGCCGGCACCCCAAATCGGCGGGCCGCCGGGCTGATGCGGCATGGGACCCAACACGCCCTTCTCGATATGCCAGCGCCCATCCCAATCAACGGGGTTCCCTGTCCACAATGCCTTGCAAAGACGCATGCCCTCCATCAAGGTGCCGACGCGCTTGTCCCACGGCACGCCAACAGCGCGAAATTCGGCGCGAATGTTCGGTACGTCGGTGGCAATGCCGATGCCAAGTATGACCCGGCCCGCGCTCACTTGATCGAGGGTCGCGACCTGATGCGCCAGCAGCACGGGGTTACGCAGCGCGGGCAACAGCACGGCAGTGCCGAGCTTGACGCGCTTGGTGCGCCCCGCCACGCCGGCCAGCAGGGTGATGGGCTCGTGACGCGGGCGCGCGAGCACGGAATCGCCCACCCACACGGAATCGTAGCCCAGCGCTTCAGCGCGTTCGGCCAGATTCAGCAGCGGCTCGGCTTCGGGTCGGCCTTCCATCACGGATTCACGGGTGGGCAACAGGTATCCAACGCGTAAGGTCATGGTGTCATCCTCATTTTTGTTCTCTCGCTATTGACTCAGTTGTTGATAAATTCATGGCGCCACGACTGGCGCGGCGAAGCTCGACATATCGGTGTGCCGCACCAGTTCGCCAGCGGACTGGGCAATGGATTGGATAACTGCAGCTCGCCAAAGCGCTTGCCGAACGCGCTGAGTTCGGCGTCGGAAAGCGTTTGTGCGCGGATGAGAACGACCTGGTGATCGAGCGAGGCTTGGCTAATGCGTGCGATGACCGTATCGGACGCCGCGCGCACGTCGCCGCAGCGAACTTCCGCGCCGAGCGCGGCATCGAAAGGAATGACCTCGATGTCAGTCAATGTTGAAACCCTATACCCTACGCCTGCAAATCCTGCGTCCACACGCGCGCCTCGATAATCGTCTTCACCTCGCGCAGGAATGCCGCCGCATACGCGCCATCGAGCGCGCGGTGATCGAAGGTCTGCGCGAGCACGCCTATCGGTCGCACGGCGATGCTGTCGCCTTCGGGCGTTTCGATCACCACCGGCTTTTTACGCACCGCGTCGGTGGACATGATCGCCACCTGCGGCACGTTGATGATCGGCGCGGTGATCACGGTGCCGAACGAGCCGTTGTTGCTGATGGTGTAAGTGCCCTCGGTCAAATCGTCGGGCCGCAACTTGCCGGCCCGCGCGCGCGTAGCCAAGTCGTTGATTTCTCGCGCTATTTGCGGCAATGATTTATTGGGTACGTCTTTTAATACCGGCACCATCAGGCCGTCGAAATTCAGATCCACCGCGATGCCGATGTTGATGCGCCTGGCCAGCGTGAGGCTGTCGCCGTTGAAGGTGGCGTTTAATTTTGGAAATTTACCCAACGCGATTGAAATCGCGCGCGTGACAAACGGCATGTAAGTGAGCAAAAAACCCTCGCGCGCCTTCCACGCATCGCCATGCTCGCGCCGCGCCTGCTCGACGCGATAGAAATCCGCTTCCACCACTTGCAGCACATGCGGCGCGGCGGCCCACGACCTCGCCATGTTCGCGGCCACGCGCTTGCGTACGGCGCTGAGCGGCAGCGTGTCGCCGGGCTGCGCGGCGGGCGTGGACGCAACGGATGCAGGTGCGGCCTTGGCCGCAGCGCCGGCGATGAACGCCGTCACGTCTTCACGCGTGATGCGGCCATCGCGGCCGGTGCCGGTGATTTTGGATTTATCGAGGTTGTGTTCGGTAAGCAATCTGCGCACCACCGGCGACAGGCGCTCGTCGGCGCCGGCGCGCGGCGGCGATGCGGGCGCCGCGTGCGTCGTCACGCTGGCCGCCACCGCCGGCGCAGAAGCCGCGACGGCAGTAGGCTTGACCATCGGCGCATCGCCGCTCTGGCGTATCACCGCCAGCGTCACGCCCACTTTCGCGGTAACACCTTCGCCAACCAGTATTTCGTCGATCACGCCGGCCACCGGCGACGGGATTTCGGTGCTGACTTTATCGGTCTCGATATCGAACAGCGTCTCGTCGGCCTTGACGCTGTCGCCGGCCTTTTTGTACCACTTGGTGATGGTGCCCTCGGTGACGGTTTCACCGAGTTGCGGCATGATGATGTTCATTATTTTGCCGCCACCTCGTAAACGATCTTTCCGCCCACCATCGTCATCACCGGCCTCAAATCCTTGATCGCATCGGCGGGCACGGTCATGAAATCGCGGTCGAGCACCAGCAGGTCGGCATACTTGCCTTTCTGCAACGAGCCGAGATTGCCTTCCTGAAACAAAATAAACGCGTTGCTGCGGGTGTGCGCGATCAGCGCTTCTTCGCGTGTAATGCTTTGGCGATTGACGTGGTGGCCGCCGACCATCTTGCCGGTGATGGCAAAACCCAGCGTATAAAACGGATTGGAGGTCGTCACCGCCGTGGCGTCGGAACCCAGGCCCCACACGATGCCGCTATCCTGCACGCGGCGAAACGGCGGCATGTCCCACGCCGCATCGCCATGCACCCTGTGCATCAGCACGCCCTGTATCAGCGGGCGGCTGTGAATTTGCGCGGTCATGCCCAGGCGTTTCATGCGCTGCAACTGCTGCTCGTCAATTTGATCGAGGTGCGAGAACGACCATCGGAGGCCCTTGATCGGCGTGGTCTTGTTGAGTTCTTCGTAGGCAGCGACGAATTGCTCGATGGGGCCGTTCATCTCGACGTGTGAATTCAGATACACGCCGCGCGCAGCCAGCGCGCTGGCAATGCGCTGCATCTGCCTGATCCCTTCGGGGTCCACTTCTTTTTGTACGCGCAAGAGTTGCGTGGTGATCGGCGCATACACCGATTCGCCCCAGCCGATGTGATCCATGTAGTCGTTGCCCTGAAACGGTTTGAGGATCGCGATTTCCGCCAGCACCTTGTCCACCTGCTCCGGCGTGGCGGGCTGGCGGATGGTGGTCCAGAACACGCGGACGTTGAGTTCATTGCGCTCGGCGAGCAGGCGATAGGGCTCGTAGTGCCCCGCGGTCATGCCGCGCCCGCCGGCGTC
>JANPOH010000381.1:0-3135 GCA_031427895.1 Betaproteobacteria bacterium
GTAATTTTGTAACACAGTGCAATTATATGACTAGTCTATCACGAGGGGTTTTGAGGCACAATTTCCTACGCAGTGCGGCTAAAACCCTTAACTCATGAATACGCCTCGGAATTGTCCGCAAGAATTTTCTTCCGCATCGCCTTATCCGCCAACCTCTCGCTCAACGGATTCGCCAGATTGCCATGCTCCGGCAACCTGGCCCGCTCTCCGTCGGAAAGTTTCATGCCTTCGGTTTCGGAGGTGAGGTTGATGTGGATATTATGGGTTCACGCCTGCGCGGGCACGACGCGGTTTTTTTTCGCGAGGGTTGAATAAATTCAGGGCGACTATTCCGCGCGCGCGCCCGATGCTTTGACCACCTTCGCCCACAGCGCGATCTGCGCGAGATTAAATTGATCCATGCCGTCGGGCGTGGTGGGCACCACTTCCGCGCCTAGGCTGGTGATGCGTTCCTTGATGTCGGGTAGTGCGAGCACGCGCGTGAGTTCGCCATTCAATTTGGCAACGATGTCTTTCGGCGTCGCGGCGGGCACGACCACGCCGAACCAGCCGACGGCGGCAAAACCCGGCACGCCGGATTCAGCAATTGTCGGCACGGTTGGCAATGCGCCCGCGCGTTTCGCGCTGGTGACCGCCAGCGCCTTGATGCGCCCGGATTTAACGTAAGGGCTGGCGACGACGATGTTTTCAAAACTCATCGCGATTTGCCCACCGATCACATCGCCGATGGCCTGCGCGCTGCCTTTGTAGGGCACATGCTGCATATCGATGCCGGTGAGCATTTTGAACATTTCGCCGGACAGATGATTCGGCGTGCCGCTGCCCGGCGAAGAAAACGTCAGTTGGCCGGGGCGCTGCCTGGCGAGCGCCACCAGTTGTTTGGCGTTGGCGACCTGCATCGACGGATGCACCGACAACACATAACAGGTAGTCGCCATCAGTGAGATCGAGGCAAAATCTTTCACCGGGTCGAACGGAATTTTTGCATACAGGCTCGGCGCGACGGAGTTGGGCGCGGTGGTGGCGAGCAGCAGCGTGTGGCCGTCGGGCGCGGCCTTCGCCGCCTGCTCGGTGCCGATCAGGCCGCCCGCGCCGGGGCGGTTGTCCACCACGAATTGCTGGCCGAAACTCTCGGCGAATTTCTGGCTGGCGATGCGCGCCATCAGGTCGGCGGTGCCGCCCGCGGTCCACGGCACGATCATGCGGGCGGCGCGCGTGGGATAGGCGGTGTTACTCTGGGCAATTACGGTGCCGGATGCGGCGCACAGCAGTGCGGCCAGCGGTAGTCGAAGCGACACGGGAACTCCTTTCAGTGGAGCAATCATTTTACGCTTTGTATATTCCGCGCCGTGAAGGGTGGTGAGGCGCGCCGAACTCCGCGATAATAGACGCTTGCAAAGACGCCAGTAAAATTCACGCTTTATCGCAGAGAAAACACCATGCTCGACCTACAACAACTACGCACCGATCTCGCCGGCGTGGCCAAGCGCCTGACGGATCGCGGCTTTACCTTGCCCGCCGCTGAATTTGAAGCCCTTGAAGCCGAACGCAAAAAAGTGCAAACCGACGCGCAGGAGTTGCAGGCACGGCGCAATTCGATGTCGAAGCAGATCGGCCAGATGAAGGCAAAAAAAGAAGATGCGTCGGCGCTGATGGCTGAAGTCAATGCACAAGCCGAGCAACTGAAAGCGTTGGAGCAGCAGCTCGATAGCGTGCAGAAACGCCTCAACGAATTTCTGATGGTGATTCCCAACCTGCCGCAGGCGTCGGTGCCGCCGGGTAAATCCGCCGACGACAACCCCGAAGTGCGCCGCGTCGGCGCGCCACGCCAGTTTGATTTTGCAGTGAAAGATCACGTCGATGTCGGCGCGGGTTTGGGCCAGCTCGATTTTGAAACTGCGGGCAAAATTGCCGGCGCACGATTTTGCGTATTGAAGGCAGGTGTCGCCCGGATGCATCGCGCGCTCGCGCAGTTTATGCTCGATGTGCATACACAGGATCACGGCTACACCGAGGTGTATGCGCCGTACCTGGTCAGCGGTGACTGCGCGAACGGCGTTTCCAGCCTCGCCAAGTTCAAGGATGACTTGTTCAAGATCGAAGGCCGCGATCTGTACCTGATTCCGACTGCCGAATACCCGGTAACAAATTTCGTTAGAAATCAAATACTTGCGTTGAGCGAGCTGCCGCTGAAGTTTGTCTGCCACACGCCATGTTTTCGCAGCGAGGCGGGTTCCTATGGCAAGGATACCCGCGGCATGATTCGTCAGCACCAGTTCGATAAGGTCGAGTTGGTGCAGATCGTCACGCCGGAAAAATCCGCCGAGGCGCACGAAGAACTCACCGGCCACGCCGAAACGATATTGAAAAAACTCGAACTGCCGTTTCGCACCGTGACGCTCTGCACCGGCGACATGGGTTTTTCGTCGGCCAAAACCTACGATATTGAAGTGTGGCTGCCGGGGCAGAATGCCTACCGCGAAATTTCCTCGTGCAGCAACTTCGAGGCGTTTCAGGCACGGCGCATGCAGGCGCGCTTTCGTAACGCGGGTAACACCGGTACGGCGCAGGGCAAAACTGAATTCGTGCATACGATTAACGGCTCCGGTCTCGCGGTGGGACGCACGCTGGTGGCGATTTTGGAGAATTATCAGAATGCCGACGGCAGCGTGACGGTGCCCGCGGTGTTGCAGCCGTATATGGGCGGGATGAAAGTCATCAAGGCTTGATCCATGCTTTCCGCCGCTGACAACGAACTCCTCACCCGCACCGGCGCCGGTACGCCGCTGGGGGAATATTTTCGCCGTTTCTGGCATCCGATTGCGTTGTCGCGCGAGATGGCCGAACCCGACAGCCCGCCGGTCCGCGTCAAGATCATGGGCGAAGACCTGGTGGCGTTTCGTGACACCAGCGGGCGCGTTGGTTTGGTGGAACCCCGTTGCGCGCATCGCGGCGCGAATCTTTTTTTCGGGCGCAACGAAGCCTGCGGATTGCGCTGCATCTATCACGGCTGGAAATACGACGTGGATGGGCACTGTGTCGATATGCCCAACGTGCCGCCGGACGCCGCTTATCACGGCAGGGTTTCGATCACAGCCTATCCCACGCGCGAATTCGGCGACATGGTATGGGCCT
>JANPOH010000382.1:0-1569 GCA_031427895.1 Betaproteobacteria bacterium
GCGTGGCGTTGCCTGCAAGGCACCGTATGGTTTACGATGCGCTCGGCTCAATGATGCAGCATGATATTCATGCTTTGTCGATCAAGGCCTACGCACCCGACGAAATTTAGTCAACCTTTCCATTCGGCAGTATTCAGCAACTGGTGGAAAAAGAAGACGAGGCCTACTGGGATGCACGTGTAAGTCAATGACGCCGGTGCGCTTGCGTGGCAAGACAAAAAAAGAGAACATCAATCCATCCTGCATGCCACCACGCCGCCGCTTGGCCAGCAGAGCGCCAGTTGAGAACAGGTTATGACCAGTCTATCCGCCTCGCAGTTATCCCTCGCCGCATACCATCCAGTGCATAAGGTGCGTTTTGTCACCGCCGCGGCGCTGTTCGACGGCCACGACGCGGCGATAAACATCATGCGGCGCATTCTGCAAAGCCGGGGCGCGGAGGTGATACACCTTGGGCACAACCGCTCGGTTGATGAAATCGTCACCGCCGCGCTGCAGGAAGACGTGCAGGCCATTGCCATCAGCTCGTATCAGGGCGGTCATATCGAATTTTTTCAGTATGCCGTCGATCAACTGCGGGCGCGCGGCGGCGAAAATATCCTGGTATTCGGCGGCGGCGGCGGAGTCATCGTGCCGGACGAAATCCGCGCATTGCAGTCTTATGGCGTGACGCGCATTTATAGCCCCCAGGACGGTCAGTCCATGGGATTGGACGGCATGATCGGCGACATGCTGATGCGCGGCGACATTGATCTTGCGGTGCATGCGCCGACAATGCTGAACGCAATTCAGGGTCACGGCGAAGCGGCGTGGCGTGCGTTGGCGCAACTAATCACGGCGCTGGAGAACAAGCGCGCTCCCGCCGCGCTGGTGGACGAACTGCGCCGCGCGGCAAAACTCGCTAAAACGCCGGTGCTCGGTATCACGGGCACCGGAGGTGCCGGCAAGTCGAGCCTGACCGATGAACTCATCCGCAGACTGCGCCTCGATCTGGATGACGCGCTGCGCATTGCGGTGATCAGCATCGACCCGTCGCGCCGCAAAAGCGGCGGCGCGCTGCTCGGCGACCGCATCCGCATGAATGCGCTGGCGCCCTGGAGCAAGGGCGCGCGCGTCTACATGCGCAGCCTCGCCACGCGCGACACCGGCAGCGAGATTTCAGCGGCACTGCCCGACGTGATTGCCGCGTGCAAGGTGAGCGGATTCGACCTGGTGATCGTGGAAACCTCCGGCATCGGCCAGGGCGACGCGGCGATCGTGCCGTTGGTTGATGTGCCGCTGTACGTGATGACACCTGAATTCGGCGCTGCCAGTCAGCTCGAAAAAATCGACATGCTGGATTTCGCGGAGTTCGTCGCCATCAACAAGTTCGACCGCCGGGGTGCAGCCGATGCACTACACGATGTCGCCAAACAAGTGCAGCGCAACCGGCAGGCCTTTGGCAAAGCGCCCGCTGCCATGCCGGTATTCGGCACCATCGCCAGCCGCTTTAACGACGACGGCGTGACCGCGCTCTACCATGTATTAAAGCCGCGCCTCGCGGAACTCGGTCTGCCCGCCGCCGGGAGC
>JANPOH010000383.1:0-19845 GCA_031427895.1 Betaproteobacteria bacterium
TAAAGCGCAGGATGTGGCCCTGCTCTTTGAAGTAGCGCGCCATCGGCACGATGCTTTGTTCGTTGACGCCGCGCTTGACGACCATGTTGATCTTGATGGGCGCCAAGCCCGCGGCGGCGGCGGCGGCGATGCCTTCCAGCACTTTCGCCACCGGGAAATCCACGTCGTTCATGCCCATGAACACCGCGTCGTCCAGCGAATCGAGGCTCACGGTGATGCGCTTCAAACCCGCCGCTTTTAACGATGCCGCTTTTTTGGCGAGCGAGGAACCGTTGGTGGTGAGGGTTAAATCGAGGCCGGGTATTTCGGCGAGCATCGCGATCAATTGTTCAATGCCGCGGCGGATCAGCGGCTCGCCGCCGGTCAGGCGGATTTTCTCGACGCCGTGTTGCGTGAACGCCCGCGCGAGGCGGGTGATTTCCTCAAACGAGAGTAGCGCGCTGCGTTCAAGAAACTGGTAATCCTTGCCGAACACTTCTTTCGGCATGCAATAGGTGCAGCGGAAATTGCAGCGGTCGGTGATCGAGATACGCAGGTCGCGCAACGGCCTGCCGAGGCGGTCGCGGGTGGGGGTGATCGGAGTGGATGTGCTCATGATGGAATGGACACGTTTGCCTGCAATGAGTTGCACCCATCGCAAAAACGGTTACATCAGGATTCTACCGCCATTGATATCCAGCGACACGCCGTTAAGATAAGCGGCACTGTCGGAGGCCAGAAAAACCATCGCGTTGGCGTGGTCTTCGGGGTCGGGCAGGCGGCGCAGCGGAATCTGCGCGGCGATGGCTTCGATGTTGGCTTCGGAACGCAGCGCGCGCACGCGCGGCGTTAACGTAGTAATGGGTGCGATCGAGTTTGAGGTAATGCCCGACGGCCCCAGTTCGATCGCGAGAAAGCGCGTGAGCTGGATTACGCCGGCCTTGGCGGCAGCGTAGGCGGGCGAGGTGGAGCCGAACAAGGTGCGTCCGGAAATCGACGACACGTTGATGATGCGTCCGGCTTTGGATTTTTTTAAGTACGGGATCACGCGCTTGCACATGAGGAAGGTGCCGCGCAGGTTGAGCGACACGGTTCGGTCCCAGTCGTCGATGGGCAGCTCTTCCACGCCGGTGAGCTTGCCGTAGCCGCCCGCACTGTTCACCAGGATGTCGATGCCGCCGAATTCACCGGCCACGCGCGCCAGCGCTTCGGTGACGGAAGTGTCGTCGGTGACATCGGTGCGCGCCACCATCACGCGCGCGCCCGTGCCCTTGATTTCGGCGGCGACTTTTTGTGCGCCCACTTCATCAATGTCGAGCAGGGCCACGAGGCAGTGCTGCTTGGCGAATTCGCGCGCGGTGGACGCGCCGATGCCTTGCGCCGCGCCGGTGACCACCGCGATGCGGCCTTTGAGTTCAGGGTAAATAGCCATATATTGTAAGTATTTGTTTTTAAACGATATTGTTAAGGTAAGGCAGCGGCCAACAATTCCGGCTCCACGCCCTGCACTTCGTCATTGGAGAAATTCAGTTCCACTTTGACGCCGTTCGGATCGAGCATGAATAACTGAAACAGGCCTTGATCGTTGACCATGCGCTGGTGAAATTTGACGCCGTGCTTTTGCAGATTGGCCATCATCTCGCGCAGGCCGGTGGCGCGAAACGCCACGTGATCCACCACGCCGGAGCCGTGCGTCGCGTCGGATTGCTGGCCGAGATAGGCCTTGCGGTTTTCGCTGACGTTCTTGCCGCCGACCGTCAGGTGCAGCACATCGGTGTCGCCGATGTAGAGCCACACCACCGGGAATTTAAAATCCGGGCTGGGCCCGACGCGCATGCCGAGCGTGTTGACGTACCAGTCGCGCGTGCCTTCGAGATCGGCGGTTTGAATCAGCAAGTGTTCAAGGTGATGGAGTGGCATGGGGAAATTTTGCCCGATGTGAGATATAAGTTCAAAGGCTTAAATTCAACGGCTATACCGCAAAGGCGCAAAGACGCAAAGGAAACGCAAAGAAATCCGTAGTTGCTTTTGCTTTGCGTGCAGTTCTTTGCGTCTTTGCGTCTTTGCGTCGCGTTTTTGAATTTGCATTCAAACCAGGATGACTACCGCGTCGCGTCGCCGCCATCGACAATAATCTGATCGACCTCGCCCACGCCCGGCGCGCGGCGATACGCGGCGGCGGCCTGATACTCCCGCCCCTTGTTGCACTTTACCGCTTGTTCCAGCGAGTCGAACTCGATCACCACGAAGCGGGTGAATTTGTCGGCCTTCCATGATCTGAAACGGGCCGCCGCGCGCCAATACGCGACCGCCGTATTGCTTGATGATGCCGGGGACCAAATCGGTATACTTTTTGTATTCAACCGGATTGTTGATCTTGCAACGTGAAATCCAGTAGGCGGCCATGCGAAGTGCTCCAATTATTTTGCGACCACATTGCCGAGGCTGGGCAGCCACGTCGCGAGTTGCGGGAAGGCGGCGATGACAATGATGACGCCCAACAGGCAAATCCAGTAGGGAACGCAGCCGCGGAAGATATCACCGAGTGATGCCTCCTGTGGCAGTGCTGCCTTGACGGTGAACACCAGTATGCCGAAGGGCGGGGTGAGCAGGCCGGTTTCAATCGCGAGGATGCCGAGGATGGCGAACGCCAGCGGGTCCAGTCCAAAAGCCATCGCCACCGGCGCGAACACCGGCACCGTCAGTAAAATGATCGAGATCGAATCGATCAGCATGCCGAGGATGAACCAGATCAGCACCATCACCGCCAGCACGCCCCACACGCCGAGTCCCGAGGTGAGGAAAAACTCTTTGGCCATGCCGGTGATGCCGGTCATCGACAACACGCGCGCGTAAAGCTGCGCGCAGAACAGCAGGATCAGGAGCGGCGCGGAGGTGCGGCCCACCGACAGCACCACCTCGAACAATTCTTTCGGCTTCATGCGCTTCCACATCGCCAGCAGCAGCGCCAGCGCCGCGCCCACGCCCGCGCCCTCGGTGGGCGTGAAAAAGCCCAGCCAGATGCCGCCGAGCGTGATGCCCACCAGCAGAAACACCAGCCCGGTGCTGACCAGAAGTTCACGAAACTCGGCGTCAGTGATTTCGACTTCGCTTTGCACCTGCGCGAGTTTTGTTCCCGCGCCGACGAGTTCAGGTTTCAGGTAGGCGGCGCCGATGATGTAGGCGCAATAGAAAAACACCAGGATGAAGCCAGGGATAATGCCGGCGATAAAAATCTTGCCGATGGCCTGCTCGGTCAATACGCCCCACACGATCATCAACACGCTGGGCGGAATCAGCATGCCCAGACACGCGCTGCCGGCGATGCAGCCGAGAGCGAATTTTTTATCGTAGCCGTAGCGCTTCATTTCAGGATAGGCGATGCGCGAGAACGCCGCCGCCGCCGCGATCGACACGCCGGTGACGAAGGCGAACACCGCGTTCGCCAGCACCGTGGCAATGCCGAGCCCGCCGGGGATTTTTTTGGTCAGGCGATTGGTCAATGCAAAAAGATCGCGCGCCGCGCCGCACTTGGCGAGAAATTCGCCCATCAGCATAAACAGCGGTATCACCGCGAACACATAATCGCGCAGTGCTTCGTAGGCGGTGGTGCCGATGAACGAATACACCACTTCCATGTTGCCCTGCATCAGGTAGATGCCGATTACGCTGGATATGCCCAGTGCGATGGCGATATGCACGCCGGCGAACACCATCACCAGCAGCGCCGTAAGTAAAATCGCTATTTCAGTTGATCCGAACATTTTCTTTTAAAAACAAATAGTTACTGTTATCCGACCATTTCGTCGGGATTGCCCGGCGCGCGCATCGGCTGGCCCAGCGGCGCGCGCACGCGTTCGATGACATTCAGCAAATAATTGCATGCCGCTAAAAACGTACCCAGCAAAATGATGAACCGCACGGGCCACACCGGCACGCGCAACGCGCCTTCGCCTTCAAACTCGTTGGAGTTCCAAGCGTGCAGTGAAGGATCAATGCTGCCCCAGAACACGATGCTGAAGAACGCAATGCCCAGCAGATAGCCGAAGATTTCCAGCACGCGCTGCGCCAGCGGCGGCAGATGCGTGGTCAGGGCATCGACAAAAATCATGCCGCCGGAGCGGATGGCGAACGGCGCCTGCAAAAAGCAGATCACCACGATGGAAAACGACACGATTTCGGGCGTGCCCTTGACCGGGCTGTTGAACACCACGCGGCCGATCACATCGGCGCATACCAGAAAGCAGATGAGGAACGCCAGCACCGCCGCTACCACCAGCATCGCGCGCACGACCCATTCGTTGAGTTTAGTAATCATGATGAAAGCGGGCAGCCGCTATCGCGACTGCCCGCGGGTCAAAGTTGCAGCAAAATTGCAGAATGGCCGAATGATCGACGTGAACTTACTTGACGGCGTAACGCACCGGCCATTTGTGGCCGAACTTTTCCGCGGTTTCGAGCGCGAGTTTCAGCACCTGGGTCGCGGGCATGCCTTGCTTGTCGAGTTCCGCGGCCTTTTCCTGCGGCCAGCCTTTGAGCGAATTCGCCCATTCGAGCTTGACTGAATCAGGCACGGCGGTAACCACGGTGCCGAGCGTTTTTAGTTGGTCGAGCTGCTTCGGATAGTTTTCCTTGTTCACCGTGCCGGTTCTGGCCTCGAACTCCTTGGCGACTTCCTGAATGATGGCCTGCACGTCTTTCGGCAGCTTGTTGAATTTCGCCTGGTTGATGGTCAAACCGTGCCAGGTAATCGAGCCGAAGCCGACTTCGGTGTAGTACTTGCCGACTTCGTGCAGCTTGAAGTTCACCCAGGCCGAGGGAAACATGATCCAGCCGCTGTAGACGCCGGTCTGCATCGAGGTATAGGCCTCGGGCAGCGACGATTGCACCGGCGTTGCGCCGGCGTATTCGAGCCACTTCAGATTAAGACCCGCGCCGGCGAGCTTTTTGCCTTTGAGATCGGCCACGGTTTTCCACTCGAACGAGGTGCCGAGGTTGTAGCCGTTGTCGGCGATCAGCGCCAGCAGTTTCTGCTTGTATTTGTCCTCGAACACTTTGCTCATGTAGGGCACTTTGTCGTACACCGCGCGCGCGAGCTTGACGCTCATCTCCGGGTCCATGGTGCCGAACGGCAGCATCACCTGAAACGCATGCAGCGGCAGGTTCGACGGCTCGAAGCAGAAGCAGTAGCCGCCGATGTCGATAATGCCCGACTGCACGCCTTCCAGTGTATCGGCCACTTTCACCATCGCGCCGCCATAGCCTTCGATGAACTCCACTTTGTGCTTGGTACGCGCCGCGACACGCTTGGTGACTTCGGGCACGAAGAAATTCTGCATCAGGCCGACGTAGGTGTTCGCGGCGGGGTGGCCCGAAGCGATACGCAGTTTGATGTCTTCGGCGCCGGCAGTGCCGACGGCAAACGATGCAGACACGGCGAGGGATAAACCGGCAAGCAATTTACGGGGTGCGAAGCGCATGTATTCTCCTTGGATGTGAATCGATTATCTGACAGCGCGCGCCGGGCTTATTATGGGTTTGAAGGGCGTCACGCGAATTTGCAAGACTACACTATTTGACCGCGGATCGCATGGCGAAGCCGTGTTCTCGCGCGGCGGCGGGAGTTCCATCAACGCGGACGGGACTTTATAATCCCCCGCCCACTTACCCGAGACGCAACCAAGGAAATTTACCATGCAAGCCCAAGCCGTACGCATTGCCGCTCAAGGCAGCCCCGCCGTCATGAAGCTGGAGACCGTGGCGCTGGCCGCACCGGGCGCCAACGAGGCACTGATCCGCCAGAGCGCCATCGGCATCAATTTCATGGATGTTTATCATCGCGGCGGCCAGTATCCGCTGCCGCTGCCCACCGGCATCGGCGTTGAGGCCGCGGGCGTGGTGGAAGCGGTGGGCGCGGGCGTGACGGATGTCAAAGTCGGCGACCGCGTGGTCTACGGCGGCAGCGCGCCGGGGTCGTACGCTGACTTGCGCCTGATGCCCGCCGAGCGGCTGATTAAAATCCCCGAAGGTATTACCGAAGAACAAGCCGCTGCCGTGCTGATGAAAGGCATGACCGCGGAGTACCTGCTGAACCGCTGCTATGCGGTACGTAAGGGCGAGTTCGTGCTGTTCATGGCCGCAGCCGGCGGCGTGGGGCTGGTGGCCGGGCAGTGGGGGCGTGCGCTGGGCGCGCGCATGATCGGCGTGGCGGGCGGCGCGGCAAAATGCCAACTCGCCAAAGACAACGGCTATGAATTCGTCATTGATCGCACAAAAGAAGACATCGCCGCGCGGGTGAAAGACATCACCGGCGGCAAAGGCGTGCCGGTGGTTTACGATTCGGTGGGCAAGGCCACTTTCGACATCACGCTCAAATGTTTGGCCCCGCGCGGTTACTTTGTTTCATTCGGTACGACGACTGGCGCGCCGCCGCCGGTGGAAGCCGCCACGCTGCAAAAACTCGGCTCGCTCTACTTCACGCGCCCGACGCTGGCGACTTACTGCTCGCAACGCGACGATCTGATGATGTCGGCAGGGCAGGTGTTTGAGATGGTGAAAAAGGGCGTGGTCAAAGTGCATATCGGCCAGCGTTACCCGCTGGCGGATGCAGTCAAGGCGCACGAAGATTTGGAGGCGGGCAAGACCCAGGGGTCATCGATACTGACGGCGTAAAACCGGCATCGCGCGGCGTGGTGTCAGCGCAGGCCGGGAAACGATGTCACGCTTTGCACTTTGACATCCGGGAACGAGGTGACGTATTGAATTTTGGTATCGGGAAACGACGTCACCATTTGCCACTGGCCGCACTTGTCGGGAAATGAAGTGACTTTTTGCACCTTGAGGTCGGGAAACGAAGTGACTTCCCGCACCTTAACGTCGGGAAAAGACGTGACGACTTGAATCTTGCCGTAGAGCTTTTTGCCGTTGAAGGTGCAGGCAGCCTTATCGATGTCGGCGGCGATGGCCGACTGCGATACACCGGCGGCCAGCAGCAGCATGGCGGCTGCCACCGGATTCAGACGGGATCGTTTCGGGTGCATAGTAATCTCTGATGGTTTAAAAAATTTATCAATAAAAACAAATACTTACACAGATCCTTCCATCACCTGCACCTCCACCAGCCCGCCTGCCGCCACATTCCCCTGATCGGTCGGCAGAATAATGAAGCAGTTGGCCTCGCTCATCGAACGCAATATGCCCGACCCCTGTTCGCCGGTCACGCGCACGCTCCACGCGCCTGTCGTGTCCTGCGACAAAATGCCGCGCTGAAATTCGGTGCGGCCCGGCGCTTTTTTCAGCGTCGAGGTGCAGGGCACTTTGAAGGTCGGCAGCGGCGGCACCGGGTTTTGCCCCGACAACACCAGCAGCGCGTCGCGCACGAACTGGTAGAACGTCACCATCACCGACACCGGGTTGCCGGGCAGGCCGAAAAAATGCGCGTCGCCGATTTTGCCGTAGGCCAGCGGGCGGCCGGGCTTCATGGCGATTTTCCAGAACAGCACTTCGCCGAGTTTGTTCAACATGTCTTTGACGAAATCGGCTTCGCCCACCGACACGCCCCCGCTGGTGATGACCACATCCGCGGAGGCGGCGGCTTCCTTGAACGCGGCTTCGATCAGCGCGGGGTCGTCGCGCACCACGCCCATGTCGATAACCTCGCAGTTCAACCGCGTGAGCATGCCGTGGATGGTGTAGCGATTGCTGTCGAATATTTGCCCTGCGCCCGGCACGCTGCCGATGGACACCAGCTCATCGCCGGTGGAGAAAAACGCCACCCGCAGTTTGCGAAACACCGTGACTTCGCCGATGCCGAGTGAGGAGATCAGGCCCACGTCGGCGGGGCGCAGCGGCAGGCCGCGTGTCAACGCAATCTGGCCGACTGCGAGGTCTTCGCCCGCGCGGCGCAGATTCTGGTGGAGGCGATGGCCGATGCCGATGGTGACTTTCCCATCGGCGACTTGGGCGTGTTCCTGCATCACGATGGTGTCGGCGTCCGGGGGCATCACCGCGCCGGTCATGATGCGTACGGCTTCGCCGGCCTGCATCTTGCCCGCGAACGGTTTGCCGGCGAATGATGAGCCCGCGACGGTGAGCGAGATGTCGCTGGCGGTTTTGAGATCGGCAAAACGCACCGCATAACCGTCCATCGCGGAGTTGTCATGGGCGGGCACGTTGATCGGCGAGATCACGTCCTGCGCCAGCACGCGGCCCAGCGCGGCACGCACATGCAGGCGCTCGGTGGCCGTCACCGGCGTGAGAAAGCGCGCGATCAGGGCGCGCGCCTTGTCCACCGGCATCGAATTCGGATCGTAGTCGTCCGTGCAACTGGCGTCGCGCAGGCTGGGGGCGGGTGGGGTCATGGTATTGGCTCTAATATAGGTAAATACATAAATTATCGATGACGGGTAGACATGCGCGGCGAACGGAGCGGTCAACCCGGTGTGGTATTTCGCAAGGTTTTAGTAAGACTTTGTATAGTAGCGGCTATTGGTGCAACAAGGATTACAACAAGGTTGGCAACCTGGGGGAAAAGGAGTAATTTATCACTGTCCAACATCCGGTCAACCGCAGCGTAGTAAAAGAATAGCGGTCTACCCAAGCCAATAAGAGTAAGCGGGCAGTTGGTGCCGCAGGGTATGACAGGGCGCGACAGGTACTACCGAGTACCGCGGAGGAGCGGGCGTAGTCGATATTCTTCACGCGGTGATGAGTGCGTTTTTTTGCATGGAGGAATCATCCCATGGACGTGAAGGTATCGCGACGGCAGTTTTTCAAAATATCCGCAGGCGGCATGGCAGGCTCAAGTCTGGCCATGCTGGGTTACGCGCCCAGCGCGGTAGCCGATGTACGCAGCTTCAAATTATCGAAAACGACGGAGCATCGCAGCACCTGCCCGTATTGCTCGGTGAGCTGCGGCATGATTATGTACACCATCGGCGACAAGTCGAAAAACGTCACGCCGGTGATTATTCACGTCGAGGGCGACCCCGATCATCCGGTGAATCGCGGCACGCTGTGCCCCAAGGGCGCCGGTGTGCTCGACATGATCCACAGCCCCAACCGCGTGAAATATCCGGCGGTGCGGGCGCCCGGTTCAAACGAATGGACGCGCATTTCATGGGATGACGCGATCACGCGCATCGCCAAGCATATGAAGGATGATCGCGACAAGAACTTCATCGAGAAAAACGCCGCGGGCACCACGGTTAACCGCTGGCCGTCGATGGGTGTCCTCGCGTCCAGCGCGGCTTCCAACGAATCCGGTTATATCAGCGTCAAGACGATGCGCGGGATGGGCATCGTTGCCCTCGACACGCAAGCACGAATATGACACGCACCGACGGTCACCAGTCTGGGGCCAACGTTCGGTAGAGGTGCAATGACCAATGGCTGGGTCGATATCAAGAACACCGACCTGGTATTGATTATGGGTGGCAATGCAGCGGAAGCCCACCCCTGTGGATTCAAGTGGGTGACCGAGGCGATGCAGCATCGCAAGGCCAAGCTGATCGTGGTCGATCCGCGCTTTACGCGCTCGGCGGCGG
Source organism: Betaproteobacteria bacterium (assembly GCA_031427895.1). Classification (GTDB taxonomy): domain Bacteria; phylum Pseudomonadota; class Gammaproteobacteria; order Burkholderiales; family SG8-41; genus UBA5216. The sequence goes on from JANPOH010000383.1 coordinate 9,525, forward strand.
TGGCGGATACCTACGCGCCGGTGCGCGCCGGATCGGATATCGCGTTCCTTGGAGGCGTCATCAATTATCTGTTGACGAACAACAAAATACACATGGAGTACGTCAAGGCCTACACCGATGCCACCTTCATGACCAAAGAAGGCTTTAACTTCGACAACGGCTTTTTCAGCGGCTACAACGCGGACAAGCGCGTGTACGACAAAGCCACCTGGGGCTATGAGCTCGGCGCTGACGGCTTCGTCGTTGTTGATGAAAAGATGGAAGATCCGCGCTGCGTGTTCCAGCAGATGAAGAAGCATTATTCGCGCTATACGCCGGAACTGGTGAGCAACATCACCGGCACGCCGAAAGATGCGTTCCTCAAGATCGCCGCGCAGATGGGCGAGACTTCCGCGCCCAACAAGGTGATGACGATCCTCTATGCGCTGGGCTGGACGCAGCATTCGGTCGGTTCGCAGAACATCCGCACCATGGCGATGATTCAGCTGCTGCTGGGCAATATCGGCCGGCCGGGCGGCGGGGTGAACGCCTTGCGCGGCCATGCCAATGTGCAGGGCATCACCGATATGTGCGCCTATTCGGACGTGCTGCCGGGTTATCTGGGCGCGCCGCTGGATCGCGACACCTCGCGCGAGGAATATCTCAAGCGTCTGACCGGCAAGCCGTTGCGCCCGAACCAGATGACGTTCACGCAGAACTTCCCCAAATGGCATACCAGCCAGATGAAGGCGTGGTTCGGCGATGCGGCCACCAAGGACAACGATTTCGGCTATGACTGGCTGCCGAAAAAAGATGCCGCCTACGACGTGCTGCATATGTTTGACCAGATGTTTCAGGGCAAGATGAGCGGCTTTTTCTGTCAGGGCTTCAACCCGTTGGCGGCGTTGCCGAACAAGAAAAAAATCTCCGCCGCGATGGCGAAATTGAAATTCCTGGTGGTGGCCGATCCACTGGAAACCGAAACTTCCGAGTTCTGGAAAAACTTCGGGCCGCTGAACGATGTGGATCCTAAAACCGTGCAGACCGAAGTGTTCCGGCTGCCGACCACCACTTTCGCCGAGGAAACCGGCTCGTTCACCAACTCCGGCCGCGTGATTCAGTGGAAAGAAAAAGCCGCTGATCCGCCGGGGCAGGGCAAGCCTGATTCGGAAATCATGGCGCGCATTTTCGTGAAAATTCGCGAGATGTACCGTAAGGATGGCGGCAAAGTGCCCGAGCCTATCCTCAACCTGAGCTGGCCGTACCAAAACGCCGACGCGCCCAGCCCGGCTGAAATCATGCGCGAGTACAACGGTCGCGCGCTGGTTGATCTGATGTCGCCGGTGGATCCGAAAAATCCCAAGGAGCCGCCGAAGGTGGTGGTGCCGGCGGGGCAATTGTCGAGCTTCGCGCAATTGCGCGACGACGGCAGCACGGCCTGCGGCAACTGGCTGTATTGCGGCTCGTGGTCGGCAGCGGGCAACATGACCGCACGACGCGATAACTCTGATCCCACCGGCTTGGGCGTGTTCCCTAACTGGGGATTCTCGTGGCCGGCCAACCGGCGCATTTTGTATAACCGCGCTGCGGCAGACCCGGCGGGCAAGCACTGGGATACGTCGCGCAAATACATGGCGTGGGACGGCACGCGCTGGGCAGGCGCGGACGTGCCCGACATGCGCCCCAATGCGGCGCCCGAGGAGAACGTCGGTCCTTTCATCATGAACCCGGAAGGCGTGGCACGGTTGCACGCCATCGGCATGGCGGAAGGCCCGTTCCCCGAGCACTACGAGCCGTTCGAGAATCCGCTGGGCGTGAACCTGATGTGCCCGACCAACGCCAAAGCCATCAGCAATCCGGCAGCGCGGGTGTACAAGGGTGACATGGAGGCCTTCGGCAAGGCCGCCGAGTTTCCCTACGTTGCAACCACGTACCGGCTGACTGAGCATATGCATTTCTGGACCAAGCACGCGCGCTCCAATGCCGTTACGCAGCCGTCGCCATTTGTGGAAATCGGCGTGGATCTGGCCAAGGAAAAAGGCTTCAAAAACGGCGATATGGTGAAGGTGCGCTCCAACCGCGGTGAAGTGAAAGCGGCGGTGGTGGTCACCAAGCGCATCAAGGGTCTGGACGTGAATGGCAAGAAGGTTCACACGGTGGGGATCCCGATACACTGGGGATTCAAGGGGCTGACGCAGAACGGCTATCTCGCCAATGCGCTCACGCCGTATGTCGGCGATGCGAATTCCCAGACGCCCGAATACAAGGCGTTCCTCGTCAATATCGAAAAAGCCTAAGGAGCCAACATGCCTTCATTACAATCACTGGATATCGCGGCGCGTTCGGCAACCACCACCCCCTCGCCGAGCATACGCCACACCACCGAAGTGGCTAAACTGATCGACGAATCAAAATGCATCGGTTGCAAAGCGTGCCAGGTCGCGTGCATGAACTGGAACGATCTGCGCGATGAGGTCGGCACCAACGTCGGCGTCTACGACAACCCGTCGGATCTGTCGCCGAGTTCGTGGACGCTGATGCGCTTTTTCGAGGTGGAAGTTGAAAAAGACAAACTGGAGTGGCTGATCCGCAAGGACGGCTGCATGCATTGCGCGGAACCCGGCTGCCTGCAGGCGTGCCCGTCGCCGGGCGCCATCGTCAAATACTCCAACGGTATAGTCGATTTAATTTCCGAAAACATCAACGGCTGCGGCTATTGCATCACCGGCTGTCCGTTCAACGTGCCGCGCATTTCCAAGGTCGATAACAAGGCCTACAAATGCTCGCTGTGTTCGGATCGCATCGCGGTGGGTCAGGCGCCGGCGTGCGTAAAAACCTGTCCGACCGGCGCCATCAGCTTTGGCAGCAAAGAAGACATGAGTATTTACGCCGAAAAACGCGCGGGTGAACTGCGCGAGCGCGGCCACAAGGATGCGGGGGTTTATGACCCGAAAGGCGTGGGCGGCACGCACGTGATGTATGTGCTGAAACACGCCGATCGCCCCGAACTGGTGGGTCTGCCCAAAAATCCGTCGGTGAGCACCATGGTGGCGCTGTGGAAGGGCGCGACCAAGCCGATAGCCACCGCGCTGATGGGCATGGCGGCGTTCGCCGGGTTCCTGCATTACGTGATGGTGGGGCCGAAAGAAGTTGAAGAAGACGAAAATCATGAACGCGCGAAGGAGAAAGCATGAGCGATCCCAAGTTCGTAGAGCGCTACACGCCGAAAGAGCGGGGCAACCACTGGATCGTCGCGCTGTGCTTCATCCTCGCGGCGCTGTCGGGCCTGGCGTTGTTTCACCCGTCGTTGTTCTTTTTCTCGCATCTGTTCGGCGGCGGACCGTGGGCGCGCATTTTGCATCCGTTCATCGGCGTGGTGATGTTCCTGTTTTTCTGCATCACCATGGTGCGCTTCTGGAAATTGAATCGCATGACCGATGCCGACCGCCAGTGGATGAAGCAGGTCAAGGACGTGATGATGAATCGCGAAAAAGATTTGCCCGAAGTCGGCAAGTACAACGCGGGGCAGAAATACATGTTCTGGCTGATGGTGGTCTGCATGTGGCTGCTGCTGATATCGGGCATCATGATGTGGCGGCCGTATTTCGCCGGGTCGTTCCCGATTGATCTGAATCGCATCGCGGTAGTGGTGCATGCGGTGTCGGCGGTGGCGCTGGTGATCGGCATCATTGTTCACGTGTATGCCGCGATCTGGGTCAAGGGCACCATGCGCGCGATGATTCGCGGCAACGTCAGCGCGGCGTGGGCCAAGCATCATCATCCGGCCTGGTATCGCGAGGTTAGTGGCAAATGAGCGACAAATGAGCAGCGGCGGTTATTGATGTCCCGCGCACCCATACGGATTGTTCCCCAGGAAGAAATAGCCGGCGGCTTGAAAGAGCCGCCGGCTTTTCGTTTGCCTGACGCGGGCAGTGTATTCGCGGATCGCGCCGCGCGCTTCGATGCATTGGCCGCGGCGGGCAAAGGTGAACCCGACTTTATGCGATTCTTGGCGCGGCTGGCGCGCGCGCAGCAGCACGCGCTCGATGGTCACCCGACCCCGCCCGCGCCGGACAGTCTCCATCTTGAACGCTGCCGCCTGCATGGGCTGCCGCCTTTAGGCACGGACGGGCCACTGGATCCATCGTGGCGCGGCGCGTTGCAAAGCATCACGCAAAGCCTGCTCGCGGATGCCCCCGAAGCGGCGCGGCGCGTGCTGACCGATCTGGGAGAGCTCGACGCGACTACGCTCGATACCCAAGCGGCGCGTTTGCTGAGTCTGGATTACCCGGCGCTGGACCCGGCCACCGTGCCGTTTCTCGGCGCGGCGCTGCAAGTGCATTGGGTCAGGCGCGTGACATCACTTGGAACCAGCGACGTTCGCAAGCTCGACGTGCCGCACGTATGCCCGGCGTGCGGCTCGCCGCCGATTGCCAGCGTGCTGCGTATCGGCGTGCCGGTGCCCGGCACGCGCTACTTGCACTGCGTCTTGTGCTCGACCGACTGGTATATGGCACGCGGACAGTGCAGCCAGTGCGAAACTCAGGAAAAGCTCGCTTACTATCACATTGAAAGCGGCACGGATGCGGTGAAAGGCGAGGCGTGCGACGAGTGCCGCGGTTACATCAAATCGCTGAATCAGGAAAAAGACTCGCAGGTTGATCCGGTGGCCGATGACCTGGCAACGCTGGGGCTGGATATATTGATGGATGAGTCCGGCTATCAGCGCGCCAGTCCCAATTTTTTCTTCGTGCCGGGGCAGGGCTGACCGGGTAGCCCTGCCCGCGGGCGTGCCGCGATGATGCGAGATTGAGGCGCCTTCCATTCCATCTCGGTCATCCAACCGCGGTTTATGGCGCAATCCGCACCGCTGGCTGGGATTGTTCATCGGCGGCTGGTTCGCGCTGGCTGGCCTGTCGGGCAGCATTCTCGTCTTCGAAGGCGAAATCGACGCGTGGCTCAATCCACATCTGCTGAACGACACGCGCGTGTTGTTTGATGTGCATCGCTCCAGCGGCGTGGTGTTGTTCTTATTGCTGATGCTGGCGACCGTGACCGGCAGCACGCTGGTGTATGTCAACTATGCACGTGATACCGTGAACGTGTTTTCGAAAGTGGCGTCGTTTCCGTGGTGCCGTGGTGCGAGACGCCGCTGGATAACTGGCCCAGCTTCGAGCGCGTGGCGGCAGAGGTGCGTGTGCAATATCCGATATCCGCGGCATGAAACGGTGGAAATCCATATTCCCTCCAAGCCCACCGCGGGCTATCTTTTCTACCTGAAACGCGACGGCGATGTTCACAGACTGGGTGATACAATCGTCTGGGTGCATCCGGGCTCAGGCGAAATCTTATTTGAACGCAGCGCACGCAATCGCACCCGCGGCGAGAGCGTGATGCATAGTCTGTTTCCGCTGCATAGCGGCACCGCGTTCGGCACGCCGGGCAAGGTGGCCATGTGCGTGACAGGGCTGGCGATGCTGCTGATGTTCCCGACCGGCTTGTGGGTGTGGCTGCGTAAACGCCGTGCCGAGCGGTTTGCAGCCACGCGACGCACGCGCCTGCGCGATCAGTGTAGCGGCGTGAACCCGGGACACGGAGCGCGCGAATGATTATCGTGCGCGGCTGCGAGTTCCCCGATGACCGGCACTACCATGCGGAATACAACGTGTGGGTGCAACGCGGCGCGAACGGCGTGGTGACGCTGGGCGCGACTGCCTACGGCGTGGCGCTGGCGATAGAATTTTTTGCCTTTACGCCCAAAGCCGTCGGCACGACATTGGAGGCAGGCCGGGCGGCGGGGTTGCTGGAACTGTCCAAAACCGTGATCTCGGTACGCACGCCGGTTGCGGGCAGGCTGGTGGAATTTAATGCCGCGGCGGTAGCCCGGCCTTCGATCATCAGCGCGGATCCCTATGGCGCGGGCTGGCTGGTGAAACTCGCGACAGACGCAGTGTTCGCAACGAAGGCAACGGAGAACCCTTTGCTGTCCGGTGCGGCGCTGATCCCGGCCTTCGAGGCGCAGATGGCGCTCGAAAATTTTACGGGGCCGTGCAATCCATGAAAAGCAAAGTGGCGATTTTATTGTGGGCGACGGATCCCGATCAGCCGCATTTGTGCGCGACGCCGTTTTTTCACGCCGCCGCCGCCGCCGCGATGGATGCCGAGGTGGAATTGTATTTCACCAGCCGCTCGGTCAAGTTGCTGGCCAGGGGCGTGGCGGACGCGCTGTACACGGGGCCGCGCCAACGTGAAACCGTGTATGCCTTCATGCAGCGGGCGGCCGAACACGGCGCGAAGTTTTTTGCGTGCAGTCAGGCCATGGCGGAACACGGCGTGGCGGCAGCGGATTTCATCCCGGAAGTGTCCGGCATGGCGGGCGCCGCGGTTTATATGGCGCGTTGCATGGACGAAACCTGGGTTGCACTAACCTATTGATTTAATTGTATTTAATATAACTTGTGCATGATATTTCCACTGCGCTGAACGAGGCGCTCCGGCTTATCGTCAGCGCCGACGCGCAGCTTGCACAAATCGTATGGCTCAGTGTGCGGGTGAGTCTCGCGGCGGTTGTGATTGCATCGGCCATCGCGTTGCCGCTGGGCGCGTTGCTGGCGATCGCGCGTTTTCCGGGACGCCAGACGGTGATTGCCCTGCTCAACGCGCTGATGGGTTTACCGCCGGTGGTGGTGGGGCTGTTGATTTATCTGCTGCTGTCGCGTGCCGGGCCGCTGGGGGATTTCGGCTTGTTGTTCACGCCTGCCGCGATGGTGATCGCGCAGACGGTACTGACCGTGCCGATCATCGCCGCGCTGTCGCGGCAGGTGATTGAAGATGCCTGGCGCGAATACGAAGAACAACTGCACTCGCTCGGCGCCGACACCTTCGCCGCCGCGCGAACCTTGCTTTGGGACACGCGCCTGGCATTGATGACGGTGGTGCTCGCGGGCTTTGGCCGTGCGGCGGCGGAAGTGGGTGCGGTGATGATCGTCGGCGGCAATATCGACGGCGTAACCCGCGTGATGACCACGGCGATCGCGCTTGAAACCAGCAAAGGGGATCTGCCGCTGGCGCTGGGGCTGGGCATGGTGCTGGTGGCGATCATCATCGGCGTAAATCTGCTGGCGCACGGGGTCAAGCTCAACGCGCAGCGCTACCAGGGATGAGGGGTGATCCGCCATGTTGCCGCTGATACTGGAAAACTTGGGTTTCAGCGCGGGCGGACGCGGGATTATCCAGTCGGTCAATTGCGAGATTGCAGCGGGCACGCGCACGATCATTCTCGGTCCCAATGGCGCGGGCAAAAGTGTGCTGATGCGCTTGTGTCATGGCTTGCTGAAACCCACCACGGGGCGCGTGGTGTGGCGCGGCGACGGCATGACACGCCGCGCGCGCGGACAGGCGATGGTGTTTCAGCGCCCGGTGCTGCTGCGCCGCTCGGCCATCGCCAATGTAATTTACGCGCTAAAACTTGCGGGCATGTCGCCGACGGAATGTCGCCTGCGCGCGGAAGACGTGCTGGAGGCCGTGGGCCTTGCCGCACTGGCGGACCGTCCCGCACGCATTTTGTCCGGTGGGGAACAGCAACGTCTCGCACTTGCGCGCGCTTGGGCGCTGGGGCCTGAAGTGTTGTTTCTGGATGAGCCGACGGCGAACCTCGATCCGAATTCCACGCGCGACATCGAACAGATTATCGGCGCCATCCACGCCGGCGGCGCCAAAATCATCATGTCCACGCACAGCCTCGGACAGGCGCGCCGGCTGGGCGATGAAATATTGTTTTTGAGTGAGGGGCGGCTGGTGGAGCACGCGCCGGTGGAGATGTTTTTCAAGCAGCCGCGGTCGCCGGAAGCGATGTCGTTTTTGCGCGGAGAATTGCCTTGAGCACCGTTGCTATTTTCAATTTACGCAATACTCACCCACGCGTCATTCCCGCCTGCGCGGGAATGACGGGGGGGATAGTTCGGGCGCTTGCGGATTTGTCACGGCGATATCTTAAAAAGTCATTTAAAAACATATACTTATGTATATTCTTGTGCTGCGGTATGAACGCCCTCGCACAGGACAAATTCATCACCGTAGCCTCCACCACCTCCACCGAGCAATCGGGTTTGTTCAAACACTTGTTGCCGGTGTTCGAGAAAAAAACCGGCATCCGTGCGCGCGTGGTAGCGCTGGGCACCGGGCAGGCGCTGGACACGGCGCGGCGCGGCGATGCCGACGTGGTGTTGGTGCACGACCGGGAGGCGGAAGAAAAATTCGTCGCCGATGGTTTTGCCGTGCGGCGCCATGACGTCATGTACAACGATTTGGTTTTGATCGGCCCCAGAAGCGATGCGGCCAAAGTGGCCGGCGGCAAGGACATCGTGGCTGCGTATCAAAAAATCGCCGCAACGAAAGCGCCGTTCGCCTCGCGCGGCGACAAGAGCGGCACGCATGCCGCCGAGTTGCGCTTGTGGAAAGCGGCAGGCCTCGACCCGCAAACCGGCCAGGGCGCCTGGTATCGCGAAACCGGTTCCGGCATGGGGCCGACGCTGAATACCGCGTCGGCGATGAATGCCTACGCATTTACCGACCGCGGCACGTGGCTGGCATTCAAAAATCGCGGCGAGTTGACGATTCTGGTTGAGGGCGACCGGCGGCTGTTCAATCAATACGGCGTGATGCTGGTGAACCCGGCGCGCCACGCGCATGTGAAAAAAGACTTCGGCCAGGCGTTCATTGACTGGATTGTTTCCGCCGAGGGGCAGCAAACCATCGCTGCTTACAAGATCGGCAGCGATCAGTTATTCTTTCCGAATGCCAAATAGAGGAGCCACGCCATGAACCGATTGATGTTGCCGGCGGCGAGCACGCTGTTCATGCTTGCGGCCATGCCGTCACCTGCGCCGGCGCAGCCTGCGTATCCCGCCAAAACCGTACGCATGATTCTGCCGTTTGCGCCGGGCGGGCCGTCCGACATTATCGGACGCACGCTGGCGGGAAAGCTCACCGAACAACTCGGCCAGCCGGTGGTGGTGGATAACCGCGCGGGCGCGGGCGGCAATCTCGGCATGGAGTTGGGCGCGAAAGCGCCGCCGGACGGCTACACCATCACGCTCACGTCGCCGACGATGGCGATCAGTCCGAGTCTTTATCGCAAGCTGGCGTTTGACCCGCAAAAGGATTTCGCGCCGATTTCGCTGGTGGCGAACATCCCCAACATCATGGTGGTGCATTTGTCGGTGCCGGTGAAAACGCTGAAGGAGTTCATTCAGGTCGCACGCAACAGTCCGGGCAAACTCAATTACGGCTCCAGCGGCGCGGGCAGCACCACGCATCTGTCGAGCGAAATTTTGAGCAACCTCGCGGGTCTGAAAATGGTGCATGTGCCGTACAAGGGGCAGGGCCTCGCGCTGGTCGGCTTGTTGAGCGGGCAGGTGGACATGATGATCCTGGCGGTGCCGACGGTGCTGCCGATGATCCAGTCGAACAAGGTGCGCGCGATTGCCGCGCTGTCGGCGAAGCGCTTGCCCTCGGCGCCGCAGGTGCCGACCACGGCGGAAGCCGGCGTAAAGGATTTTGAAGTGTCGGTGTGGTTCGGCATGCTCGCCCCGGCCGGCACGCCGCCCGCCATCGTCAGTCGGCTGAATCAGGAACTCACCAAGGCGATGACGGCGCAGGACATACGCGAGCGGTTCGCCGCCGGCGGCATAGAGCCGCTCACCGGCACGCCGGAACAATTCGCCGCCTTTGCGCGCGCCGAAACCGCGCGTTACACCAAGGTCATCAGGGACGCCAATATCAGCATCGATTGATGCGGGCCTTGCGATGCGCTATCCGGGGCTAACATTACGCATACTGGGTTCGGGCAATCCCGCGACGGGTCCGGCGATGGGTCCAGCCATGGGCCCCGGAAAGGCCGAGCTGATTTTGCGCATTGATGCCACCGGTTCTATTTCTGCGGCCGCGCGCGAGATGGGTATGTCGTACCGGCGCGCGTGGCAATTGGTGGAAGCGATCAACGCGAGCTTCACCGAGCCGGTGGTGGTGACCGCCATCGGCGGCAAGCGCGGCGGCGGCGCGTTGGTGACCGACTACGGGCGCGAACTGGTGGCGCGGTTTCATGCGATGGAGGACAAGGCGTCCGACGCGATCGCGGACGACCTCGCGCAGATCGCGGAGCAGTTGCGCAAGCCCGTCGTGAAACGAAAAGTCCATGCATAAATTCCTGCGATAACAAATGACCCATGTGTCGAATCCCGTTATGTTTTACAATATATAGCGATGGGACTTATGTTCCGTAACTATATGTTTTTATTGAAAATATTTCTACGCTGCGGAATGCTGTTCGGGTTGTGCGCTG
>JANPOH010000384.1:0-9196 GCA_031427895.1 Betaproteobacteria bacterium
ACACAGATGAAATCAACCCCGGCACCGGGTTTTATCTGTGTTTATCTGTGTTTATCTGTGGTTAAAAAAGGTTTGCAGTAATTTTTAGGAGAACAACATGGGTATGCGTATTGCAATGATGGGCACGGGCGCGCTCGGCGGCTATGTCGGCGGTTATTTTGCGCACCACGGTGAGGATGTCACGCTGATCGATTTCTGGCCGGAGCATATTGACACCATCCGCGCCAAGGGGCTGGATCTGGACGGCGTGACCGACCCGGAGAAGTTCGTGGTCAAAACGGCAAAGACGCTGCACTACAAGGACCTCGATACGCTGAAGGGCCAACCGCCGTTCGACATTGTTTTTATTTCAGTCAAGTCCTACGACACCGAGCGCGTGACCCGGGCGATTGCGCCGTATCTGGCGAAAGAGGGTTTCGCGGTATCACTGCAAAACTGCTGGAACGAAGACACCATCGCGGGCGTGTTGGGCGCCTCGCGCGTGGTGGGCACGATAGCGTCGATGATATCGGTGGAGCTGTACGCGCCGGGGCGCATCCGCCGCATGGCCGAAAAAGGCGGCGATAAGCACACGGTGTTTCGCGTCGGCGAAATTCATGGCCGCATCACCGACCGCGTGACCGAGCTGGTCAAAATGTTTTCGCTGATCGATAGCGCCAAAGCCACCACCAATTTGCAGGGCGAACGTTGGACCAAGCTCACGCAAAACGGCATGAGCAACGGCATTTGCGCCGCCACCGGTTTGACCGGCCACGCCTGCGACAACAACGACGCCATCCGGCGCTTCGCGATACAGGTGGCGGGCGAGTCGATACGGGTGGGCCGCGCGCTGGGGCTGAAGCTCGAAAAAATGGGCAAGTTGATGCCCGATCAACTCGAAAAAGCCAGCGCGGGCGACGCCGCCATGTTGGCGGAAGTCGAACAATTCATGAAAAACCGCAAGGCCGCGAACCCGCGCGCGAATATTCAGCGTCCGTCGATGGCGCAGGATATGGCGAAGGGCCGCAAGACCGAAATCGAATTCATGAACGGCCTGATCGTAAGCAAAGGCAAAGAGGCCGGCATTCCCACGCCCGCGAACGAAAAGCTGGTGCAGGCGGTGTTGAGCGTGGAGTCGGGCAAGGTCAAGCCGTCGGCGGCGGTGCTGGGCGGGTAGCGGTAGGGCGGAATGGCTTCCGCCACGTGAATTAAAAACAAGTAGTTACGTTATTTTTCTGCTTCCGGCGCATGGTGCTTGCGCCAGCGCGCGTACGCCAGTGCAATCGCGGCCAAGGCCTGTACCGCCATGATCGCGGCGGTGAATCCGGGGCGGTCCGTCAGCGGCGGCAACACAAGTTGCGCGATAGCGTCGGCGCCGACGGCTTTAAGCAGCCCCGGCAGCAAGCCGTAGAGCAGCAGCAGATAAAACAGCGTGGCGGCGACGATACGGCGCGGCTGGCGCGCCAGTGCAAAGAACTGAAACAGCGCCGCGTCGCGTACCGCGAACAACACCAGGGCGACGGGCGCCAGCCCGGCCCGGTGCAGGAAGCCGCTGGACGTTGCCGCGGCCTCGCTGCCGGCGGAGGTGAGGCTGGCGGCGAGCGCGGCAATCAGCGCCACGGTAAGCGCTATCAGCCACAGCGGCAACTCCTGCATGGCGCGATGCCACTGTCGCGCCCGCGCGCGCGCGCGCAACCGCTGCCAGGCGGTGGCGCCGCTTTTTTCGGCAAGGAGCAGGCCGTACGCGAGAACGATGGCGGTGACCACGCTGCTTGCCATCACGGCGAAGAATGCACCCGGATCGCCGGCCATGCCGCGCACGGCGAACCCCGCGATATAGGCCGCCGCGAAAAAAATAAACGACGGCAAGGCCCACGGCGTGGTGCGGATTTCCAGTTCGTCGCACAGGGAGCGATAGGCGCCGAACACCGCCCATGCGCCAAAGACGACGGCGGAGTAGAGCAGGAAGTCGATGCGCGACAGGGAGATGCTCCACCACGTCATCGGCTTTTCGAGATTGTCCGGCACAAACGCGCGCAGCGACAGCAGCCCCAGCAGGAGCACGAGAATGACGAGTATGCCCGAGCCGCGGCTGGCCGCGCCCTTGTGCGCGGCGAGCACGCTGGCGTTTAGCGCCAGTGCATGCAGCAACAGCGCGCCGCACACCATGAGCGCGGCGTAGCGCGCCACGGGCAGGTTCGCCTGGCTGCCGCACGCCACGAAAATCAGCAGCAGGATAATGCCGCCGTACCACGCAAACGACGGCGCGCCCAGCAACTTGCCCCACGTCATGCGCCACGGCGTGATCGACGACATGCGCTGCGCGTCCCAGGTGCGTTCGCGCGCCTCGTCAATCACGCTGGCGCCGCAGCGTTTGGCGCCCCATAGCAGCACGATTACCGCGTAGCCGTAGGCGGCCGCCGAGGCGATATTGTCGAGCGTGTTGTCGCCGTCGCCGGCCACGATCAGCGCGATGACTAGTGCAATCACCACCGGCACGGCGATCACACGATGCCATGAAAATTCGAGCCACAGGTTGCGGCGCAGTTCGGGGTTCATGACGGCTTGGTGTCCGGTCGCAGGGTACGCAGATAGGACTGGTGCAGATTTTCGCTTTCTTCGGCGAAGCCTGCCACGGGCGCGCCCGCCTCGATCAGCGCGCGCAGCACCGCGGCTTGTTCGGGGGCGCTGCCTTGAATGGACAGCAGGGCGTCGTGTTCACCGGCCTCGATCACGCGCGCGCCGGTCAGCGCATCCAGCGTCGCGCGCCAATGCGCGTGCGGGGCCGCCAGCGTGACGCGCACCGTGCGTTCATCGGCTGACGCGCCGGTGTTGCCCAGCGCGCGATGCTCGATGACTTTGCCCGCGCGCAGCACCAGCATATGCGTGGAGTATTCGTCGAGTTCGGCGAGAATGTGCGATGACACCAGCAACGTCATGCCTTCGTCGCGCAGCCGCGTGAACAGCGCGGCAAGCGAGTGGCGCGCCTCCGGGTCCAGCCCGGAGGCGGGTTCATCCAGCAGCAGCACCGCGGGCGCATGCACAATCGCCTGGCCGATCGCCACGCGCTGCCGCAGCCCGCGCGACAGCGTCGCGCAACGCTGATCGAGACGGTCGGCGATATCGAGGCGCGCGGCGGTGCGTTCGACCGTGGCAGTCACCGCGGCATCCGCCACGCCATTGGCGCTGGCGGCATGCGCGAGACTTTGGCGGATGGTCAGCGTGTCGTAGAGCCCGAAGAAATCGGACAGATAGCCCATGCCGGCGTGCGCGAGGCGCGGCTCTTCCAGCACATCCACCCCGGCCACGCGGATGCCGCCGGTGAGCGGCCGATCCAGCCCCGCCAGGCAGCGCAGCAAGGTGGATTTGCCCGCGCCATTGGGACCTACCAGCGCGGTGACGCTGCCGCGCGTGATGTCGAACGACACGTCGTCAAGCGCGCGCGTGCCGGGATACAGGTAGGTGATGCCGGTGGCGGCGATGGCGGATTCAGGAGGCACGGTGGCTATATTTAGCGTTGGCGGACGGGATAAAACAAAATTCTTCAACGCAAAGGCGCAAAGAACTGCACGCAAAGAAAGCGCGGGCAAAGGAAGTGCGGGCGAAGGGGTTAAAGGGGTTCTTTGCGTTCCCTTTGCGTCTTTGCGCCTTTGCGGTGTAGTGATTGACGTTTGCAATTCGAAAAATGGAATTTCATTCAGCCCGCTTCAGTCCCACGCGGGCGCACGCCCCGCCGGATTGGCGATGCGCCCGTCGGGGCGCGCCAGGGCATGAATACGCCGCATCTCATCAGCGTTCAGCGTGAAATCAAAAATCGCCAGATTCTCGGCTTGCCGCCCCGGATTGGATGAACGCGGAATCGGTATCACATTCGGTTGCTGCATATGCCAGCGCAGCACCACCTGCGCCACGCTCTTGCCCTTGGCGCGCGCGATGTCCGCGACCACCGGGTCGTGAATCATCGTGCCGCGCCCCAGCGGGCAGTAGGCGGTCATCGGCAGCCCCAGTCGCCGCACCGCCGCGAGCAGGCGCGTTTGATCGAGATAGGGGTGATACTCGACTTGCAGGCTTTCAATCGGCTCCGGGCACACGCGCATCGCTGCTTCGAGCAGCGCGATGTTGAAATTGGCGACGCCGAGGTGCCGGGCCTTGCCTTCGCGCCGGGCCTTGGCCAGCGCGGCCATGGTTTCGGCGAGCGGCACTTGTTCCGGGCTGGGCCAGTGCACCATCAGCAGATCGACGTAATCGAGCTGGAGATTATTCAGACTCTCATCCACCCTGCGCGTGAAATCACCGGCGCGCAGGTACTCATGCGAAACCTTGGTGGTGACAAAAATCTCAGCGCGCGGCACGCCGCTGGCGCGGATGCCCTCGCCCACGCCTTTTTCGGTTTTGTATTTCCACGCGGTGTCGAGATGGCGGTAGCCGAGCTTCAGGGCGTTGGCGACGATGGCGCCGCAGTCGCCCATGCGCGACGTGCCGAAACCGAGTTTGGGGATGGTTATGCCGTGCATGTGCAGCAGGGGAACGTTGGCGCCGGAACTGACAATCGCATTCATTCAGGGGAATCCATGCGCCGGCGCGGCGCTGAAAAACTTCAAAAATCCGTTAACGACTCTGCTGGACGCGCTACGTCGGCGCGCCGCCCGACCAGCGCACCAGCATCGCGCGCAATTCCTCGCGCTTGAACGGCTTGGAAAGAAAGTCGTCCATGCCCGCGGCGATGCATTGCTCGCGGTCGCCTTGCAGGGCGTTGGCGGTCAGCGCGACGATGGGGATTCTGCTTTGCGGGCGATGGACGGTCTCCCAGGTGCGTATTTGGCGCGTGGCTTCCCAGCCGTCGAGCACCGGCATATTGCAATCCATCAGGATCACGTCGTAACCGGCGCCGGGGCTGGTTGCCACTTCGACGGCCTTCGCGCCGTCGTCGCAGAAGGACGCGGTGCAGCCAAACGAGTTGAGCATGGCCTTGGCCACCGCCTGGTTGACGACATTGTCTTCGACCAGCAGCACGCGGCAGGTCAGCGGGGAGTTATCCGCCTGCGCGGTTGCCGCGCGCGGCGCCGCGGGCTGGGGTTGGGTCGCCACGCGCGCGGCAATGGTGAACCAGAAGGTGCTGCCCACGCCCGGCGTGCTGCGTACTCCTATCGCGCCGCCCATGATTTCGGCCAACTGTTTGGAAATCGCCAGTCCTAGCCCGGTGCCGCCATAACGTCGCGTGATGGAGTCGTCGGCCTGCGAGAACGGCTGGAACATGCGGGTGACGGCCTCGGCCGTCATACCGATGCCGGTATCGGTGACCTCGAAACGCACCACGCACGACGATGATGGCGATGATGGCGCCGCCGCGTCGTCAACGCTCACGTGAAGCGTGACCCCGCCCTGTTCAGTGAACTTGATGGCGTTGCCGAGCAGGTTGATGACGATCTGGCGCAGGCGCGTGGGGTCGCTGTTGATCGCCAGCGGCACGTTGGGGGCGAAAGCGCAATCGAGCCGGATGCCTTTGCTTTGCGCGCGCTCTTTCAGCATCGATACGGTTTCGCGCAGCGAGTCATGCAGGTTGAAATCGATGGCTTCCAGATCCAGTTTGCCGGCTTCTATTTTTGAAAAGTCGAGTATGTCGTTGATGATGTGCAGCAGGGATTCGCCGGAACTGTAGATGGTTTTGGCGTAGCCGCGCGCGACCGGCGCCAACTCGCCCGCGAGCAGCATTTGAACCATGCCCAGCACGCCATTCATCGGGGTGCGGATCTCGTGGCTCATGTGCGCGAGAAACTGTGATTTCGAGCGGCTCGCTTCCTCGGCGGTGATTTTGGCGGCGAGCAGCGCGCGCTCGGTATTCTTTTGCTCGGTGATGTCCTGCAGCAGTGCGTGAAAGCCGGTGACGGCGCCATCGGCGCCATGCCGTGGTATGAAGGTGTAGGCGGTGTCGAATATCGCGCCCGAGCGTGACGTATGCGAGTTGGCGGACGACACCCGCTCGCCCTCGAACACGCGCTCCATGTCCGCGCGGAATTGCGGATAGTAGCGTTCGCCTTGAATCTCGCGCACGGTGTGGCCGATAATGTCTTCGGGTCTGCGTTTGGTCCAGATGCAGAATCGGGTGTTGACGTAGCGATAGCGCTCGTCATGGTCGATATAGGCGATCATCACCGGCAGCGCATCGTTGACCAGCTTGATCTGGGTTTCACTGACCAGCATATCCTCGTGCGCCCGCGCGAGATCGGACTGCACCTTGGCCAGTGCCTGCATAACTTCGGCACGCTGCGCCTGCTGTTGCCGCAGAATGCCGTTCGCGCGCAGCACCACCAGATACAACACGCCGTAGAGCGCCAGCAAAATGACCGTGGCGCCGATTAAAAAAAGATGCCCGGCGTCTTTCAGGCGCGCGACAAAGGGCGTCACGTCATCGTAGATTTCAATCACGGCGGCCACGGCGCCGGTGGTGCTTTTGACGGGCAGGTAAGTGGAAAGCAAATCGCGGGCAGTAACCTTTTCCCCGAACACGTCAAAGGTGTCGCGATGGTTGAGCGCGCTGGTGGCGGCGCCCGTCAGCGCGGCCTTGAAGGCCGCATTCTCAGCCTGGGATTGTCCGATCTGCGCGAGTTCGCTCGAGTACAGCGTGCGGCCCTGCAGATCGTAAAATTTGAGTTTCGCGGTGGAGCTGCCGCGTACCATCGCCTGCACCGCCGCGTGGAGTGTCACCGTATGCGGATGTGACCGCAACTCGTCGTCGTTGAGCGTGGGCGCGTTACGCAACTGCTCGCGCAGATCGGGCCGCAGGGTCTGCAGCAAGGCCTGCGCCACCATTTCGTTGGTGCGGTCGCCCAGCGCATACAGCACGCGCGCGCGCGTATGCTCGTCCCACTGCCATAGCAATGCGATAGCCACCGCGATGCACATGAGGCATGCCACGGAAAAGTGGCGTAACAAGCGGAAGGGCGTTTCCCCGCCGGTCGATGCGTGGACGGTTGGCGCGGAATCGTCAGAACTCATGGCAGGGGATTGTGCCACTGACGGGGCGAATACGAAATAGTTTGGCGGCGAGTAGTGGTAGCGCCGGTGAAAATCGTAAAACTATTCATAAGTATTTGTTTTTAAACATTATTTTTTTCATTCGGTCGGCGCGGCATTTTGCGCCGTCGTGTTGCAGGGCACGGTCAGGTCGAATTGCCCGCCGTCAGCATAAAACCGGCTTGCCACGCGCCGTCCATCGGCAGCGATGCGCCGTTAATGTGCGCGCCGGGGCCGCTGCATAAAAACACGCCGAACGCGGCGATGTCCGACGGCAGGATCGGGCGCTGGCTGGGTTGCCGCACGCGCATCAGGGTGTGCAGCGCTTTTTCGCGGCTGTCGCCGGAGGCGGCCATTTGGCGTGCGATTTGCCCTTCGGCGTGCGGGGTGAGCACCCATCCCGGCATCAGCGCGTTGATGGTGACGCCGGTTTCCGCGCATTCGAGCGCAATGCCGCGCGTCATGCCGATCAGCGCGTGTTTAGCGGTGACGTAATCCACGCGATTGGGCACCGCCATGCGCCCGTGGATCGACGACATGTTGATAATGCGTCCCCAGCCGCGTTGTTTCATGCCGCGCATCGTCAGCCGTATCGTGTGAAACGCCGCCGACAGATCGACGGCAATGGCGCGATCCCATTCCTCCACCGGGAAATCCTCGACCTTGTGGTAGTGCCGCACCACGGCGTTGTTGACCAGGATATCGACGGGGCCGAGTTGGGTTTCGGTGGCGCGCACCATCGCCTCGATGTCGGCGGGCTTGCCGACATCGGCGCCGTGATAGGCGATTTTCACGCCGTGCTCGGCCGCCTCGGTTTCGATGGACGCACGCAGTTTTTCAATCGCCGCGGGTTCGCCCAGACCGTTCATCATGACGTTGCAGCCTTCGGCGGCGAACGCACGCGCGAACGCCTCGCCGATGCCGCCGGTGGAGCCGGTGACGAGCGCGGTTTTTCCCTTGAGTGATGCCGACATTGCTGCTCCCGAAGTCAATTCATTCTCTGCGAGTATACTCGCCGGCACGATTTCAGTTTTTCCAGGGAGAATGCAATGCCGATTATTTTAACAGCAGTCATCACGGCGCTGTTCGCGGGCGCGCTGCCCGCGCTGGCGCAAGACGCCGCTGCGACAGCCTATCCGCAGCGCCCGATCCGCTGGATCGTGCCCGCGCCGCCGGGCGGCGGCACCGACGCGGTGTCGCGCATCATGGCGCCCCGGCTGACGGAAATGTGGAAACAACAAGTCGTGGTGGATAACCGCGGCGGCGCGCAGGGCAGCATCGGCACCGCCATGGCGGCCAAATCCGCGCCCGACGGCTACACCATTTTGTTCGCGTTCTCCGGCCCGCTGGCGGTCAACCCGCATGTCTATCGCGAAGTCGGCTACGACGTGACCCGCGATTTCGCCGCGCTCACGCGCTACACGCAGCAGCCGATGGTGATGACCGCGCATCCGTCGCTGCCCGCCAATACGTTAAAGGAACTCGCGGTTTACGCAAAGTCGCATCCCGGCAAGGTGACGTTTGCATCCAGCGCGTCGCTGCAACACCTGGGGGGTGAATTATTCAAACTCGCCGCGGGCGTGAACATGACGCATATCCCGTACAAGGGCGCGGGGCCGGCGGTGCTGGATTTGCTGGGCGGCAATATTCACACCATGATTTCCAATCCCACTTCCGTGGTGCCGCACATCAAGTCAGGCAAGTTAAAGCCCTTGGGCGTGATGGGCGGCACGCGCATCGAGGCGATGCGCGACGTGCCCACGGCGGCCGAGGCGGGCTTCAAGGAATTCGCCAACGTGATCGAGTGGTACGGCATGGTCGCTCCCGCCGCGACGCCGCGCCCCATCGTCAATCAACTCAATGCTGCGCTGGTGCGCGTGCTCAATATGCCCGAGGTGCAGGATCGTATTCGCGCGCTTGGCATGACGCCTTCGCCTTCAACACCGGATGAGTTTGATAGGCAGATACGCGCCGATCATGCGCTGTGGGGCGGGGTGGTGAAGCGGGCAGGGGTGAAGGCGGAGTAATTTATTCCCCGTCATTCCGGCGAAGGCCGGAATCCAGCGCGTAGCAAGTGTAGCCCGGAAAAACGTAGCGCAATACCGTGAAATTTAAACGGGATACCAAAACCCTAAACCCCCAAGTGCTGCTCGACGCAAGCGCTTGGCGGCCGTGGCTGCCATGCCGGATTGCGCCATTGATT
>JANPOH010000385.1:0-3295 GCA_031427895.1 Betaproteobacteria bacterium
GTCATGTCCCGGAATGATGTGCTTTGGCGAATCCGCCAACCGTTTTAAGGTGGCGAAGCCTTCGATCATTTCACCAAGGTGGTACACCAGCGGAAAACAGCGATCCTTCTCGAAATGTTCATAATAATGACTCGCATCCGACGCCAGAACCACCCAGCCGCGCTGCGTATGCACGCGCACCGATTGCAGGCCCATGGTGTGGCCGCCGATGTGATGCACGCTGATGCCCGGCGCGATCTCACTGGCGTCACCATCCTCGCCATTGTGAAACACCACGCGGTTTTGGTACACCAGCCGGATCATCCCCGCCACATGATCCAACTCATACGGGCGGCGAAAAATATTGTGGCGCATGTGACGGCCCGTCACGTATTGCATTTCCTTGTCCTGCAAATGAAAACGCGCGTTGGGGAAATCGTAAAACGTGCCGACGTGATCGTTGTGCAGATGCGTGATGACCACATCGCGTATGTCTTCGCCCTTGACGCCAATCAGCCCCAACCCTTCAACCGGCTTGCGTAGCAGCACACGCCCGTTGATCGCCATCGTGGCGTCAAAGCCGGTATCCACCAGCACCCTACGTTCCTGATTTTGGATGAGCCACACAAAGTAATCCATGGGCATCGGTGTATCGTGCGGATCACCACCGACAAAGTGGGCAGGACGCCGGCCCGGACGCTCGGCGTATTTGATGCAATGGATTTCGTAGACGGGAAGTGTCATGGTGCGTGGATCGTAGACGATCTTGTGTATGGTCGCAACAGCGTAGTTACACGACTACAATGCCGCATCATCATTTGAAATCCCGCCATGAAACTCCCGGCCACCGCGGCGCACGAAAATGCGCGCGACCACATGCACATCGATTGGGACGTGCCCATCATTATGGACGACGGCGTCACGCTGCACGCAGATGTGTTCCGGCCCATTCGTACTGTGGGCGGCGGCCACTACCCTGTGATCCTGAGTTACGGCCCCTACGCCAAGGGCCTTGCGTTTCAGGAGGGCTACCCTTCCGCGTGGAATCGCATGGTGGCCGAGCATCCCGATGTGGCGTACGGCTCCACCAATCTGTATCAAAGCTGGGAAGTGGTTGACCCCGAGAAATGGGTGCCGCACGGCTACGCCTGCGTGCGCGTGGATTCGCGCGGCGCGGGGCGCTCGCCGGGGTTTGTCGATCCGTTTTCGCCGCGTGAAACGAAAGATTTCTACCACTGCATCGAATGGGCCGGCGTGCAGCCATGGTCGAACGGCAAGGTGGGGTTAAACGGCATTTCGTACTACGGCATCAATCAGTGGCATGTGGCGTCCCTCCAGCCCCCGCATCTGACCGCGATGTGCATCTGGGAGGGCGCGGCGGACTGGTATCGCGACATGACGCACCACGGCGGCATCGTCTGCACTTTCTGGGCGAACTGGTACGACATGCAGGTGAAGACCGTGCAGTACGGTCTGGGCGAGCGCGGCCCGAAAAGCCGCGTCAACGGCACGCTGGTGTGCGGCGACGAAACGTTTTCGGATAAGCAGTTACAGGATGCTCGCGTGGAATTCGGCGATAACATCCTCGCCCATCCACTGGACGATGACTACCACCGCGCGCGCTCGCCAAAGTGGGAAAACATCACCGTGCCGTTTTTATCGACCGCCAACTGGGGCGGGCAAGGGCTGCATCCGCGCGGCAATTTCGAGGGCTTTGTGCGCGCCGCGTCGAAAGAAAAATGGCTCGAAGCGCACGGCATCGAGCATTGGACGCATTTCTACACCGACTACGGCCGCGAACTGCAAAAGCGCTTTTTCGATTTTTACCTCAAAGGCGAGCAAAACGGCTGGGGCCAGCAGCCCAAGGTGCAATTACAGGTGCGGCATGTCGATCGTTTTGTCGAGCGCATGGAGAACGAGTGGCCAATAGCGCGCACGCAGTGGACGAAGTTTCATTTGCACCCGCTTGATAACAGCTTGCGAAACAGCCTCGCGACAGACGACGCCGCGCTCACCTACGACGCGATGGGCGAAGGCCTCACATTCGTCAGCGCGCCGGTGGATGCGGAGACTGAAATCACCGGCCCGGTCGCGGCACGTCTGTTCGCCTCATCCTCGACCAGCGACGCGGATTTTTTTCTTATCCTGCGCGTGTTCACGCCCGACCTGCGCGAAGTCACCTTCATGGGCGCCATCGATCCGCACACGCCCATCGCACAAGGCTGGCTGCGCGCCTCGCACCGTAAACTCGATCCCAAGCTCACGCTGCCGTACCGCCCGTATCACACCCACGATGAAGCGCAACCGCTGGCGCCGGATGAAGTGGCGCAACTCGACATCGAACTGTGGCCGACATCCATCGTAGTCCTCGCCGGCCACCGCATCGCCCTCACCGTGCGCGGACGCGATTACGAATTTGCTAAATCCACCGGCGCGCGGCTGTCGAATTTCAAGAACGAGTTACTCGGCTGCGGGCCGTTTCTGCACAACGATCCGCGTGATCGGCCTGCCGCGGTTTTTGGCGGCAGGAACACGCTGCACTTCGGCGCGGGGCGGGAGGCGTTCGTGCTGCTGCCGGTAATTCCAGCGCGCTAGTCGCCGATTGCGCCGCGCCGACGCCCGGTTAGCGCGATTGCGATAACACGCCACCGAAATAATATAACTATTTGTTTTTAAACATATTTTATCTTAAATACCGGTATATTTTATTATTTCTCCCGAGTCGCCACCTGCGGATGCGCCTCGCGGATCGGCAAATTCACCACCGCCGCCAGACTCGCCAGCGCGATGTCGGCCGACTTGATGTGACAGCAACATCAAGCGAATCAATGCGTCGCGAAGCCGCGTGGTTTCGGTATTCACTGGCTGCATTAATTGGGTGCTACGGCACCCGCAAGTTCAATCCGGGTATCCACTATTAAACAATTGAATCCTAGACTGTCCAATGAATTGGAATACGACATTTCCCCGGTTACCTTAACGCGGGTGTTGTAGTTGTACTGTGTCACAAAGTAAATTCCCTCCCCTTCAAGGCTGATCTTTACCCACAATTATTTACTCAAAATCAATGACATACCTCTGCAAGCGATCTGTAGGGTGCGCACCGCGCACGCGTCACGTGCGTAGCCGCGTGCGCTGAGCGCACCCTACGGGTCTGTTGCGAGCAAGCTACTGAATTCATAGCGATAGTTGTGGGTAATGATCAGCCTTCAAGGGGAGGGCTAGGGTGGGATGGGGGACAGCCGAATCTACCCCACCCCCATCCCCGCCTTCCCCCTGAAGGGGAAGGGGTTTCTTTGGTAATTTTGTAACACAG
>JANPOH010000386.1:0-4590 GCA_031427895.1 Betaproteobacteria bacterium
TAATACCTTGCATTTAGTTCGCTCATTGGTTTAACGCTCATAGGTTTTGATCTGTCGATTTTATTTGTCCAGTCAATTGCATTGGCAGTGTTCGTATCAAAAAAATCTATGTAAGGCGTTATTATTAGATGTTTTGCATTAAACTTATCCTCTGTAACCAACAGGCTAAACATTTTAAGGATAGATGAAAAGAAATCTTTTTGAAATATATTGACAGGCAATATCTCATTCATCCTTACCGTATCGCCAAACTCCGCTCCGTGTTCACGAGTAACGACGAAACCACGTAACCACCGAATCACCAAACCACCAAACCACCAAACCACGAAGCTACGAAGAGGAAGCCAACATGAATACGAATGCAACGAATGTGATGATGAATGCCGGCCCGTTGTTTGGCATCACCGGCGGCGTAGCCGCGCTGGCCACGATACCCAACGCCGAAGCGAAACTTTTTACCTGTGCCGTGATGTTCGCGGTGGCCGCCGGCAGCGCGATGCGCAAGTACCTGTTTGCCGCGCCGGTCACGCGGGAAATGGAACTCGGCGATTACCCTTTCAGCACGAACGCCGCGAATCCTTGGGAGCGCGACGGCGGCCCGGCGGGCTTGTAATCATGGACATCGCACAAACACATTTGTGGTGGGCATGGCTGGGCGTGCTGGCCGGCATGTTGAGCGGCGCGGCGATGGGATTGTTCTTCCATGACGAGCGCTGGCTCGGCGGTTATGGCTCGTGGCAGCGGCGCATGCTGCGGCTGGGGCACATCAGTTTTTTCGGTATCGCGTTTTTGAATTTTGCCTATGCCAACACCGCGTTCATCGCCGGGGCGGGCGCCTACGCATCGTGGATTTCGCCGCTGCTGATCGCGGGCGCGATGTTGATGCCGAGTGTGTGCGTGCTGGCGGCGCTGCACAAACCGCTGCGGCATTTGTTTCCGCTGCCGGTGATCGCGCTCGCGGGCGCCACGACATTGCTCATCTACGGAGGATTCTGAAATGAACATCGGCATGATCGCCATGAGCGGCATCCGCGCGTGTGACACCGAACTATTGGAACTCGGCCTCACGCTGCCCGGCTTTGTCGAGCGCAGCAAGCAGATTGCCTCGCTGCCCAGTCTGGGTTTACTCACGCTGGCGGGCATGACGCCGCGCCGTCACACGGTGAGTTATCACGAGGCGCCGTCCGCCGAGGTGATCCCCACGCTGCCGGTGAACTTTGATCTGGCCGCCATCTCCAGCCTCAGCGCACAGATCAAGGACGCCTACCGCGTGGCCGCGCACTATCGCGCGCTGGGCATACCGGTGGTGATGGGCGGCCTGCATGTCACCAGCGTGCCGGGCGAGCCGGAGCAACACAACGCCATCGCCGTGCTCGGTGAAGGCGAACTCGCGTGGCCGCTTATCCTTGCAGACGCGGAGCGCGGCACGCTGAAACCCTTGTACGACGTGCGCGGGCAGGAGTTTGATCTGGCTGATGCGCCGATGCCCGCGTTTGAGTTGCTCGACATCGAACGCTACAACCGCATCACCGTGCAGACCAGCCGCGGCTGTCCGTGGCGTTGTAACTTTTGCGCGAGCTCGATCTTGCTCACGCGCAAATACAAACAAAAACCCATTGAAAAAGTGCTCGCCGAAATCGACCGCATCAAGAGCCTGTGGCCGCGCCCGTTCATCGAATTCGCCGACGACAACTCGTTCATCAATCGCGACTACTGGCACGAACTGCTGCCCGAACTCGCCAAGCGCCGCATCCGCTGGTTCACCGAAACCGATTTGTCGATTTACCAAGACGACGCGCTGCTCGCGAAAATGCGCAAAGCCGGCTGCGCGCAAGTGCTGATCGGCTTTGAAAGCCCCACGCCCGAAGCGCTCGGCGGCGTGGAGTTACGCAAGAATTTCAAATTAAAACGCTTCGATGAATACAAAGAAGCGATCCGCCGTATTCAAGGCCACGGCATCACGGTGAACGCCTGCTTCGTACTGGGCCTCGATGGTCACGGCCCGCAAGTATTTGATTCTTTGATAGATTTTGTAACCGACACGCCGCCATGGGACGTGCAGATCACACTGCCTACGCCGTTCCCCGGCACGCCGCTCTACCGCCAGATGCAACGCGAAGGCCGCCTCATTGAAGAAAACGCGTGGGAAAAATGCACCCTGTTCGACATCAACATCCGGCCTAAAAAAATGAGCGTCGCCGAACTGCGCGCGGGGTTTTATCAATTGACGCGTGTGCTTTATAGCGATGCATTCACGCAACAGCGGCGCAAGGATTTTCAGCGGAATTGGCGACGGGAACGGGGGTTGGCGCGGGCGGCGTGAAGGATTTTGTAGGTTGGGCTGAGCCTGCGAAGCCCAACACAGCTGCGCGTGGCAATGCGAAAACGGGGGCAAGTTACAACGATTACGGTGTTGCGCTTGGCAGCCCAACCTACAATTACTGGTAATGAATGCATATCCAGCGCAACAGAAATGCGCCCAACTTCGGCGATCAATCCGGCTTCAACCCAATCTTGCGCGCCACATTCCCCCACAATTCCATCTCCGCTTTTACAAACCGCGAAAACTCCTCCGCGTTGCTGCCCACCGGGATCGCGCCCTGCGCGGACAGTTTTTCCGCCACATCCGGCATTTTGACGATGCGCGCGATTTCGCCGGCGAGTTTATTCAACACGGGTTTGGGTATGTTGGCCGGCGCGAACACGCCGTACCACTCTGACGTATCGAAGTTGGGCACGCCGGCTTCGATAAACGTGGGCGTGTTCGGCAAGCCGGGCGAGCGTTTGGCCGAGGTGGTGGCGAGGGCTTTCAAGCGCCCGGCGTTGATGTGCGGCAGCACGCCCGGCGGGCCGCTGATCAAAAACTGAATCTGCCCGGCGATCATGTCGGTGATCGCCGGCGCGCCGCCTTTATACGGGATGTGCTGGATGTTCAGACCCATGTTGAGCTTTAACAACTCCATCGACAGATGGCCCGACGTGAGCTGCCCCGGCGAGCCGTAGTTGAGTGAACCGGGTTTGGCCTTGGCGAGTGCGATGACTTCTTTCAGGTTGTTCGCGGGCACGCCGGGATTCATGGTCATCACGCCCGGCACCGCGACCATCTGGCTCACCGCCTGCAAATCGCGCTCGGTGTTGTAGGGCAGATTTTTCAGCACATACGGATTTACCGCCGTGGGCGTGAGCAGGGTGGCTATGGTGTAGCCATCGGGCGGCGCTTTCGCCACCAGATCAGTGGCGATGGTCATCACGCCGCCGGGACGGTTATCGACGACGACTTGCTGGCCGAAGGCGTCAGCCATTTTTTGCGCGACGATGCGGGTGACGATATCGGTGGTGGCGCCCGCGGGCACCGGCACCAGAAAGCGGATCGGGCGCGCCGGGAAGGCGTGTCCCGAGCCTGTCGAAGTGGCCCGCCCTGAGCCTGTCGAAGTGGATTGCGCTTGTGCGGCAGGCAACGCCAGTACGGTTAGTACAGCGGCCCTGGCGATGGCGATGGCGATGTGGCGCGTGATGAACGGCATGGTGTTCTCCTTGAGGTCGCGCATGAGTGTAGCAACAGCGGCGGGGCATCACAATGTGTGATCGGCGATGGTCATTCGGCGACTCCGCGCAGGCGTGACGGAATATCGACTGCGGGTTGCGGGTTCACTTTGTGATGGGTTGCACCCATCCTACGGTGATTGTGTTTGATGATGATGCGCTTCACGCGCAAAAAAGCGGGGGCCGAGGCCCCCGCTTTTTTGCGCCGCTTGCAACGGGCGGTTGTTTCCCGCCCGCTTCGTTGGTTGCGTTATTTTGTGGCGGGTGCCGGTGCGGCGTCGGTTTTTTCGCCGCCCTTTTTACCGCCTTTGTCGCCTTTGTCGCCGGCTTTTTTACCGCCTTTTTTGCCGTCGCTTTTTTTGCCGTCGCCTTTTTTGGCTTTGCTTTTACCTTTCTTGGCCTTGTCGGCTTTGGGCGTGCCGTCTTTCGAGCTGGCCGCCGCCGGAGTTGCCGGAGTAGCGGGCGTCGCTTTCGCTGCATCACCCTTGGCGGGCGTGGCCGGGGTTGCCGGTTGTGCCGGGGCGATGGGCTGCGGCGCTTGCGCCGCCGCGGTGAACGTGGCGGCCGCAAAAATCGTGGCGATCAGGGTGGACAGTATTTTGTTCATTGGCTTGCTCCTGTGTCAGTGGGGAAATTCAGGCCCGGATCGCCGGGTCGTAAGTGCAAAAACGCACCAACCGCGAAGGCGGTTGACTGTACGCTGCCGCGAAAGCGGTTGACTGTACGCTGCCGCGAAGGCGGTTGACTGTACGCTGCCGCGAGGGCGGTTGACTTCACCACCGCTCGTCCAATGTTGAAAATGGTAGCATTGCCCGCTGCAATTTTGATCACCCACCACAGGACTCATCATGGAACTGAATCTCAAAGGCAAGGCCGCCCTGATTACCGGCGCATCACGTGGCATCGGCTTTGGCGCGGCGCGCGTGCTGGCATCCGAAGGCGTCAATGTGCATCTCACCTCGCGCACCGCCGCCGACCTGGATGCGGCAAAGAAAAAAATCACCGACGCCTATCCGGTGAATGTGATCTGCCACGCCTGTGATCTGG
>JANPOH010000387.1:0-2688 GCA_031427895.1 Betaproteobacteria bacterium
CCGCCGAATGCGCGCTTCAACAACGGAAGTGGCGCGCATTGACTCCCGGGGTAGCAAGGACGGCATGTTATGGAAGATTTACTGCCCAGTGCTGGAGACCCGGGTGCAATGTGCTTCGCCCTTCGACGGCACTCATAATGGGCCTTCGACTACCCTCGCTCGTCGATGCGGTGATAGAGCTCCGTCCGCTCGGCGTGCGGCAACAGGGCATGCCGTTGACGCCGTAGAAGTTGTGGCATGCGATGCAGGATGTTAAGCAGGTGAAGTCATAAAATATGTTTAAAAACAAATAGTTATGATTAAAGTAGCCTTGTGCGCTTGGCTCCCGATCTCTGCCTCAGATAAGCCTTGCAATAGTGCGCCAATTTTGGCACACTATTTCCAATGATCGACCGCACGAAAAAGTTACCGGCGCGATTTTATGTAACGCCAGCGGGCGGTAAGCCCGTTCGTGAATGGATTTTGGAAATGTCCGCTACCGACCGTCACACCATCGGCAAGAACATACAGAAAGTTGAATTCGGATGGCCCCTCGGACGTCCCCATTGTGCACCGCTCAACCACGGTTTATGGGAAGTCCGCAGCAGCCTCGACAGCAACCGGATTGCGCGGGTGATTTTCTGCATGGGCGATGGCCACATGATTCTGCTTCACGGCTTCATCAAGAAATCGCGGAAGACGCCGCAAGCTGACATAGCACTGGCACTGAAACGCAAACGAGAGGTAGTGTGATGGCACGACAAAAAAAAGGCAGCGTGAGCAAGGAAACTTTTGATGACTTCCTCGCGGAGCAAGGCATGCTCGAAGCGTGTGAGGATCACGCAATCAAGGAGATGATTGCAGAGCAGCTCGCCGCCGCGATGAAGGAGCGGCGTCTCACCAAGAGCGCGATGGCCGCGCGGATGAAGACCAGCCGTCGCCAACTCGATCGGCTGTTTGATCCTTCGATTCAGTCGGTGACGCTCGACACCTTGCGCCGCGCAGCGACGGCAGTGGGCCGTTCGCTTCGCATCGAACTCGTGTAGATCGAAAACAACACGTAAACTACCCTTGCGGATGAAAGACATGGATAAGCAGCACTTCGACCAACTCGTCAAAGGCGTGCACGAAATGAAACGCCATATGGCAGGCAAGCGCGTGCGTGGCGTAACGACAATCGAACTGCCGGCGCCAGACGTACGTACCATCCGCGAGGCCGCCAAAATCAGCCAGAGCCAATTCGCCGAACTGATTGGCGTGAATCTGCGCACGCTGCAAAACTGGGAGCAGCAACGCACGCATCCCACCGGGCCGGCCAAGGCGCTGCTAAAGATCGTCGCGTCGAATCCGAAGGCGATTGAGGCGTTGCACGGATAATTGAAAACATGAAAGTAAGACAGCGGCTTGCGTTGTCGTACGATAATGCAAGACTTGACCCCTTGCCCTGCTCATGGCCAGTTCCTCATCTTGAAGTGGATATGCGGCAGTATAAACATATATCTTTATTTATGTGTTAATGTACTAGCGCTTTGCTGGGCCGCGCGGGAGCGAACGTGCCGGCGTTGCGCGCGGCGCTTGCCCAGGCGGTCGAGCGCTTGCCCAAGGTTGAAGGCACGGGCGGCGAAATCAATGTTTCGCGCGATCTCGCCAATCTTTTGAATGTCGCCGACAAGGAGGCGCAAAAGCGCGGCGACAAGTTCATCGCCTCCGAAATGTTTTTGTTGGCATTGACGCAGGACAAGGGCGAAACCGGCCGTTTGTTGAAACAAAGCGGTGTGGCGCGTGCGGCTCTGGAGCAGGCGATCACCGCCGTGCGCGGTGGCGAAGGCGTGCAAAGTGCCGAGGCCGAAGGTGCGCGCGAAGCATTGAAAAAATACACCATGGACCTCACCGAGCGCGCAGCCGCAGGCAAGCTCGATCCGGTGATAGGCCGTGACGATGAAATCCGCCGCATGATTCAGATTCTGCAACGCCGCACCAAAAATAATCCGGTGCTGATCGGCGAGCCTGGCGTGGGCAAGACCGCGATTGTCGAAGGCTTGGCACAGCGCATCGTCAATGGCGAGGTGCCGGAGACGCTGAAGAACAAACGTGTGTTGTCGCTCGATATGGCCTCGCTCTTGGCGGGCGCCAAATACCGTGGCGAGTTCGAGGAGCGGCTTAAATCCGTGCTCAAAGAGATTGCCCAGGACGAAGGCCAAACCATTGTTTTTATTGATGAATTGCACACTATGGTGGGCGCGGGTAAGGCCGAGGGTGCAATCGATGCCGGCAATATGTTGAAGCCCGCGCTGGCACGCGGCGAGTTGCATTGCGTGGGTGCCACCACGCTCGACGAGTACCGAAAATACGTCGAGAAAGACGCCGCGCTGGAACGGCGCTTTCAAAAAGTGCTGGTCGATGAACCCAGTGTCGAAAGCACCATCGCTATCCTGCGCGGGCTGCCAGAGAAATACGAGCTGCATCACGGCGTGGATATCACTGACCCGGCGATTGTCGCGGCGGCGGAGTTATCGCATCGTTACATCACCGATCGTTTCTTGCCGGACAAAGCGATTGACTTGATAGATGAAGCCGCGTCGCGCGTCAAAATGGAAATTGATTCCAAGCCGGAAGTGATGGACAAGCTCGACCGGCGCTTGATTCAGTTGAAGATCGAGCGCGAAGCCGTCAAACGTGAAAAAGACGAGGCGTCGAAAAAACGCCTGG
>JANPOH010000388.1:0-39235 GCA_031427895.1 Betaproteobacteria bacterium
ATCAAGTATCTGCTGAGCCGCTTCGGCTCCGCCGGTGCAGGGAAATCGGCGCTCGATATCCTGGGCGAAGCATACGCTGGGAGAGAGATCAGTCGCGAAGAATACCTGCAAAAACGCGACGATTTGCAGAAAAAGTAGGAAATCGTTTTTTTACCGCTGTGCCTTAACTTTGAAAGGAGAATTTCCAATGAGAAAGCCGTTGTTACTCGCGTTACTGACCACGCTCGCGCTGAGTGCGCCGTACGCCTCCGCGCAGCCCGCGACCAAGCCTGAAGCCAAGCCCATGGCGCCTGCCATGGACATGGACAAGCAGATGGCGCAGATGCAGGAGAACATGAAAAAGATGCAGGATCAGCTTGCTTCCGTCGAAGTGGAGGGCCAGTCTGGCGCGGGCATGGTGAAGGTGACGATGAATTGCCAGTACGGTGTTCGCCGCGTGGCGATCGACGACAGTTTGCTCAAGGACGCAGCCGGCGATAAAGAGATGCTCGAAGACCTGATCGCCGCCGCCACAAACGACGCAGTGCGCCGCGTCGAGGCCGCCCGCCAGGACAAAATGTCCGGAATGACGGCCGGTCTGCCGCTGCCGCCCGGCTTCAAGATGCCGTTTTGACGGCGATGAGGATGAAGGCTGGACGCCGCCGGGTTGGTTTGATTTCATCCTTCGTTATGCAAACTTGGTATCTCATTCTCCGCATGTTTCGCCGTCGTCGGTCTTTACCCTTCACCTCCGCCAATTGAAACCCCCAACCGCTCTGGATGAGTTGATAAGCGCGTTGCGTTGCCTGCCCGGTGTCGGCCCGAAGTCGGCGCAGCGTATGGCCTATCATTTGTTGCAGCGCGATCAGGACGGCGCGGGGCGCTTGTCCGGTGCGCTGCGCGGCGCGCTGGAGCGTATTCGTCACTGCGAGCGCTGCAATAGCTTCGCGGAAGAGTTGCTGTGCGAACTGTGCGCGTCGCCGCGCCGCGACGGCACGTTATTGTGCGTGGTGGAGTCGCCGGGCGATTTGCTGATGGTGGAGCAGACGCAAAGTTATCGCGGCCTGTACTTTGTGTTGCTGGGCGTGCTGTCGCCGCTGGATGGCATCGGCCCAAAAGAGATTCAACTTGACCGGCTGCTCAGGCGGGCGACCGACGGCGTGGTGCGCGAAGTGGTGCTTGCGACGAACTTCACCGCCGAAGGCGAGGCGACCGCGCACTACATTGGCGAGTTGCTCGGTGCCAGAGGCATCAGCGTCACGCGCATCGCCCGCGGTTTGCCGGTTGGCGGTGAACTGGATCACGTGGATGCCGGCACGCTCGCGCAAGCCGTGCTGGAGCGGCGCGCGGTATAGTCGCGGTATAGTTTGTTTTACGCAACGATTGCTCCTGGTTTTGCCTTTGTCCCGAGGATGAAGGTTTTGGTGTCACGACGCATGCATTCAACGCATTAGAAAAAGGCCATCCCCTTGCCAGCCAGACCCTCCACTCCCGAACGCAAGCCTGTCACCGGCGCCGTCGAATCGCAAAAGCTGCAAAAGGTGCTGGCGCAGGCAGGCATCGGCTCGCGCCGCGCGATGGAAACCTGGATTGAAGCCGGCCGCGTCACGGTCAACGACAAGCCGGCCACCATCGGCGCGCGCGTCACGCCGGAAGATCGCATCCAGGTCGATGGCCGCGCGGTGCGTATTGAATCGACGGCGCAACCGGCGCGGGTGCTGATTTATCACAAGCCCGAAGGCGAAATTGTCACGCGCGAAGACCCGCAAGGGCGCGAAACCGTGTTTACCAAATTGCCGCGATTGCGCGGCGCGCGCTGGCTGTCGATCGGGCGCCTGGATGTCAGCACCAGCGGGCTGCTGATCTTCACCACGTCGGGCGAGCTGGCGAATACCATGATGCATCCGCGATTTGCGGTCGAGCGCGAATATGCCGCCAGAACCTTCGGCACCTTGTCCGCCGAGCAGGCGGCCCAACTGCGAAAGGGGGTCGCCCTCGAAGACGGCGAGGCGCATTTTGAATCGCTGGTGGACGAAGGCGGAGAGGGGTCCAACCACTGGTACCGCATCATCGTCAGCGAAGGACGCAACCGGCTGGTGCGCCGCATGTTCGAGGCGGTTGGCTTTACCGTCAGCCGCTTGATGCGCGTGCGTTTCGGCGTACTGGCGCTGCCGTCGCGCTTAAAGCGCGGTCAATTCAGCGAGCTGGAGCCGGAGGAAGTGCGCCGCCTGACCGATTGGCTGTCGCGTCCCGGGCGTGCAGCCGAGGGCGCGCGTTCCGCCAGAGCGCCTGCCGCGCCGGTTGCACGCGCGACGCGGGTCGCGCCGGTTGCACGTGCGACGCGGGCCGCACCCGTTGCAAGTGGAGCGCGGGCCGCGCCGGCGTCGCCAAAGCGCACGCATTCATCGCGCGTCAACACAAAAACGCAATCATCTCCGCCGCTGGTATCGGGCCAGAAAAACGGCAAGCGCGGCCACGCGCGCTCCACCCGCTCGCGGGCGTGACCGCATTCCACGATCAGTATGCCCGCCGGGTTTAAATGAGCGGCCGCCTGCGCCAGAATCACTCGCACGGCGTCCAGACCGTCACGACCGCCGGCCAGCGCCAGCGCGGGTTCGCGCCGATATTCCCGCGGTAGCGAGCGCATCACTGTCTCGCGCACATAGGGCGGGTTGGTGATAATGAGGTCGTAGCGCTGCTTTTTCAATCCTGCAAAATAGTCTGACGGTATCAGGCGAATGCGTTGCGTCAGCCGATGGCGGCGCAGGTTAATTTGCGCGACCTCGAGTGCGTCGGCGGAGATATCCGCCGCGTCAACGCGGGCGTTTTTAAAATGCTTGGCCAACAATATGGCGAGGCATCCTGATCCGGTACACAGGTCGAGCGCGCGCTTCACCCGGGTTTTCGCGGGCCAGTACGGCGCGGCATCATCCCGTAACAACAATTCGGCAATGTATGAGCGCGGCACCAGCGCGCGTTCGTCGATGTAAAAACGATGCTTGCCGAGCCATGCTTCGCGGGTGAGGTAGGCGACCGGGATGCGTTGCTCGATGCGTTGCTGGAACAGCGCGAGCACCCGTGCCGCTTGCGCCGCAGTGACCGCGCGCTTGACCGGCAGTTGATCCAGCGGCAGTTTCAGCGTGTGCAGCGTGAGATAAATCGCCTCGTCGCGGGCGTTGGTGGTGCCGTGCCCGTAACTTACCCCGGCCGCCGTGAACCAGCGCTCGCCGCAACGGGCGAGCGCACCCACCGTGGCGGGCGTGGGCGCCGGGCTATCCCGCGAGCTAACCAAGCGCGTCGAGATTCAACTTAATGCTGCTGATGTCTTCTGGCGGCCTGGGCGCGCCGGACGACGAAGAGGGTTTGCCGGATTTATCGTCTTTTTTCATGGCGTTGTCGATGAGCCAGCGCAAATTGGTGGGCGAATCGGAATTGGCCAATGCTTCGTCGAGCGTGATGGTGCCGGCGGCGTAATGCTTGAACAGCGCCTGCTCGAAGGTTTGCGAGCCGGGCGCCATGCTTTGTTCCATGGCTTCCTTGATCGCGCTCAGATCGCCCTTGGCGATCAGTTCCTGTATGTACTTGGTATTGAGCAGCACCTCCACCGCCGGTATGCGGCGGCCATCCGCCGTGCGTACCAGCCGCTGGGAAATCACGCAGCGGATGCCGATGGCCAGATCGGCGAGCACCGCATCACGCATGTCGCGCGGGAAAAAGTTAACAATGCGGTTGAGCGCGTTGTAGCTGTTGTTGGCGTGCAGGGTGGTCATGCACAAGTGGCCCGTCTGCGCGAACAACAGGGCGCTTTGCAGCGTGTCTTTGTCGCGCACTTCGCCGATCATTAGCAGATCCGGCGCTTCACGCATGGCACTGATGAGGGCGTCCTGGTAGGAGCGCGTATCCACGCGCACTTCGCGCTGGTTGACAATGGATTTTTTGTGCCGGAAGGCGAATTCCACCGGGTCTTCGATCGTTAAAATATGTCCGGAGCGGATGGTATTGCGATAGTCGATCATCGAAGCCATGCTGGTGGACTTGCCCGATCCCGTGGAGCCGACAATCAAGATCAGCCCCAGTTTTTCCATGATGACTTCTTTCAGAATATCGGGCAGCCCCAGTGTGTCGAACGCCGGCACATCGGGCTTGACGAAGCGCACCACCATGCCAATCGTATTGCGCTGCTGAAAAATATTGATACGGAAATTGCCGATGGAGCCGTCGGCGCCGGCTTCGCCGCGGCGCGCAAAGTTCATTTCGAGTCGGTCTTCAAATTCGGTGATTTGCTTCGGCGACATGATCTCGTAGCAAATCTGCTTGACCTGCGCGGGGTCGAGCGCCTGGTTGTTAATGGGCATTACGGTGCCGTTGATCTTGATCTGGATCGGCGCACCCGCGGTGAAAAACATGTCCGACGCCTGTTTTTCGGCCATCAGCTTGAACAAGGGATCAACAAACATGGCGGTTTACCTTTTTGAGAAATAGGGTCGTGGGTTGCAGGATAACGTCAGGTGCGCGGCGGGGCAAAGGAGGCGGGCAAAGGGGCATGCGCCCGTTTGCCGAAACTACGCAGGTTATTGGGTTGGGCGAGCACTACCTTGCCGATCTCCTCGAAAAAATCGCTATTAATATCAGCGGCATCGAACGATTGTTTGACCTCGCCCAGCAATTCGACATTGCGTAGCGTCAGCTCGTAGCCGCCCGTGTCCCAGTTCCCCACCAGCAAAATAACCGATGGAATCTTGCCCGACAGCGTGATGTTGGAGCGCACGATACGCCCGTTACTGTCGCGAATATCGCGATCCTGAAACGGCACGCCGTAGGCCCACAGATACTCCTTCATCAGATTGGCCTGTCGCGTTTCTTTGTCGAAAGCCAGTTGCTCCGTGCCGGAACACATGCAGTGCAAACTTACATCGGTCAGATAATCATTGCCGCCGATCGTCTTTCGGTGGTCCCGCGTGGTGTAGTCGCCCTGCAACAGATTGGACAGCTTGGTGCTGCCTTCGATATAGAACTGCCGCCGTATATCGGGTTTGACCACATTCAGCGATTGCGCGAGTTCGCCGAGGTAGCGGGATGCTTTTTGCAACGCCTCATGCACCGCCTCGAAGTACGGGTGTATTCGCGATTCAAGGTCGCGGGCGGAAGGCGCTTGACGCAGCGCGTCATCCGCCTGTTTTTTCAGATCATCCAGTAGTCCCATATCCACACTCCCTCATGGCAAATACGGCTTGTGCCCAAGGCCAAGCGGGCAGGCAGCCGGTTCAGCACCTATTGTGCCCATTCCCCCGGCGCTTGCAAAGCGCGGTGGATCAATCGCTGCGGAGCAATTCGTTGATGCTGGTTTTGGAACGGGTTTGCGCGTCCACCTGCTTGACGATCACCGCGCAGTACAGATTGCACTTACCATCGGACGAAGGCAGCGATCCCGACACCACCACGGAGCCCGCAGGCACGCGGCCATACAGCACTTCGCCGGTCTGGCGATGATAAATTTTTGTGCTTTGCCCGATGAATACGCCCATCGATATCACCGAGCCGGCTTCGACCACCACGCCTTCGACGATTTCGGAGCGCGCGCCGATAAAGCAGTTGTCTTCGATGATGGTCGGATTGGCTTGCAACGGTTCAAGCACGCCGCCGATGCCGACGCCCCCGGACAGATGCACGTTCTTGCCGATTTGCGCGCAGGAGCCGACCGTGGCCCAGGTATCGACCATGGTGGATTCATCGACGTAGGCGCCAATGTTGACGAACGACGGCATCAGAATCACGTTCTTCGCGATGTACGAGCCGCGGCGGGCGGCGGCGGGCGGCACCACGCGATAGCCTGCCTGTGCAAAATCATTCGCGCTGAAACCCGCGAATTTCGACGCCACCTTGTCGTAGTACTGCGAATAACCGTCTTTCAGCACCGCGTTGTCTTGCAGCCGGAACGACAGCAGCACCGCTGTTTTGATCCACTGGTGGGTTTCCCACTGGCCGTTGATTTTTTCGGCGACGCGCAGCGTGCCGGCATCGAGTTGATCGATGACGCTGTTCACCGCGTCGCGCACCGTGGCGGGCGCCTGGGCAGGGGAAAGGCTGGCCCGGTCATCCCAGGCCTGATCGATGGTGTTTTGCAGTGTATTTGACATAAGTATTTGATTATAAATGATTAATTTTTAATAATAGCAGCGATACGACGCGCGCTTTCGGCGCATTCCTCGACCGTGGAGACCAATGCTACGCGAACGCGATTGGTGCCGGGGTTTACGCCGCCCGAATCGCGGGCGAGAAAACTGCCCGGCAGCACGGTCACATTTTTCTCGATATACAGCCGCCGCGCAAATTCGGTGTCGCTGCCGACGGTGGGCAGCCATAAATAAAATGCCGCGTCGGGCCAGGTGACATCACACACCGGTTGCAGTATCGACAATGCCGTGTCAAATTTCTCGCGGTAGAGACGGCGATTTTCAATGACGTGCGCCTCATCGCCCCACGCCGTGGCGCTGGCGACTTGCACCGGGCCGCTCATGGCGCAGCCGTGGTAGGTGCGGTAGAGCAGATATTGCTTGATGATGGCGGCGTCGCCCGCGACAAAGCCGGAGCGCATGCCGGGCACGTTGGAGCGTTTCGATAGGCTGGAAAACATCACCAGCCGCGGAAATCCGTCGCGGCCCAATTGGCGCGCGGCGTCGAGCGCGCCCAGCGGGGGCTTGCCTTCGTCAAAGTAAATCTCGGAGTAGCATTCGTCGGAAGCGATGACAAAACCGTATTTATCCGACAGCTCAAACAGCGCTTTCCATTCCGCCAGCGACATTACCGCGCCGGTGGGGTTGCCGGGCGAGCAGGTGTAGATCAGTTGCGTGCGTTTCCACACCGCATCGGGAATATCGTTCAGGTTCGCCGCGTAGCGATTTTGCGGCATGCTGTTAAGAAAGTACGGCGTGGCGCGGCCCAGCAGCGCCGCGCCTTCATAAATCTGATAAAACGGATTGGGGCAAATCACCACCGGGTCGGACTTGCGCGGGTCGATCACTGCCTGGGCGAACGAAAACAACGCTTCGCGGCTGCCGGTTACGGGGATTACCTGTGTCGCCGGATCCAGTTTGACGTTGTAGCGCTGCCCGGCCCAAGTGGCGATGGCCCCGCGCAGTGCGTCGCTACCGGCGGTGGCCGGGTAAATCGCCAGGCCCGCGAGACTGTCGATCAGCGATTGCCTGATGAATTCGGGTGTGGGGTGCCGCGGCTCGCCAATATACAGCGAGATCGGTGTCAGCGCGGGATTCGGCGTCGCGCCGTCGAGCAGCAGACTCAACTTCTGAAACGGATAGGTTTGGAGTTTGTCCAGATCGGGGTTCAAGGGATGCTTTCGGGTGACTGCCGCGTGTGTGGAAGCGAAAAACGTCGCAACTTGTGGCGTTCACGCAAGCCGAGGATTATAAAGCGATTTTACCGCGTGCTGGCTGAATGTGCGTCCGCTGTATAGTCCGGCAGCGATGAGGGTTTCCAGCCGCGTTGCGCGTGCTCGGCGACCACGGTGGTGAAAATACCGCCGCGCACGTAAAAGCGCGCGCTCATCCGCATAAAGCGCGGCGCCAGCGCGCGCACCAGATCGTCGAGAA
This sequence comes from Betaproteobacteria bacterium, assembly GCA_031427895.1. Classification (GTDB taxonomy): domain Bacteria; phylum Pseudomonadota; class Gammaproteobacteria; order Burkholderiales; family SG8-41; genus UBA5216. The sequence continues at coordinate 7,587 of JANPOH010000388.1, forward strand.
TGGTATTGGTCACTGCTTCGTGAAACGCGCCTTTATCGCGGTACGACCACACATATAGTTTCAGGCTTTTCAGCTCAACGCAGCGTTTGTCGGGCACGTAATCGAGCACCAAAGTGGCGAAATCGGGCTGGCCGGTTTTGGGGCAAAGGCATGTAAATTCAGGAATTTCCATGTGAATCCGGTAGTCGCGGCGGGGCGCCGGATTTGGAAACGTTTCAAGCGCGGTGGACGGCTGCGTGGGCTTGCGTGGCATTATCGGCGGGGGGTAAATCAGTTAGAATGTTGAGCGAAATTCAACGTTGATTATAACCTCTGTCAGAGTAAACCATTGCGCCTCACACACATCAGCCTCGCGGGCTTTAAATCTTTTGTGGAGCCGACGCATATTCCAGTACCGGGCCAATTGGTCGGTATCGTGGGTCCCAACGGCTGCGGCAAATCCAACATTATCGACGCCGTGCGCTGGGTGCTTGGCGAAACCTCGGCCCGCCATCTGCGCGGCGAAACCATGCAGGACGTTTTGTTCAACGGCTCCGGCAACCGCAAGCCGGTCAATCGCGCCAGCGTTGAGCTGATCTTCGACAACAGTCTCGGCAAGGCCGCCGGGCAGTGGTCGGCCTACGGAGAAATTTCGATCAAGCGCGTGATCGAGCGCGAAGGCGACTCCACTTATTACATCAATAATCTGCCGGTGCGCCGCCGCGACGTGACGGATCTTTTCCTCGGTACCGGTTTGGGCGCGCGCGCCTACGCCATCATCGAGCAGGGCATGATCTCGCGCATCATCGAGGCGAAGCCCGAAGACCTGCGGGTGTTTCTCGAAGAAGCGGCGGGCGTATCCAAGTACCGCGAGCGCCGCCGTGAAACCGAATTGCGTCTGCGTGACACGCGCGAGAACCTGCTGCGCGTCGATGACATACGCCAGGAGCTGACCAAGCAACTGGAGCATTTGCAGGGCCAGGCCGAGGTCGCGCAAAAATACCACGAGCTGCAGAACGAGTTAAATACGCTGCAAGGCCTGCTGTGGTTCACGCGGCGCAAGGAAGCTGCGTCGGCGCGCGTGCGCCATGCCAAAGAGATCGAGCGCGCCGGCACGGAACTCGAAGCCGAAACCGCCAAGCTGCGCGAATCCGAAAACCGGCTCGAAACCCTGCGCGCGGATCACTATAAATCGGGCGATGCGCTGCATGCCTGTCAGGGCACGCTGTATGAAGCCAATGCCGAGGTCGCGCGACTCGAACAACAGATCGCCCACGTGCGCGAAAATCGCAGCCGCATCGAGCATCACGTGGCGACGCTGCGCGCGCAGATGGACGGCAACCAGTCGCAGTTGCTGGAGGCGCAACGCGGCATCGACGAGGCACGCGCCGAACGCGAGCGGGCCGATGCGCGCGTGATCGCGGCAGAGACCGAGGTCGCCACGCAGGCGCAAAAATTGCCGCTGGCCGAGGCGGCGCATCGCGAGAGTTATGCCAAGCGCGAGGAATTGCAGCGGGCATTGGCGCAGACGCAGCAACGCCTGCAGGTGGAGCAGACGCAGATGGGCCATGCCGTGCGCTTGCTGGATCAGTTCGCGCAGCGGCAGACGCGCCTGACGGAAGAACGCAATCTGTTGCCGGCGCCCGACGAGGCCGCGCTGACGCAATTAAGCGAGCGCGTGCGGCAGCTTGAAGTGCAACGCGCCGAGCAGGGCGAACAGTTGCAGGATAGGCAATTGGAGTTGCCGGGGCTGGAGCAGGCGGCGCGCGAGCGTCGGTTGCAGTTGGACGCGGCAACGCAGAAGCTCGCGGCCATCGAGGCGCGTATCCACGTGCTGTCGCAGTTGCAGGCCAAGCTCGCGCGCGGCGCGGACATGGAGAACTGGCAGGCCAGCCGCCAACTCGATAAGGCGCCGCGCCTGTGGCAGGGCATCGAAATCGCCGTCGGTTGGGAGGATGCGCTGGAAGCGGTGCTGCGCGAGCGCTTGAACGGCATCGCGTTGGATCGCATCGACGGCGCGGCGGATTGGCTGTCGCAAGCGCCGCCGGGCAAGGTGACGATGGTGGAGCTGCAGGAGAACGTGGCCGCGTCATCCACGCACACCGGCATTGGTGGTCGCGGGGGGCTCGATGGTCTGGAGCCGCTGACGCGCTATGTGACATGCCGTGACCCGCGTTTGGCGCCGGTTATCAACGAATGGCTATGCGGGGTGTACACCGTGCCGGATACAGCGGCGGGCATGGCGCGCCGCGCCGATTTGCCGGCGGGCAGCGTGCTGGTGTCGGCCAACGGCTATGTGTTTACCCGGCACAGCGTGAGTTTTCACGCGCCGGACAGCGAACTGCACGGCGTGTTGTCGCGCCAGCGCGAAATTGAAAAGCTCGAAAACGATCTGCAACAGGAGCAGGCCGTGCTGGAGGGCATCCAGGCCGCCATCGCCGACGCGAACCAGGCCATCGAGCGTTGCCGCGGCGAGGCCGCCGAACTGCGCGACGGCGCGAGTTCCCTGCAGGTGCAGTTGCATGGCGCGCAGATGGATGCGGTACGGTTGTCCGAGCAGACGCAGCGCGCCATGCAGCGCGGCGAACAGATCGCCACGGAAATCGCCGAGATTGTTGCGCTCGCCGCCGTCGAGACTGCCACGCGGGCGCGGGCGGAAGTCGCTTTGCAGCAACTGCAAGCCAGTGGTGCCGAGGCGGTGGCGCAGGTGGAGCGTTCCGCGGAGGATTACCGCAGCGCCGAAGCGGCCTTGAGCGAGCAGCGGCAGACGCTGGAGCGGGCGCGTCAGGCGCATCAGGAGTCGCTTTATGGTCAGAAGACAATTATCAATAAAATCAACGAGATAGAGAATTCTCTGCAACGTCTGACCGCATCGATCTCGTCGATTGAAAGCAGCATCAGCGAGGCCGACACGGATCTTTCTGGATTTGATGAAACGCCGTGGCAAGCGCAATTACAGGCGATGCTCGAAACCCGCGTGATGCGCGAGCAGGCGCTGGCGGTGGCGCGCGACGCACTGGAGGGCATGGAAACGCAGTTGCGCGCGGTGGAGCAGGAACGGCTCACCGTCGAACAAAAATTGGCGCCGCTGCGCGAGCGCATCGCCGAGGCGCGCCTGAAGGAGCAGGAGGCGCGCCTTACCGAAGCGCAATACGCGCAGCAGCTGGTCGAGGCCGGCGCCAACGAAGAAGAACTCGCGGCGTTGCTCGAAAAAGGCACGCGCTCCAACGCGCTGCAATCGGAGATCAATCGGCTTACCGAAGAAGTGCGCGCGCTGGGCGCGGTGAATCTGGCCGCGCTCGAAGAGTTGAAAGTGGCGCAGGAGCGGCGCGACTATCTCGACGCGCAGTCGCGCGATCTGACCGAGGCCATGACCACCCTCGAAGACGCGATCAAACGCATCGACCGTGAAACGCGCGACCGTCTGCAAACCACCTTCGACGAGGTGAACCGTCATTTCGGCGAAATGTTCCCCGCGTTGTTCGGCGGCGGACAGGCGAAGCTCACCTTGACCGGCGAGGAAATCCTCGACTGCGGCGTGCATGTGATGGCGCAACCGCCGGGCAAGAAAAACAGCACGATTCACTTGCTGTCGGGCGGCGAAAAAGCGCTGACCGCGCTGTCGCTCGTGTTTTCGATGTTCCAGTTGAATCCGGCGCCGTTCTGCCTGCTGGACGAGGTGGATGCCCCGCTTGACGACCACAACACCGAGCGGTTTTGCGAACTGGTGAAAAAAATGTCCGTAAGCTCGCAGTTCCTGTTCATCAGCCACAACAAAATCACCATGGAGATCGCCAATCAGTTGCTCGGCATCACCATGCAGGAGGCCGGCATCTCGCGCGTGGTGGCGGTGGATATCGAAGAGGCGATAAAATTGTCCGAGGCGGCGTAGCGATGAGGATGCCGGTGACAACGGTAAACCGCACATGAGCGAACTTCAATTCAGTCTGCTGGCCATCGGCGTGGTGGTGGTGGGCGGCGTGCTGCTCTACAACTGGTATCAGGCGCAGCAGTTGCGCCGCAGGCTCGGCGAGGCGTTCGGCGAAACGCACGACGATGCGCTGCTGGACGAAGGCGGCGCCGCGCGCGTCGAGCCGAAACTCGACAGCGGCGGCGATGCGCGCCCCGGCGTGGCGGCGCCGCCCGCGGCGAAGGGCGTACCAGCGCCGCCGCAGTCCATGGCGGGCATCGATGAAGTTATCGATTGCATGGGCACATTGACCAGTGAAACGCCGATGACGGCGGCGCAGGTAGCCGAATTGCTGTCAGCGGTGGCCGCGTGCGGCCGGGGGTGGCGTGCGGCGGGGTATAACGCCGCCGCCGGCAAATGGGAAGCGATAAGCCGCGCGGTGACCGCGCAGTATTCGCAATTGCGCCTCGCCTTGCAGGTGGTCAACCGCGGCGGCGCCATCAGCGCGGTGCAATTGGGCGCATTTTGCGATGCGCTCAATGCCGCCGCGTCGCGAACCGGCGCCACCGCGCAATGTCCCGATACGGATACCGTGCTGCGGCAGGCGCAGGCGCTCGATCTTTTTTGCGGCGATGTGGACGTGGCGATTGGCATTAATGTGATCGCGGCGGAAGGTGATACCTTCCCCGGCGTACGCCTGCGCGCGCTGGTCGAAGGCGAGGGGTTTACGCTCGAACCCGACGGCGTGTTTCATCTGGAAGGCGAGCACGGTCAAACCCTGTTGACCCTCGGCAATCAGGAGGCGGCGCCGTTCCTGCCCGAAGCGATCGGCGGCATGAGCACGCGCGGCATCACCCTGCTGCTTGATGTGCCGCGCGTGGCACCGGCCGAGCAGGCGCTGCAACGCATGTTTGAACTCGGCAAATCGTTGTCGGTCACGCTCAAGGGCCGACTGGTGGATGACAACCGCGCGACACTCAGCGCCGCCAGCATGGATCAAATCCGCCAGCAACTGAAAGACATTCAAGCGGCGATGAACACGCGCGATATCGCGCCGGGAAGTCCGCGCGCGCTGCGCCTGTTTTCCTGATGGCGCCGGCGGAGGCTGCCGCGCGCGCGGCGTGTTTGCGCGTGCAACTTGCGTATCACGACCACCGTTATTACGTGCTCGATGCGCCGGAAGTGCCGGACGCCGAGTACGACCGCCTGTTTCAGCAATTGCAGGCGCTGGAGCAGGCGCATCCCGATCTGCGGACGGCGGATTCCCCTACCCAGCGCGTCGGCGGCAAGGTGCTGGACGACCTCGCGCCCGTGGCGCACCGCGTGCCGATGCTGTCGATCCGCACCGAGACCGACATCGAAGACAGCGGTGCGATCAAATTCGATGCCTACGTGCGTAGCGAACTGGGGCTGGAGGAGAGCGCTCCGCCCCTCAGCTACACCGCTGAACTGAAATTCGACGGGCTGGCGATCAGCCTGCGTTATGAAAGCGGCGTGCTGGTGCAGGCCGCCACGCGCGGCGACGGCGAAACCGGCGAGGACGTTACCGCCAATGTGCGAACCATCCGTGGTATCCCGTTACGGTTGCGCGCGGACACCGCACCGGCGCCGGAAGTGGTCGAGGTGCGTGGTGAAATCTATATCAATCGCCGTGATTTTGATGTCTTGAACGAGGCGCAGCGCGCCGCCGGCGAAAAACTATTCGTTAATCCACGCAATGCCGCCGCCGGCTGCATACGCCAACTGGATTCAACCATCGTCGCGCAACGGCCGTTGTCGTTTTTTGCCTACGGCACCGGCGAAACCACCGGCTGGGCAATGCCCGCGCTGCACGGCGAGGTGCTGAATACCTTCGCGGCGTGGGGCTTTCCGGTGAACAGCGACCGCGCCGTGGTGGCGGGCGCCGAGGGCTTGATTGCCTATCACCGGCACATCGGCGCGCTACGCCCGTCGTTGTCGTTCGATATCGACGGCGTGGTGTACAAGGTAGACAGTCTGGCGTTGCAGCGGCAGTTGGGCTTTCGCAGCCGCGAGCCGCGCTGGGCGGTGGCGCACAAATACCCGGCGCAGGAAGAACTCACCGAAGTCATCGACATCGAGGTTCAGGTGGGCCGCACCGGCGCGATCACGCCGGTGGCGCGCTTAAAGCCGGTGTTCGTGGGCGGCGTTACCGTCACCAACGCCACGCTGCACAACGAGGATGAAGTGCGGCGCAAGGATATCCACATCGGCGACACGGTGGTGGTGCGGCGCGCGGGCGATGTGATACCCGAAGTGGTGCGCGCGCTCACCGAGCGGCGCCCCGCCGATGCGCGCGCGTTTGTGATGCCGGTGACGTGCCCTTCGTGCGGCTCCGCCGTGCGGCGCGACGAAGATGAGGCGGTGGCGCGCTGCACCGCGGGCTTGTATTGCCCGGCGCAACGCAAACAGGCGTTGTTGCATTTTGCCTCGCGCCGCGCGCTGGATATCGACGGCTTGGGCGAAAAAATTGTCGATCAGTTGGTCGATAACGGCATGGTACGCACGCCCGCGGATCTGTTTCGGCTGGCGGTTGCCGGCCTTGCGGCGCTGGAGCGCATGGGCGAAAAGGCCGCGACGAACCTGGTCGAGGCGATCGACAAAAGCCGCCACACCACGCTGGCGCGCTTTTTCCACGCGCTGGGTATCCGCAATGTCGGCGAAAGCACGGCGCGCGATCTGGCGGCGCATTTTCGCGATCTCGATGCGGTGATGTGCGCGGACGAAGCCGCGTTGCAGCAGGTGAGCGATGTCGGCCCGGTGGTGGCGCAAAGTGTCGTGGCGTTTTTTGCCGAGCAACATAACCGCGAGGTGGTGGCCGAGCTGATGAACGCAGGCATTACCTTTGCACCGATCGCAGAAGCCGAAAAACCCGCGCCTGGCGTAGCGGGCAAAACCTTTGTGCTGACCGGCGCATTGCCCACGCTGTCACGCGATGAGGCCAAGGCGCGTATCGAAGCCAAAGGCGGCAAGGTATCCGGCAGCGTGTCCAAGAAAACGCATTTTGTGGTGGCCGGCGAAGATGCCGGCAGCAAGCTGGTCAAGGCGCAAGCGTTGGGCGTGGCGGTGCTGGATGAGGCCGCGTTGCTGGCCCTGCTGGCGGTGTAGCGCGTGAATGTTTTTTATCGTAAGTACTTGTTTTTAATAGTAAATAATTTATAATGACCATGTCGCCACAACGCGCCGACGAGATTTTGCAAGCCGCCGAGGTGATCTGTCCGGCAGCCGCGGTCAATGCTGCGGTGTCGCGCGTGGCCGGTGAAATCAACGCGGCGCTCGCTGACCGTTTTCCGCTGGTGATCGTGGTGCTGCGCGGCGCGATGGTTTTTGCCGGTCAGTTGTTGCCGCAACTGACGATACCGCTGGAGCTCGACAGCGTGGATGCCAGCCGCTACGGCGACGCCACGCGCGGCGGCGAGCTTACCTTCCGCGCGCTGCCTGCGGTCGATGTGCAGGGGCGTACCGTGCTGCTGCTCGATGACATCCTTGACGAAGGAATCACGCTCAAGGCGATACGCGATAAACTGCTGTCCATGGGCGCGCAAAAAATAATGATCGCGGTTTTGGCGGATAAACACACCGGCCGCGCGAAGCCGCTGGCGGCGGATTTCACCGGCATCCGGCTGCCGGATCGCTATGTGTTCGGCTTCGGCATGGATATTCACGGCTGCTGGCGCAATTTGCCCGCGATTTATGCGCTCAAACCGCGGCAGCAGCCGCAGCCGCAGCCGCAGCCGGAATAGGGCGTAGCCATGCTTGCGATCATCGGCGGCAGCGGGCTGGATCGATGTCCGGCGCTGGAATCCACACGGCAAATCACCGTTGCCACGCCCTACGGCGAGCCGTCGGCGCCGCTGGTGCTGGGGCGCCTGAATAAGCGCGACATCGTATTTTTGGCGCGTCATGGCGCGCAGCATCATTTGCCGCCGCACAAAATAAACTACCGCGCCAATCTGTGGGCGTTGCAGGCGCAAGGCGTCGAAGCCGTTATTGCGATTGCCACGGTCGGCGGCATCGGCTCCAGTTTCGATGCAGGTACGCTGGCGATTCCCGATCAAATTCTGGATTACACCTGGGGTCGCGCTTCGACCTATTTCGACGGCGACGATGGCCAGGTGAAGCACATTGATTTCACCCAGCCTTATTGCGAGACTTTGCGCGCGCGGCTGGCGCGCGCCGCGCAACGGATAGGCCAGCCCATACACACCGGCGGCACCTACGCGGCCACGCAAGGCCCGCGCCTGGAATCGGCGGCCGAAATTACCCGGCTGGCGCGCGACGGCGCGGACGTGGTGGGCATGACCGGCATGCCGGAAGCCGCGCTCGCGCGCGAGCTTGCGCTTTGCTACGCCACCCTCGCGGTGGTGGTGAACGCAGCCGCCGGCACCGGCGCCAGTGTCGAGGCGATTGATTTGCCGCGGGCCGATGCGCTTGGCCGCGATCTGATGGCGCGCGTGATTAAAGTACTGGAGGCGGTGGCGGGCGATGGCGATTAAACCGGTGTTACGCATGGGCGATCCGCGGTTGCTGGAGCCGTCACGCCCGGTCAAGAAATTTCGCACGGACGAATTGCATGCGCTCATCACCGATATGCGCGACACCATGGCGTCGCTGCAAGGGGCGGGCTTGGCGGCGCCGCAAATCGGCGTGAATCTGCAAGTGGTGATTTTCGGCGTTGAAACCAACCAACGCTACCCCGACGCGGAAGAGGTGCCCTTCACCATCCTCATCAATCCGAAGCTCACGCCGGTGGACGATGAAATGGAGGAGGGCTGGGAAGGCTGCTTGTCCGTGCCGGGCATGCGCGGGCTGGTGCCGCGCCATCTGAATCTGCGCTATCAGGGGTTTGACGAAAAGGGCAAAAAAATAGACCGCACCGTCAGCGACTTCCACGCGCGCGTGGTGCAGCACGAATGCGACCACCTGGCGGGGATACTGTACCCGATGCGTATACGCGATATGCGCTACTTCGGGTACACGGCGGAGCTGTTTCCGGGCGAGGATATAGCTGACGACTAAGACGGACGACTAGATTTTCAACGTTTCAATCAGATCGTTTTCCATCCGCACCACCTGTTTCGGGTCATTCAGCGCGTCGCTGGTAATCAAAAAGGTATCCTCGGCGCGTGAACCAAGGGTGTTGATTTTGGCGGTATGCAAATCGATGCTGTAGGCGAGAAACACGCGCGCGATGCGCGACAGCAGGCCGGGCCGGTCGCCGGCGATGATGGACAGCACATGATACACGCCACGCTCATCGCGCTGAATGCTGACCTCGGGCGAGATCGGAAAATGCCGCAACTGCCGCGACAGGCGCGGCGTGGTCAGTTGCGGCAACGGGGTTTTCAGACGCAGCCGTTCGCCCAGCTCGTGTTCGATATAGGCGGTGAGATCGCGGTAATCGACCGCGGCGTTGCCCGAATCCTGCACCTGAAAAGTATCCAGCGCGTAGCCGTACTGCGCGGTGTAGATGCGCGCTTCGTGGATGTTGTAGCGGATGCTTTCAAAGAAGCCGCAAATGCGCGCGAATAAGGCTTCCTGATCCTGCACATACACCAGCACCTGCAAGCCTTCACCGGCGCGCGAGGGCCGCGCCTTGATGACCGGCGCGGGCGAGCGCGCGCGGTAGTAGAGCGTGCGCGTGTGCCAAGCGATTTCCTGCGGGTCATGGCGCAGAAAGTAGGCGGTATCAAGTTGGGACCAGAATTTGTCGATGGCGCCGTCATCGATCGCGTAGAGGCGCAGCGTGGCGCGCGCTTCATCCTGGCGCGCGCGCTGGCTGTTTTCCACCGTGGGCATGTTGCCGGTGAGCAGGCGCTGGGTCATCAGAAACAGGTCTTCGAGAAGCTTGCCTTTCCACGCATTCCAGACCTTGGGGCTGGTGCCGCGAATGTCGGCCACCGTCACCAGGTAAAGCGCAATCAGACAGCGTTCGGACTGCACTTTGGCGGCAAAGGTCTGGATCACTTCCGGATCGGACAAATCCTGTTTCTCCGCGGTGCTCGACATCATCAGGTGTTGCTCGACCAGCCACACCACCAGCGCGCAGTCGTCGGTGGACAGTCCGTGCGCCTTGCAGAATTTCGCGGCGTCGGCCTTGCCGAGGGTTGAGTGATCGCCGCCGCGTCCCTTGGCGATATCGTGAAACAGGCCAGCGAGGTACAGCACTTCGGGTTTGTCGAATTCGGAGAGTAGTCGGCTGCACAACGGAAATTCATGCGCGAGTTCGGGCACGGCGAAGCGGCGCAGATTGCGGATCACGCGCAGGATGTGTTCGTCAACCGTGTAGACGTGATACAGATCGTGCTGCATCTGCCCGGCGATTTTGCCGAATGCGGGCAAATAGCCGCCGAGGATGCCCAGTTGGTTCATGCGGCGCAGTTCGCGTATCACCCGCTCGGGGCTTCGCAGGATGCTCAAAAACTGTTCGCGGTGGTGCGGATTGCGCCGGTAGGCGGCCCCCATGGTTTTGCGCGCGCGCCATAAGGCGCGTAGCGTATTTGCGCCTATGCCTTTGATTTCAGAGTGTTTTTGCAATATAAGAAATGTATCGAGGATGGCCTCGGGATGCGTTTCGTAAATATCATCGCGGCGAATGGCGAGCACTTCATTGCGTACGCCGAAATGTTCTGTCAGCGGGCGCAGTTTGATGTTGCGCGCCCCCGTCAGACGCGAACGCAGATTCTGCTGCACGATGTTGTCGATCTGCGACACGGCTTTGGCGGATTGGTAGTAGCGCTGCATCAATTGCTCGCTTGCCAGCCGGTGCGCGCGATTGGACAGACCGAATTGTTTGGCCAGCGCGGACTGCAAATCGAAAATCAGCCGGTCTTCGCGGCGCCCGGAGAGGTAATGCAGACGGATGCGAAGGGTGTGCAAAAAGCGCTCGTGACGTTGAATATCACGTGATTCACCATCCGTGATGACGCCGCGCCGCACCAGATCGCGCCAGCTTTTGCCATAGCCCGTTGCCCGCGCGACCCATAAAATGTGGTGCAGGTCGCGCAAGCCGCCGGCGCGTTCCTTGACGTTGGGCTCGAGATTGGTTTCTTCGTAGCGTGCATGGCGCTGGCGCTGTTCGAGCAGCTTGGCCTGCATAAAGGCCAGCGGCTCCAGCAGATGCAGCGTGTCGCTGACGAATTGCTTGTAGAGTTTCTTGTCGCCCGTGAGTAATCGCGGTTCCAGCATACTGGTTTGCGCGGTAATGTCCTGACGGGCGATCTCCACGCATTCGGCGACCGTGCGCACGCTGTGACCGGTTTCAAGGCCGATGTCCCACCACGCGCCCACGAGGCTTTGCAGTTTTTCCTGCAAGGCTTCATCCGCAGGTTGCGCCAGCAGGATCAGCAGGTCGATGTCCGAATGCGGAAACAGTTGCCCGCGTCCATAGCCGCCCACCGCGACCAGCGCCATATCAGCGGGCATCTGGTGCGCGAGCCAGACGTCGCGCAGCAGTTGATCGACCAGCGCGCAGTGCTGGCGCAGCAGAACAGGCGCGGCGGGTTTGGCTTCAAATTTCGCGCGCAGCGTGGCGCGTCCGTTATCGAGCAGCCGTTTCCACGTTTCCGTGAGCGGCGGCGGTGCGTCCTCCTGAACAGCGCACGGGACGCCGGCCATCGTCAGTCTAAGCCGCCGCCGGCTCGACCGGCATGCCGGGGGAAACGGTCAGTACTTCGAAGCCGCTGTCCGTCACCAGTATGGTGTGCTCCCATTGCGCGGAGAGACTGTGATCCTTGGTTACGATGGTCCAGCCGTCGGGCAGACCCTTGATGTCGGCCTTGCCCGCGTTAATCATGGGCTCGATGGTAAAAGTCATGCCGGCGCTCAACGGCAACCCCGTGCCGGGGCGGCCGTAATGCACCACCTGCGGCTCCTCGTGAAATTTCCTGCCGATGCCGTGACCGCAAAATTCGCGCACCACGCTGAAACCGTTGCTTTCGGCATAACTTTGAATCGCGTGGCCGACGTCTCCCAGCCGCGCGCCCGGCGCCACCTTGCGTATGCCGCGCCACATGCATTCGTGGGTAATTTCGCACAGGCGCCTGGCCTGTATCGACGGCATGCCGACATAGAACATGCGGCTGGTGTCGCCGTGATAACCGTCCTTGATGACCGTGATGTCGATATTCACGATGTCGCCGTTCTTGAGTTTTTTCTCGCCGGGCACGCCGTGGCAGATGACGTGGTTGACCGAGGTGCAGATCGATTTGGGGTAGGGCGAGTAACCCGGCGGGCAGTAGTTCAGCGGCGCGGGCACCGTTTTTTGCTCGTTCACCATGTAGTCGTGGCACAGTTGGTCGATTTCATTGGTGGTGCGGCCCGCAGTGACGAACGGTGCAATGTAGTCGAGCACCTCGGCGGCGAGCTTGCCCGCGACGCGCATCTTTTCGATGTCGGCGGGAGTTTTGAGTTCGATGGGCATGCGATGACCGGGCGGGCGCACGGTAAGTCCTTGTTTTTGCAAAGGCGAGTATTGTATTTCAGAAAGCGCCTGTCGCCTTCCGGCGAAGGGGGGGTATTGGTATCTATCTGTTAATAAAAGCGTTTTGTGATTAAAGCGCTATACGCGCGCCCAGCGGTAATCCTTGAAGAAGGGCAAAATATCATGCTAAAATAGTAAGTTAGCTCGATTTGGCATTGTCGGTGATTGTCACTGGGGACCAAGCCGGGTTAATAAATTAAATTAAATACGCACATCCGCCCCGCGCCCGCGAAAGCCAGCGCATTGGGTGTCCTGAACAACAGGATATTGGCGGATGGAGGCTCAACCCAAACAGGAGAAGTGAATGTCAGTCACTATGCGTGAAATGCTGGAATGCGGTGTGCATTTTGGACACCAGACCCGATTCTGGCACCCGCGGATGGCGCCGTATATTTTCGGCCACCGCAACCGTATCCACATCGTCAATCTCGAAAAAACCATTGTGATGTATCAGGATGCGCTGAAATTCGTGCGCAAACTGACCGCCAATCGCGGCACCGTGCTGTTCGTCGCCACCAAGCGTCAGGCGCAGGAAATCATCCGTGAAGAAGCGATTCGCTGCGGCACGCCGTTCGTCGATGACCGCTGGCTCGGCGGCATGTTGACCAACTACAAAACGGTCAAGCAATCGATCAAGCGTCTGAAAGAAATGCAGGCGATGGTGGCCGATGGATCGGTCGAAAAACTCATCAAGAAAGAAGCGCTGATGTTTCAGCGCGAGCTGGCCAAGCTGGAGCGCAGCCTTGGCGGCATCAAGGACATGGATGGCTTGCCCGATGCGATGTTCGTGATCGATGTGGGCTATCAGAAAAACGCCGTCGCCGAAGCCAACAAGCTGGGCGTGCCGGTGATCGGCGTGGTGGACACCAATCACACCCCGGAAGGCATTGATTATGTGATTCCGGGTAACGACGACTCCAGCCGTGCGATACGCCTGTACGCACGTGGCATGGCAGATGCGATTCTCGAAGGCCGCAATGACAGCCTGAATGAAATCGTCACGCCGGCCGGCGGCGAGGAGTTTATCGAAGTGGACGAGGGCGAAAGCAAGTAAAGCGCTTAACGATTCAACAAGGGGCGGCTCGGAGACGTGAGCGCCCCTTTTTTTTAACGGATGGAGTGTGTGATGGCGGAAATTACGGCTGGCATGGTGAAAGAATTGCGCGAGAAGACCGACGCGCCGATGATGGAATGTAAAAAGGCGCTGACCGAAGCCGTCGGCGACATGAGCAAGGCAGAGGATATTCTGCGGGTGAAGCTCGGCAATAAGGCAACCAAGGCGGCGTCCCGCGTGGCGGCCGAAGGCGTGGTCGCCACGCACGTTGCGGCGGACGGCAAACTGGGCGCGATCCTCGAAGTCAATTGCGAAACTGATTTCGTGGCGAAGAACACGGATTTTCTGGCGTTTTCGGCGGCGGCCGCGGGGCTGGTGGCGAGCAAGAACCCGGCTGACGTGGCGGCGTTGTCGACGCTGGAGTTGAATGGCACGTCGGTCGAAGAAGCCCGCAAGGCGCTGGTAGGCAAGCTTGGCGAAAACGTCAGTCTGCGCCGCTTTGTGCGCATGCCGGCGCAAGGAAAACTCACCACCTACATTCATGGCGGCGCGAAAATCGGCGTGATGATTGATGTGGTGGGCGGCAGTGATGTCCTGGCCAAGGATCTGGCCATGCAAATTGCTGCAACCAAGCCGGTGTCGCTGGCGAAGGAGCAGGTTCCCGCGGAACTGATTCAGAAAGAGCGCGAGGTCGCGGCGGCCAAGGCGGCGGAGTCCGGCAAACCCGCCGACATCATGGCTAAAATGGTCGAAGGATCGGTGCAGAAATACCTGAAAGAAGTCACGCTGCTCGGTCAGCCGTTTGTCAAGAACGATAAGCAAACCATCGAGCAATTGCTGAAGGCGAACCATGCGACCGTGGCGTCGTTTACGCTTTATATTGTCGGCGAAGGGCTGGAGAAGAAGAAGGATGACTTCGCCGCCGAAGTGAAAGCGGCGGTGAGCGCTGCAAGCAAATAGTAATTTAGTTATTAAAAACAAACAGTTAGGAAACTCTGCCTATGTCGGACAAACCCCTCTACAAACGCATCCTGGTCAAACTGAGCGGCGAGGCGTTGATGGGTGAGGACAGCTACGGCATCAATCAGGATGTGATCGAACGCATCGTTGACGAAATCGGCGATGTGGCGAAGTTGGGCGTTGAAATCGCGGTGGTGATCGGCGGCGGCAATATTTTTCGCGGCGTGGCGCCGGCGGCAGCGCATATGGATCGCGCCACCGCCGATTACATGGGCATGCTCGCTACGATCATGAACGCGCTCGCCTTGCAGGATGCGATGCGCCGCGCCAACCTTATCAGCCGCGTGCAGTCGGCCCTGAACGTGGAGCAGGTGGTTGAACCCTATATTCGGGGCAAGGCCATGCGCTACCTTGAAGAAGGCAAGATTGTGATTTTCGCGGCGGGCACGGGCAACCCCTTTTTCACTACCGATACCGCAGCGGCGTTGCGCGGCATGGAAATTAACGCCGAACTGGTGCTCAAGGCGACCAAGGTGGACGGCGTGTACAGCGCCGACCCCAAAAAGGATGCCAGCGCGGTGCGTTACAAACAATTGTCGTTCGATGAAGCGATCATCAAGAATCTGAAAGTGATGGATGCCACGGCGCTGACTTTGTGCCGCGATCAGAAAATGCCGATCAACGTTTTCAGTATTTTTGCACCGGGCGCCTTGAAGCGCGTGGTGATGGGCGAGGACGAAGGCACCATGGTGCATGTGTAACTCAGAGTTGCGGAGAAAATCATGATTGCTGATATCAAAAGCACTACCGAGCAGAAAATGAAAAAGTCGCTCGATGTGCTGAAGACTGATCTTGCCAAAGTGCGCACGGGCCGGGCGCATCCCGGCATACTCGATCATGTGATGGTCGATTACTACGGCACACCGACGGCGCTCCCCGGCGTGGCCAATGTCACGCTGATAGACGCGCGCACGATCGGCGTGACCCCCTGGGAAAAGAAAATGACCAGCGCCGTCGAGAAAGCCATTCGTGACGCGGATTTGGGGCTCAATCCCAGCACCACGGGCGACATCGTGCGCGTGCCGATGCCCTCGCTTACCGAAGAGCGCCGGCGTGACCTCACCAAGATCGTCAAGGGCGAAGGCGAAACCGCGAAAGTCGCGGTGCGTAATGTGCGTCGCGACGCCAATACGCAGCTTAAAGATCTGCTGAAGAAAAAATCCATCGCGGAAGACGACGAACGTCGCGCGCAGGAAGACGTCCAGAAGCTTACCGATCGTCACATCGCCGAGATCGACAAGGCGTTGCAGGTGAAGGAAGTAGAATTGATGGCGGTATAAGCGCCGTGGCGCCCATGCACAGTTCCACGCAGGTGGTGCCGGAAGCGCGGCGCATACCGCGCCATATCGCCATCATCATGGATGGCAACGGACGCTGGGCAAAGCAACGGTTTTTGCCGCGTATCGCTGGCCACAAGCGCGGTGTGGAGGCGGTACGCAGCGCGGTACGCACGTGCGGCGAACGCGGGGTGGAATATCTGACGTTGTTTGCGTTCAGCAGCGAGAATTGGCGGCGGCCCGCCGAGGAAGTGAAATTCCTCATGCAGCTTTTTGTCCAGGCGCTGGAAAACGAAGTGGCCAAACTGCATCAGAACAATATTCGCTTTCGCGTGATCGGCGATCTGAGCCGGTTCGATCGGCAGATTATTGACCTGATTCAGGCGTCAGAAGAAAAAACGAAAAATAATCAAGGTCTTACGTTGACCGTCGCGGCCAATTATGGCGGTCGCTGGGACGTGATGCAGGCGATCAATCGCCTGGTGCGTGACGAACCGTCTAAGGCCGGAAGCTACACCGAGAGCGACCTCACCCCATATCTTGCGATGGGGGACGCGCCCGAACCTGATTTGTTCATACGCACCGGCGGCGAACAACGCATCAGCAATTTTCTGTTGTGGCAATTGGCGTATACCGAGCTTTATTTCACGGATCTGCTGTGGCCGGCATTTGATGCGGTAGCCATGGATGCCGCGATTGCGTCGTACCAGCAGCGTGAGCGCCGTTTCGGCCGCACGGGCGATCAAGTGCAGGCGGCTGCGACGCCGCGGCAGCGCGTGTCGGGTGTTTGATTTGACTCTGTCGCCGGCACGCGGCGAATGCTGAAAGCCCGTCTCGTTACCGCAATAGTGGCGTTGCCATTGTTTCTGGCATCGCTGTTTTATTTGCCGCGAATGGGTTGGGCGCTCTTTCTGATGCTGTGGGTGCTGATCGGCGCGTGGGAATGGGCCGCGCTGGGCAAATGGTCAGTCGCCGCGCGATTGTTTTATGTGGCGTTGGTTGCTGCGCTGGGGGGGGTGATATGGTTGAGCGTGGTGACGCCCGCGTACGCGCGCGGGGCCATGCTGCTATATGCTGTTGCGCTGGTATTTTGGCTGGTAATCGTGCCGCCTTGGCTTGCAAACGGTTGGCGCATCCTGAACCCGTTGTTGTTTGCGTTGACGGGGCTGATTCTTCTGCTGCCGTTGTGGCTGGCGCTGGTGCAGCTTCAGGCCAAGCCCGGCGTGCTGCTGACATTGATGATCACGATCTGGGTTTCCGATACTGCCGCGTATTTTTGCGGCAAGCGCTGGGGGCGGCGCAAGCTCGCGCCCGCCGTCAGCCCCGGCAAGACGTGGGAAGGCGTGGCCGGTGCGCTGGCCGGCGTCACGTTGTATTATGTTCTTGTCAGCGTGGGGTTTCCCACCGGACATGCGGTGCTGACGGGTGCGGCCGGGCTCGCGGTGTTTCTGGCATTGACCATTTTAGGCATAGAGGGCGATTTGTTTGAATCCTGGATCAAGCGTACTGCGGACGTGAAAGACAGCGGAACGGTCTTGCCCGGACACGGCGGTATTCTGGACCGCGTGGATGCACTGACCTCCAGCATGCCGGCGGCGGCGCTTATCCTTGCGTGGTTCGCCTGATGCAGGATACCGCCGCCGTGCAGTGCTTGACCATTCTGGGGTCCACGGGAAGCATCGGTGTCAGCACGCTGGACGTGGTGTCGCGGCATCCGCAACGATTCCGCGTGGCGGCGCTCACCGCGCACTCGCGCATCGACTTGTTGCTGGCGCAATGCAAACGTTTCAAACCCGATTTTGCGGTGGTGGTGGACGCCGGCGCCGCGCGTGAATTTGAACAGCAGGTGATCGAGGCAGGCTTGCCGACGCGCGTGTTGGGTGGCGTGAAAGCGCTTGAGCAGGTAGCCGGCCTCGCGCACGTGGATACGGTGATGGCCGCCATTGTCGGCATCGCGGGCCTGCGCCCGACGCTGGCCGCTGCCGCCAGCGGCAAAAAACTGTTGCTGGCGAATAAAGAATCTCTGGTCACGGCGGGCGCTTTGTTCATGGAGTGCGTGCGTGCGGGTGGCGCGTGCTTGTTGCCGATTGATAGCGAACATAATGCCGTGTTTCAGTCGCTGCCCCGTGATTACGCCGGCGATCTCGATGCGTCCGGCGTGCGCCGCATCCTGCTCACGGCCTCTGGCGGGCCATTTCGTACCACGCCGCTGAATCAGTTGACTCAGGTCACGCCCGCGCAAGCCTGCGCGCATCCGAACTGGGTCATGGGTCGCAAAATTTCCGTGGATTCCGCGACCATGATGAACAAGGGCCTTGAAGTGATCGAGGCGCATTGGTTATTCAACGCGCCGCCGGATCGCATCGAGGTGGTGATACATCCCGAAAGCATTGTGCATTCCCTGGTCGAATACGTCGATGGATCGGTACTGGCGCAGTTGGGCAACCCCGACATGCGCACCCCGATCGCGCACGCGCTGGCCTATCCCGAGCGCATCGCCAACGGCGTTAGTTTTCTGGACCTGACGGGGACAGGCGGGCTGCATTTTGAAAAACCCGATGTACAACGCTTTCCGTGCCTCGCGCTCGCCTTCGCGGCGTTGCACGATGGCAACGGCGCGGCCACGGTGGTGAATGCGGCAAACGAAGTCGCCGTGGCACGTTTTCTCGCGGGCGATCTGGGTTTCATGGATATCCCGCGACTGATTGAAAAAGTGCTCGCGACTACCCATGCGAGCGCCACGCGCACGCTGGAGGATGTGTTGGCGCTGGATCATGCCGCGCGCGAACGGGCACAACAGTGGTCGGCGTCGATGCAACACGCGGCGTATCCGGGAACACTGCTCGCCGGTGTGCGGCCTTGACAGCCTCATGACGACATTCCTTTTCTACGCGGCGGCTTTTTTGGTGGCGTTGGGCCCACTGGTGGTGATCCATGAGCTGGGGCACTATTGGGTCGCGCGCCTGTGCGGCGTGAAGGTGCTGCGATTCTCTATCGGCTTTGGCAAGCCGCTGAGTAAGTGGGTGCGCGGGGCGGATCGCACCGAGTGGGTGCTGGCGGCGATTCCGCTCGGCGGCTATGTCAAGATGCTCGATGAGCGCGAAGGCGCCGTGGCGCCGGAGGAGCTGCCGCGGGCGTTCAACCGCAAGAATGTGTGGCAACGCATCGCTATCGTGATCGCCGGCCCGCTGGCGAATCTATTGATGGCGATTGTGTTGTACTGGGCCTTGTTCATGCACGGCGTGCCCGGCACCCGCCCCGTGGTGGGCGCGCCGGTGCAGGGTTCGGCGGCGGCCGGCGCGGGGTTTCAGGCGGGCGATGTGATTCTCAGCGTGGACGGGGAGGCCGTGCCTACCTGGCAGGAGGCGCGGTGGGAATTGTTAAAGCACGCCGTGCGTAGAGGCAGCGTTGAGGTGCGGGTCACCACGGATGATGGCAGTACGGCCTCGCGCAAGCTCGACATGCAGGCGCTGACCGCGAACGATCTCGACGGTGATTTCATACGCATCCTGGGGTTGTCACGATTTCAGCCACGCGGCGCTCCAGTCATTGCCAGCCTTGCGCCAGGCGGGGCGGCGGCGCGTGCGGAACTGAAAGCGGGTGACGAAATTACGGCGATCAACAATACGCGCGTGGAGTCGCCCGACGAGGCTACCCGCATTATTCGCGAACATCCGGCGCAGGCGATCATTATCGAGGTGCGGCGAAACGGCGCCATCCTTTCGCCGCTGCAGGTGACGCCGGATAAAATCACGGAGGCCGATGGCCGTGTCATCGGACGCATTGGCGCCGGGCTGCAGCCGGCTTGGCAGTCCTATGAAAAGTATCGTGTGAACATCCGCTACGGACCGGTGGATAGCCTTGGCAAAGCCGTGTTAAAGACCTGGGACACTGCGATCTTCAGCCTCAAGATGCTGGGCAAAATGGTGGTAGGAGAAGTGTCGCTGAAAAACCTGAGCGGCCCCATCACCATCGCGGACTATGCCGGTCAATCCGCCAAAATGGGGTGGATACCCTATATCACCTTTTTGGCGCTGATTAGTATTAGCCTGGGCGTACTGAACCTGCTGCCGATCCCCTTATTGGATGGGGGCCATTTGTTGTATTATATCGTCGAGATTTTAAAAGGTTCGCCGGTGTCGGAATTCGCCATGGAAATGGGCCAGCGGGTGGGGATGGCATTGTTGTTGCTCATGATGGCATTTGCGATTTATAACGATCTTAATCGACTGATAAGCGGCTAGTTCATGGCATTGAATCCTCGTTCCTGGTTTATTCTCCCTGCTGCCATATATGCTTCCGCGGCAATGGCAATTGACCCCTTCGTCATCAAAGACATACGGGTTGAAGGCATACAGCGCACGGAAGCCGGCACGGTGTTCAGTTATCTCCCGGTAAAAGTTGGCGACACCATGGACGACGAAAAAGCGGCGCAGGCGATACGCGCGCTTTTCGCGACTGGATTTTTTCGCGATGTAACCTTGGAGGTTGAAGGCGCAACGCTCGTGGTGGTGGTGCAGGAGCGGCCCTCCATCGCGCAAATCGAATTTACCGGACTCAAGGAATTCAACAAAGATGCTTTGCTGAAAGGCATCCGGCAAATGGGTCTGGCGGAAGGGCGCATATTCGACAAAGGAATGGTTGATCGCGCTGAACAGGAATTGAAGCGGCAGTATCTTTCGCGCGGCAAGTATGCCGCCGAAGTCAACACCACCATCACGCCGCTGGAGCGGAACCGGGTTTCGATCAATTTCAGCGTGGTCGAAGGCGAGTCATCGAAGATCCGCCAGATATCGATCATCGGCGCCAAGGCTTTTTCGGAGAAGCAGCTTACCGGTCTTTTCTACCTGCGCGAACCCGGCATGATGACGTGGTTCAGCAAGCAGGATCAATATTCGCGCCAAAAGCTTTCCGCGGATCTGGAGGTGTTGCGCTCGCATTATCAGGATCGCGGCTACCTCGAATTCAATATTGATTCCACACAAGTGTCGATTACGCCCGACAAGAAAGAAATCTACATCACGGTGAGTATCACCGAAGGCGAAAAGTATACCGTCTCTGATATTAAGATCGGGGGGCAATTGCTGATTCCCGAAGACGAGATTCGCAAGCTTATCGCGATCAAGCCGGGCGACGTGTTCTCCCGCGTCCGGCTGACGGAATCGACCAAGAAAATCAACGACAGGCTGGGTAATGATGGTTACGCCTTCGCCAACGTCAATGCCGCGCCTGAGTTAAACAAGGAAAAGAAAGAAGCCGCGTTCACCTTTTTCATCGATCCGGGCCGCCGTGTGTATGTGCGGCGTATCAACGTGGCGGGCAACACCCGCACCCGTGACGAGGTGATCCGCCGGGAAATGCGGCAAGTGGAAGGCGCATGGTATTCGGGCGACAAAATCAACACGTCGCGGCAGCGCGTCGACCGGCTCGGTTACTTCAATGAAGTCAATCTCGAAACCCCGGCGGTGCAGGGCACCACGGATCAAGTGGACGTCAACGTGACCGTGGTTGAAAAGCCAACCGGCAACGTCCTGCTGGGCGCGGGCTTCGGCAGCGGCACCGGGCTGACGTTATCAAGCTCTATTTCGCAAAACAATATTTTCGGGTCTGGGAAACATGTGTCGGCCGGCGTCAATTCGGCCAAGATCAACACCCAGTACTCTTTTTCCTATACCGACCCCTACTTCACTGTCGATGGAATCAGTATTGGTTATGACCTTTCTCATCGAAAGGTGGACGCAGCCAGCAGCGGCCTTGGTCAATACGAAACGAAAACCACGACGCTGGGGGTGCGCTTTGGCGTGCCTATCACGGAGACCGATACGATTTCCTACGGTCTGGGCTTCGAAGACACCAGTATTACGACGTTTGCAGGCAGCTCCCTGTTTTATACCGATTACGTTAATACCTTCGGTTCGAAGAACCAGGCTTTTGTGATGAATGTCGGGTGGGCGCGGGATAACAGGGATTCGCTTATTTATCCTACGACCGGCACGCTCCATCGTGCCTTTGCGGAAGGCGGCTTGCCGGGCGGCACGCTGCGTTATTACCGTGCCTCATACCAATATCAGCGCTATTTTCCGCTAACACGGGATTACACACTGATGCTGAATGCCGAGGCAGGATACGGCGATGGTTATGGTGGAAAGCCGCTGCCATTCTTCAAGAATTTTTTTGCGGGTGGCGTGAACTCTCTGCGCGGCTATAAATTGAATACCGTGGCGCCGCGAGATGGCAATGATGACCCCCGCGGCGGCAATCGAAAAGTGTTAGGCAATGCCGAATTTTTATTCCCATTTCCCGGTCTGTCGAACGACCGCTCGGTCAGGCTCAGTGCATTCTTCGATGCCGGCATGGTGACCGACAACAAGTATGATTTTGGTGAACTTCGTTACTCCACTGGGTTGTCCGTCACGTGGATATCTCCGTTCGGCCCGCTGAAAATCAGTGGAGCGGCCCCGTTGTCAAATAAACCGAACGACCGCAAGCAAGCCTTCCAGTTCACGTTTGGCGGCGCGTTCTAACGAAGGTTGATCAAAGAATGATTTCGATGAGAATGAGTAGCAGGCTGTGCGCGGTGGCGTTGGTTTCTGCGGGTTTGTTTGTCGCGGTGCATGCGAATGCAGCCAATATGAAAATAGGCTTTATCGATGCCGAGCGCGTGAACCGTGAATCCGCGCCGGCCGATCTGGCCAGCAAACGGCTGGAAAAGGAATTCCAGCCTCGTGTTCAGGAACTGCAGCGCCTGGAAGGGCAGGTGAAGGCGGCGCAGGGGCAGTTGGAGAAAGATGCACTGACTCTGGGTGAAGCCGAGCGGCGCCGACGCGAGCAGGATTTATCGCGCCAGATAGTTGATTTGCAGCGTAAGCAGCGTGAGTACACGGAAGACCTTAACTTGCGCCGCAATCAGGAATTGGCGGGCCTGCTGGAGCGTGCCAATAAAATTATCCGGCAGATTGCCGAATCCGAAAAGTATGATCTGATCCTGCAGGAGGCGGTATACCGCAGTCCTCGCGTGGACATTACCGACCGCGTGCTCAAGGCGCTGGCTGACGGGAAATAGCCGGCGATTCCCGCATTTTCACCGCACCCTCCAAGCCATCATGCGTCATGACCAGAAGTAGCCGCGGCGAGTTTAGCCTGGGTGAATTGGTGCAACTGCTGGGCGGGGAAGTCGCGGGCGACTCTGCGGTCAAAGTATGGCGGGTGGGCACCCTGGAAAATGCGCCTGCGGATGCGATTACGTTTGTTACCCATGATCGATTCCTGAACCAATTGCCGCTTACGCGGGCGGCAGCCGTCATTCTGGCGCCTGCACACCAGGAATCCACGGCGCTGCCGCGCATCGTATGCGGCAATCCGTATGCGTATTTCGCGCGTGTTTCCGCGTTGCTGAATCCCGTTACACCGGTCGCGCTTGGGGTGCATCCCAATGCCGTGGTGCCCGCGTCGGCTTCGCTCGGCGCCGGCGTCAGCATTGGCCCCAGCGCGGTACTGGGTGAAAATGTCACCCTCGGCGACGGGGTGGTCATTGGCGCGCATTGCGCTGTCGGTGATGGCGCGAACGTGGGCGCCCATACACGGCTTTTTCCGAATGTCACGATTTATCACGACTGCCGGATCGGCGCGCGCTGCATTATTCATGCGGGTGTGGTGATTGGCGCGGATGGTTTCGGCATCGCCCCCGACAACGGGGCGTGGGTTAAAGTGCCGCAAGTAGGGCGGGTGTTAATCGGCGACGACGTTGAGGTCGGTGCGAACACCACCATCGACCGCGGCGCCATCGATGACACGATTATCGAGGATGGCGTGAAGCTCGACAATCTGATTCAGATCGCGCACAACGTGCATATCGGCGCGCATACGGCGATTGCCGCTTGCACCGGTATCGCGGGCAGTGTGCATATCGGGCGCCGTTGCCAGATTGCCGGTGCGGTGGGCATCGCGGGGCATTTATCGATTGCGGATGATGTTTATGTCACCGCCAAGACCCTGATTACGAAGTCAATTACAGCGCCTGGCACCTACAGCGGCGGTTACCCGTTTGAATCCAATCAAACGTGGCGCCGCAACGCGGTGCAGATACGGCATCTGGACGCGCTTGCAAAAACGGTGAAGCAACTCGAAAAACGCCTCGCCGACATGGAAGGAAAACTCTCTTGAACACGATGAACATCCACAAGGTGCTCGAGTATTTGCCGCACCGCTATCCCTTTTTGTTGATAGACAGGGTGTTGTCCTATGAGGCCGGCAAGGAAATACGCGCGCTCAAAAATGTCACCATCAATGAGCCGTTCTTCAATGGGCATTTCCCGCACCATCCGGTGATGCCCGGCGTGTTGATTATCGAGGCGATGGCGCAGGCGGCGGCATTGCTGTCGTTCGTTACCATGAACGCGAAGGCCGACGACAAATCCGTTTATTATTTTGTCGGCATCGACAATGCCCGCTTCAAAAAGCCGGTGACCGCGGGCGATGCACTGATATTGCATGTGACACTGGTGCGGCATATGCGCGGCGTGTGGAAGTTCAAGGCTGCCGCGCACGTAGATGATGTGCTGGCCGCCGAGGCCGAGTTATTGTGCGCCGTGCGAGATATTGAAAAATAAAAAGTGCCGTGATGACGCGCATCCATCCCACCGCACTGGTTGACCCCGAGGCCCGGCTCGCCCCAGACGTTGAAGTCGGCGCGTACAGCATTATCGGCCCGCATGTCGAAATCGCCGCGGGGTCGCGCATCGGCCCGCACGCGGTCGTCACGGGGCATACGCGCATCGGCGCGAACAACCGAATTTTTCAGTTTGTGTCGCTGGGCGAAATACCCCAGGACAAGAAATACGCGGACGAGCCGACACGTCTGGAGATCGGCGACAACAACACCATCCGCGAGTTTTGCACCTTTAACCGCGGCACCGCGCAGGACGCGGGCGTCACGCGGGTGGGCAACGACAACTGGATCATGGCTTACGTGCATCTGGCGCATGATTGTCAGATCGGCGACAACACCATATTCGCCAACAACGCGCAACTGGCGGGCCATGTGCATGTCGGTGACTATGCGATTCTGGGCGGCTTCACGGTGGTGCATCAATTTGTGCGTATCGGCGCGCACAGCATGACCGCGATGGGCACGATTGCGTTGCAGGATATTCCGCCTTTCGTGACCGCTTCCGGTAATCCGGCAGGGCCGTTCGGCATCAATTCCGAGGGCTTGAAGCGCCGCGGCTACAGCCCGGCGGCGCTGGTCGCCATCAAGCGCGCCTACAAGACCCTGTACAAGGCGGGCGACACCCTGGCACAGGCCCAAACGCATCTCGCTGAACAATTGCGCGATTGCGCCGAACTCCAGCCGCTGATTGATTTTTTGGCAGTTGCGGGCCGCGGCATTATTCGCTGACGCCGCATGAGCGCGCCTGTCATCGCGCTGGTCGCGGGCGAAGCCTCCGGTGATTTACTCGGCGCGCATTTGGTCGCCGCGCTCACGGCGCGCCGGCCTGACATTCAATTCACCGGTATCGCCGGGCCACGCATGATCGCCGCCGGCGTCAGCGCGTTGTTTCCCATGGAGAAGCTGGCGGTTCGCGGCTACGTCGAGGTACTCAAGCATTACCTTGAGATCGTCTCGATCCGGCGCCGCCTGAAACAGCATTTGCTGGCGCAACCGCCCGCAGTGTTCATCGGCATCGACGCACCGGATTTTAATCTCGATCTTGAACGCGCGCTGAAATCCGCCGGCATACCGGTGATTCACTACGTGAGCCCGTCGATCTGGGCGTGGCGCGGCGAGCGCATACACAAAATCAAGCAAGCGGTGGATCGCGTGCTCACGCTGTTTCCGTTTGAGAGTGAAATTTATAACAAGGCGGGCGTGGCGGTGAGTTACGTCGGGCATCCGCTGGCGGACATGCTGCACGGCTACGCCTCGATGCGCGAGGTGCGTGCGCGGCTGGCGCTGTCCGACGATGCGCCCGTGGTTGCCTTGCTGCCCGGCAGCCGCGTGAGCGAGCTGCAAAACATGGCGCACCTTTTCGTGGCCAGCGCGCGGCGCATCGCCGCCGCCGCGCCCGCGGTGAAATTTGTCGTGCCACTGGTCAATCGTGAAACTCGCGCTATTTTCGAAAATGCACTCGCCAGCGCGGGTCACATCGACATGCTGATCCTGAATGGAAACGCCCACGACGCCATCGCCGCCGCCGATGTCGTGCTGGTCGCCTCGGGCACGGCCACGCTCGAAACCGCCTTGCTCCAGCGCCCGATGGTCATCACCTACCGCATGCCGCGCCTGAGCTGGTGGATGATGAATCCGCGGCGCTATCAGCCTTATGTCGGGCTGCCCAATATCCTGGCGGGCGAATTCGTCGTGCCGGAATTTTTGCAGGACGCCGCCACGGCCGAGAACCTGGCGCAAGCCGTGCTCGATCTGCTGCACGACGCACCGCGCCGCGAACGCATACGCCGGCGCTTTGCGGACATGCTCACTGACTTGCGGCAAAACACCACGCAAAAAGCCGCCGACGCAGTGATGCCTTATCTGGACAAGCGGGTATGAAAAAAACCAAACTCATCGCCGGCGTGGACGAAGCGGGCAGGGGGCCGTTGGCGGGGCCGGTGTATGCCGCCGCCGTGATACTTTCGCCCGCCGCGCCTATCGACGGCTTGGCCGATTCCAAAAAATTGACCGCCAAAAAACGTGACGCGCTTTTCGACGTGATTCAGCGGCGTGCGCTGGCGTGGGCTATCGCCAGCGCCAGCGTCGAAGAAATCGACGACATCAATATTTTGCAGGCGAGCCTGCTGGCGATGCGGCGTGCGGTGGAGGCGCTCGCGACGCAGCCGCACGAAATTCTGGTCGATGGTTTGCATTGTCCAGCGGTGAGCATGCCCGCGCGTGCCATCGTGAAGGGCGATGCAAAGGAGCCGGCCATTTCGGCCGCGTCGATCCTCGCCAAAGTCGCGCGGGATCGCGACATGCAGAAACTGCACGAACAGTTTCCGCACTACCGCTTTGATCTGCACAAAGGCTACGGCACGGCGGTTCACATGGCCGCCCTGCGCGTACAAGGCGTGTCGCCGGTGCATCGGAGAAGTTATGCGCCGGTTAGAGAATTATTGTTTAAAAACAAATAGTTATGTAATTTTCGCTACAGTGCTTTTTAGCGCGGCCCGCTCGCTGGCATGCGTGACCAACGGCCTTCGCAAGCGGCACTGCGACACCAGTTTTCGATAATAAGCCGCTTCGTTTTCCGCGCGTGACAGCAGCTTAGCCAACGCGCGCGCATCTTCCAGCGTGTAGTAACCGGCGTAATCTTTTCCCAGCACGCCGATATTCCCCGACACGCGCGAGGCGATCACCGGCACCCTATTCGCCAGCGCCTCGCTCACCACATTGGCGCCGCCTTCCATGCGCGAGCTGATGACCATCAAACGGCTGCGTGCCAGCAGGCGCAACGCCTTGCCGTGCGCGACTTCGCCGAGCCAGCGATAGCGCGGCTCGCGCGCCATCCACTGCTGGGCTTCCTGCGCCATTGGCGGCGACATCGCGCCGCCGAGGTGCGTAATGCGGATGCGGCTATCCCGCGGCAAAAACGCCAATGCAGCCGCTGCGCGAAACGGATCTTTTTCCTCGCGCAGATGGCCGCTGACGGTGATCTCGAAACACGATTTTAATGCGGGTACTCGCGGCACGACCCGCGCCGACTGATACACCACGCTGGTTTTCCGGCGCAGCGTGGGCGACAGTTCGGCAAGGCCCATCTCCTGCAACACAATCATGCGCGTGGCGAGCTGCATTGACTCCTGCGCCGTCTCGTCCGTGTGTATGTCGCGGTAAAGATCGGTGCCCGTCAGCGCCAGTATCAACGGATGATCCGGGCAGCACAGCGCAAAATTGCGAATTGAATCGTGGCTGCGTCGCGCATGCAGCGCCAGCATCAGATCAACCGGCGCGCCATCCCAATCCATCTGTATCGACACCGTGTGGCCCAACTCACGCAACATGCCCGCCCAGCGCGTGGCGGTGCCGCGATTGCCGTGACGTGAACCGGGCGCGGCGGGCGTGATGAGAGCGATTTTCAAGATTGGCAATCAGGGATACACTCGTGCAACTATAACAAATGTTCTCGATGACCCCCGCACAAATTGCGCCCGATGCGGCGACGCTCCGCGACATGCTACGCGCCGCGCGTGCGCGCACACTGGCGTTCGCCGGCAGCTTGCAGCCCGAACAATGGCTCGGTCCGCGGTTGAACATCGTCAATCCGCCGCTGTGGGAGCTGGGCCACCTCGCGTGGTTTCAGGAGCACTGGTGTTTACGCCATGGTTTTCATGACGCCAGCGGTTCGCTTGCACCATCCGTGCGCGAGTCAGCAGACGCCCTTTACAACTCCGCGACCGTTCCGCACGACGCGCGCTGGACGCTGCCGCTGCTGTCAATCGAACAAACGCTGGCGTATCTGCGCGAGGTATTCGATGCCGTGCAGGCGCGCATTGACCGCGAAGGCGCCACGGAACACCTGCGCTACTTCGTGCAGCTCGCGGTGTTTCACGAAGACATGCATAACGAAGCGTTTCACTATACCCGTCAGACGCTGGGGTATGCGGGTGAAAAAGAACCTAAAAAACAAGTAGTTACAACAGAACCATGCAGCGGCGATGCCGTCATCGGCGGCGGGCGGTTCATGCTCGGCGCGCGGGCGGGCGAAGGTTTTGTGTTCGACAACGAAAAGTGGGCGCATGAAGTCGACGTGCGCCCGTTTCGCATGGCGCGCAGCGCAGTCACCAACGCCGAGTTTGCCGCGTTCGTGAACGATGGCGGTTATCAGCGGCGCGAATGCTGGAGCGCCGAGGGCTGGCAGTGGCGCACACAGGCGAACGCCGACGCGCCTGTGTACTGGATCAAGCAGGGCGCGGGTTGGCAAGTGCGCTGCTTCGATCAGACCACCGCACTTGCACGCACCGCCGCCGTGATCCACGTAAACTGGCATGAGGCCGACGCTTATTGCCACTGGGCGCAACGTCGCCTGCCGACCGAGGCCGAGTGGGAATTCGCCGCCGCCACCGTGCCGGGGGATATCACCCGCAAGCGGCGTTATCCGTGGGGCGATACGCTGCCGCGGACGCATCATGCCAACCTGTTTGGGTGGGCATCCGAGCCGGTGGATGTGGCCGCGTTTGCCGCGGGCGACAGCGCGTGGGGCGTGCGCCAGATGCTTGGCAATGTGTGGGAGTGGACGGCGGACTGGTTTGGACCGTACCCCGGCTTCGTGCGCGACCCGTATAAAGAATATTCCGAGCCGTGGTTCGGCAAGCACAAAGTGCTGCGCGGCGGCTGCTACGCTACCCGCGCGAGTTTGTTGCGGAACACCTGGCGAAATTTTTACACGCCAGATCGGCGCGACGTGCTGGCGGGTTTCAGAACCTGCGCGGTGGATTGAGAGTGACGTGAAACAAATTACCTCGGCGGATAACGCGCAATTCAAATCGTTGCTGAAATTGGTTGAGTCATCGCGCGAACGCAGGCTTGCGGGGCTGTCGTTGCTCGACGGCGCGCATCTGGTGCAAGCCTACCTGCAACATCGCGGCGCACCCGAACAACTCATCGTCAGCCAATCCGGCGCCGGCAAAACGGAAATCAAAACGCTGCTGCAAAGTGCTGCGACGGCGCTGCTGTTAAGCGACAACCTGTTCAAACAACTGTCGTCGGTAGCCACGCCCACCGGCATCATTGCGGCCATCAAAACACCGCGCCGCGAAACCCTGCCTGCGACGCTCGACACCTGTGTCATGCTGGAAGACATCCAGGACCCCGGCAATCTCGGATCAATACTACGCTCGTGCGCCGCCGCAGGCTTAAAACAAATATTCCTTTCAAAACAAACAGTTAACGCATGGTCGCCGCGCGTGCTGCGCGCGGCCATGGGCGCACATTTCGGTGTGGAGATTTACGAGCGCATCGATCTCATCGCGCTCGCCCGTGCGTACCCGGGGCGCGTGCTGGTGACGCAATTGGGCGCAACGCAGAGCGTGTTTAACAGTGATCTCACCGGCAAAGTCGCGTTCGTTTTTGGCAACGAAGGGGCCGGTGTATCCGCTGCGCTGCTGCACTGCGCGCACGAATCGATTGCGATACCCATCAGCGCCGCGACGGAATCTCTTAATGTTGCGGCGGCAGCGGCGGTGTGCTTGTTTGAGCGGGTGCGGCAACTTCATCAATAAATCCGCCGCTCCAACTTAGCCTGCTGCATGATGGTAGTAGCCAGCTCTTCAACTGACTTACTCGTGGCGTCCAGAAACGGAATATTCTCGCGGCGCATCAGCGCTTCGGCTTCGCGGATTTCGTATTCGCAGTTTTTTAATTCCGCATAGGTGCTATTGGGGCGGCGTTCACTGCGGATGCTTTGCAGGCGCGTGGCGGTGATGGTCAGGCCGTAGAGTTTGTGGCGCAGCGGGCGCAGGGATACAGGCAACTGGCGGCCGCCGAAATCTTCGGGGATGAACGGATAGTTTGCCGCGCGGATGCCGAACTGCATCGACAGATAAAGACACGTGGGCGTTTTGCCGCATCGCGACACGCCGACGAGTATTACGTCAGCTTCAGCCAGATCGCGCGTGGACACGCCGTCGTCGTGCGACAGGGTGTAGTTCACCGACTCCATGCGCTTATAGTAATTGACGATATCGTTGACGTTGTGGGTGCGCCCGATGGCGTGAGAGGCGCGCGCCCCGAGTTCGTTTTCGAGCGGCGCGATGAAAATCTGGAAGCAATCGAGGAACAGCGCGTTGGCCTCGCCCACGGCAGCGGCAATTTCGACGTTCGCCAGCGTGCTGATGATAATCGGGCGCAGGCCGTCGGCCACGGCGGCGGCGTTAATGTTTTGCACCGCTTCTTGCGCTTTATCAAGGTTGTCGATAAAGGGCAGGGTAGTCTCGTGCAAGCCTAGGCCGTCGAACTGCGAGAGCAGGCTGTGACCCAGCATCTCGGCGGTGATCGCCGTGCGGTCTGAAACAAAGAAGGCGCTGCGTCGGTGGGCAGTCATGATTTCGTAAGGATTGTGGCGGCGCAGCAATTGTCTGTAATATACCGCTTTTCACACGCAGCAGGAACACGACCATGACCCCGCGCCCTTACGTGCTCGACCTTTCCACTTTACGCATGAGCGATGTCGGCATCGTCGGCGGCAAAAATGCTTCGCTGGGCGAAATGATCGGGCACCTGAGCGGCGCGGGGGTGCGGGTGCCGGGCGGTTTTGCGACCACCGCGCATGCGTTCCGGGATTTTCTGGCGCACGAGGGCTTGGACAAACGTATCGAAGCGCGCCTTGCGACGCTGAATGTCGATGACGTCAATGCGTTGGCGGCGGCGGGCAAAGAGATACGCAGCTGGATCGTGGCGCAGCAATTCTCCGCTGCGCTCAAGACAGCGATTGCCGATGCCTATCATCCGCTGGCGCAGGCGGCCGGCGCGGAGGTCGCTTTTGCGGTGCGCTCGTCCGCCACCGCCGAAGACTTGCCCGATGCTTCGTTCGCCGGTCAGCAGGAAACGTTTCTGAATGTGCATGGCCTCGATAACGTGCTGGAGGCGATCAAGCATGTATTCGCGTCGCTGTATAACGATCGCGCGATTTCGTACCGGGTGCATCAGGGTTTTATCCACGCCGAGGTGGCGTTGTCGGCGGCGGTGCAGCGCATGGTGCGTAGTGATCTGGGCGCGAGCGGGGTGATGTTCACCATCGACACCGAATCCGGCTTCGATCAGGTGGTGTTCATCACGTCGGCCTACGGGCTGGGTGAAACGGTGGTTCAGGGCCAAGTGAACCCTGATGAATTTTATGTTTATAAACAATCACTTATGAATAATCGCCCGGCGATACTGCGGCGCGGCCTGGGTTCCAAAGCGGTGCGTATGGTGTA
>JANPOH010000389.1:0-11330 GCA_031427895.1 Betaproteobacteria bacterium
GAAAGCTCAATCAAATCCTTCAGCGTTTTCACCGGCACCTGCGAATTCACCAGCACCAGATAGCCTGGCATGGTGGCCGCCTGCGTCACCGGCGCGAAATCGTTGATTACATGAAACGGCAGGCTCTTCTGCGCTAACTGATTGATAATAAAGGAATTTGATGTATAGAGAATGGTGTGCCCGTCGGCCGCAGCGCGTGCCACCAATTCACCCGCGATGATGCCGTTGGCACCGCCGCGATTATCGATCACCAGGTTTTGCCCGAATGCGGGCTCCATATAAATCGCCAACGCGCGCGCATTGGCATCCATACTGCCGCCGGCCGGCTGCGGCACCACCACGCGCAGCGGGCGCGCGGGGTAGGCTTGGCTCCAGGCAACGCCCGCGGCGGCAAGGCCGGCGGCGCCGCAGGCAAACAACCAGCGCTTGATCGTCCTGCTCACTTCTTCGCCAGTATGTCCTGCAAACCGCGCATCGCCATCCAGTAGCCGAAGATGCCGAAGCCGGTAATCACGCCCCGCGCCACCTTGGCGATTTCGGATTGCCCGCCGCGCCTGGCCGGGTTGGAGATATGCAGTTCAATCGACGGAAATTTCACCTGCGACAGCGCCGCGTTCAGCGAGCGATAGCCGGAGCTGAAGCCCGCCGGATTGATAATGCACGCATCGACGCCGCCTTCATGCGCCGCGTAGAGTTTGTTAATCACCTCGCCCTCGATATTGGAATGAAAAATATCCACCTCGAAGCCGAGCTCGGCGGCGTATTTGCGGATGTGAACATCGTATTCCGGCAACAGCATCGGGCCGAACACATCGATTTGCGTCTTGCCGCGCATGTTCATTCCCGCGCCGTGTATGACCAGTAGCTTTGGCACTTGCACCACTCCTTTGAAAGTTTATTCAAGTTCTCAACTTAACACATCGCGTGAACCCCGTTATGATAGGGCGAAATACCAACCGCCCTGCAAGCAGCATTTTGCTCCGGGGTATCGCGCGCGCCGGCGCGCGGGCCGCACTCACGCATTGATGCATGAACAAAAACGAAAGCCACCCCATGAAACCACGCAACATGTTGTTAATGGTAGCGGGTGCGATACTGGCCTGCACGGCGCACGCCCAGCCCGCCCAAACCGTCTATCCCGCCAAGCCCATCCGCATTCTTGTCGGCGCGCCGCCCGGCGGCAGCAACGACATTCTCGCGCGCACCATCAGCCAGCGCGTGAGCGAATCCGTCGGCCAACCCGTGGTGGTGGAAAACCGCCCCGGCGCCAATCAGATGATCGCCGCCGATCTCACCGCCAAGGCGCCGCCCGATGGGTACACGCTGTATGTCACCTCCACCTCGTACACCACCGGCGCGGCGTTGATGTCGAAGCTGCCTTTTGACCCGGTCAACGATCTCGCGGGCATCACCATGCTCGGCTTCGGGCCGATGGTGCTGGTGGTGCATCCCTCGTTGCCGGTGAAGAACACGCGCGAACTGATTACGCTGTTGCGCGGCAAGCCCGGCCTGCTCAACTACACCTCGTCCGGCGTCGGTGGCATTAATCATCTGGCGATGGAGGTGCTGAAGTCTTCCGCCAAAATCGACATCCTGCACGTGCCGCACAAGGGCATGGGGCCCGCGCTCACCGATTTGATCGCAGGCCAGGTGCAGGCGGTAATCGTGGGGCTGCCATCCGTGGAAGCGCATTTGAAGACTGGGCGGCTGCGCGTGATCGGCGTCAGCACCGCCAAGCGCTCGGCGTTCGCGCCGGAATTGCCGCCGATGGCAGATGCCGTGCCGGGCTACGACGTGTCGCTGTGGTGGGGCATTTTCACCGCCGCCAAAACACCGCGCGCGGTGGTGGAGAGATTGAACACGGAAATCCACAAAGCGCTCGCCACCACCGATGTCAAAAAACGCTTCGCCGATTTCGGCGCGGAACCGTCGCCAATGACACCGGATGCGTTCAGCGCCCACGTGCGCGGCGAGATCGCCAAGTGGCGCAAAGTGGTCATCGACAACCATATCAAGGCAGAATAAATATCCTTTAAAAACAAATAGTTAAATACAGAACGTTGTCGTCATGCAAACCCATCGCGTCAAGAAAATCATCCGTGAAGGCATCGATCTGATCGTGGTCGGACCGTCGGACATGTCGCGCACGCTGGGCGTGACCGGCACGCCGAATCATCCGAAGTTGCCGGCGGTAATCGAGCGCCTGCAAAAGGCGCTCAAGAATGGCGCTGGCGCGAAACTCGCCTTGCCGATCAACCACCCCGCCCTGCCGCGCAACGCGGGCGAGCTCAAGGCGATGGGCTGCGCCTATGCCAACTGCGCGCCGTCGCCGGAAGTGCGGCTAATGAAATCGCTACAGGCGCAGGCTGCGGAAATGCGTAAGCAGTTGGGCTAAATTACTCAGGCTGAATCCCCGCTTCGCGCATCGCCGCACCCCAAATACTGAACTGGCTCTTCACCCAGGCATCGAGCACTTCAGGGGTGGAGCCTTCGCTGGCGAACGCCTGCTGATCGAGTTGAGCGCGGATATCCGCACGCTTTAACGCCACATTGAATTCGTGGCTGAGTTTGTCCACCACCGCCTTGGGCGTGCGTGCCGGTGCAAAAACGCCCGCCCAAGGGGTGATGCCGAATTTCGGCAGCCCCGCTTCCGCAATGGTGGGCACGTTGGGCAGCATCGCGCTGCGCTGATTCAGCGCGACTGCCAGCGCGCGAATGCGGCCCTCGCGCAGATGTGAAGCCACCGTCGTAAAAGAGGTAATCATCACCTGCACTTGCCCCGAAATCAGATCGACCACCGCCGGCGGCTCGCTCTTGTAGGGCACATGCGTCATTTTCACGCCTGCCATTGAATTCATCATCGCCACCATGACGATGCCGCCGGTGTTGCCGGTGCCGTAGTTGAGCTTGCCGGGGTTGGCGCGCGCGTGGTCGAACAATTCACGCATTGATTTAACCGGCACATTGGCGTTCACCGCGAGCAAAAACGTGTACCGCCCGACCATCGAGATCGGCGCGAAATCCTTGAGCGCATCGTAGGGCGGGTTCTTGCGCAAATGCGGCACCGCCGAGAGCGGGCTATTGGTCGCCATCAGCAGCGTGTAGCCGTCCGCCGGCGCCCTCGCCACAATCTCACCCGCCAGCGCGCCATCGGCGCCGGGACGATTGTCGATGACGAAGGTTTTCCCCAACGACTGCTGCAACGGCTGCGCGAGTACGCGCGTGATGACATCGGTGCCCGACCCCGCGGAAAACGGCACGATGATACGTACCGGCTTGGTGGGGTACTGCGCATGAGCCGCGCCCGCAGCCATAACCAGCAGCACGACAATCGCTTTTAAGCACAGGTGTTTCATTCAATGACCCCTCCTAAATTAACCCGCGTGAAATCCCGCCATCCACCAACACGGATTGGCAAGTCATGTAGCTCGATTTATGCGACGCCAGAAACACCACCATCGGCGCGATTTCGTCCGGCTCGCCAAAGCGCGCCATCGGAATCTCATGCGAAAACGCTTCAATGATTTTTTCCGGCGCAACGCTTTGCGCCTTTGACATGTCAGCGATGCGGTTTTTCCACAGCGCGGTCATGGTACGCCCCGGTGACACCGAGTTGACGCGAATATTGTATTTGTTGAATTCAGCGCCCAGCGTTTTGACCAGCGCGATCAAGCCGGCCTTGTGTACGTTGGACACCACCTGATTCGGATACGGCATGCGCGCGCCGGCGGCGCCGAGAATCACGATGCGCGCCCCCTTTCCCTTATCCTGTGCGCGCCGCATCGCATCGAGCAATTCGCGGATCACGCGCACCGTGCCCAGCACGTTGAATTCATAACTCGCCAGCCACGCCGCATCGTCAAGCTCTTCAAACAGCGCGCGATGACTGCCGCCGACCGCCTGCACCAGAATATCGAGATGCGCCGTCTCGTGTTCAACCCACGCTTTGAGTTTTTGCACGTCTTCGGCGCGCGTGACATCGGCGGCAAACCAGCGCACCTCGCGGCCCGTGGCCTGCTTGAGCGAGGCCGCCGCCGCTTTCAATTTGTCCGCGCTGCGTGAACAAATCAGTACCTGCGCGCCCTCTTCCAGCAAGGCTTGCGCGCTGGCGTAGCCTATGCCCTCACTCGCGCCAACCACCAGCGCAATTTCGCCATCTATACCTAAGTTCATGTTTTTAAATGACTTTTTAATCCAGCTTTGCACCCGTGGCTTTAATCAGCCGTTCATACTTGTCGTAGTCGGATTTCAGCCGCACGGCAAACTGCTCCGGCGACATCGGCATCGGGTCCAGCGTCTGCCCGCCCATGATTCTCACCACGTCGGGGTGCTCCAGCGTTTTGCGGATTTCCGCATTCAATCGATCAACGATGGGTTTGGGCGTCGCGGCAGGCACGAACGCGCCTATCCACGCCGAGAAGTCATAGCCGGGAATGCCCTCCGCTATCGCCGGAATATCCGGGAACTGTTTCAGCCGCGTTCCCGACGTAACCCCCAAGGCGCGCAATCGGCTGCCGCCAAGAAACGGCATCACCGAACCGATGGTGGCCGTCATTGCCTGCAACTCGCCCGACGCCAGCGCCACCACCGCGGGCCCGCCGCCCTTGAACGGCACGTGAACCATTTTGGTATCGGTCATTTGATTGAGCAAGGCCATCGCCATATGCACAAAGCTGCCGCTGCCGGACGAGCCGTAGACCAGTTGCCCCGGTTTGGATCGCGCCAGCGCTACAAACTCCTTCGTGGTTTTCACCGGCAACGAGGGATGGATCACCAGCATGCCCACCTGCACCGCGAGCGGCGTCACGCCGGTGAAATCTTTCAACGTGTCGTAAGGCAGTTTTTTAAACATATGCGGATTGGTCACATGCGCCGCCGAATGCACCATGATGGTGTAACCGTCCGCCGGCCCCTTCGCCACATGATCCGCGCCGATGGTGCCCGACGCACCGCCGCGATTGTCTATCACAAACTGCTGACCGAGCTGCTCGGACATTTTCTGAAACACGATACGCCCCACCACGTCATTCGCGCCGCCGGTGGGCCATGGAATAACAATCCGCACGGGTTTGGTTGGGTAGTTTTGCGCCCCCGCCAAACCGGCATAGGCCACGAAAACCGCCAGCATAAGCGAACGTCCCAATAGTTTCATGCAAACCTCTCCTTGATACACAATGCTTTTAAAAGACTTTTTAGCCGCGGCGAATGTTTTTGACCTCAATCAATCTTCAATCCGGTAGCCTTGATCAGCTTGCCGTATTTCTCGTAATCCACCTTGATGCGCTGCGCGAATTCTTCCGGCGTGGACGGCAGCGGATCAAGCACCTGATTGGTCAGGCTGGTCGCGACATCGGGATGTTTCAGCGCCTTGTTCGATTCGGCGTTGAGTTTATCGATGATCGCCCTGGGCGTATTGGCGGGCGCATATACGCCGATCCACGGGCTCATTTCATAGCCCGGCACGCCCGCCTCGGCGATGGTCGGCACCTCGGGCAGCATAGTGCTGCGCTTGGCCGACGACACGCCCAGCGCGCGCAAGCGCCCCGATTTCACATGCACCAGCACCGTGGAGATGGTCGCCAGCGACGCCTGCGCTTCTCCGCCCACCAAGGCCGTCACCTGCGGCGTACCGCCTTTGTACGGAATATGCACCAGGTCAATCCCGGTCATCGACGCGAGCAGCGCCATCGACAAATGCGGCGAACTGCCGTTGCCCGAAGACGAATAATTAACTTGCCCCGCGCGCGCTTTCGCCAGCGCGATGAATTCCCGTACCGATTTCACCGGCAGCGACGGATGCGTCGCCAGCGCGCCGGGCTGCGCGGCCAGTGTGCCCACCGGCGCAAAATCTTTCAGCGTATCGTAGGGCAGCTTCTTATACAGATGCGCGTTACCCAGATGCGTGGTTGAGTGCACCATGATGGTGTAGCCGTCGGGCGGTGACTTCGCCACCGGCTCCGCGCCGATCACGCCCGACGCGCCGGGGCGATTGTCGATCACGAACTGCTGGCCCAGCGACTCGCCGACTTTTTGCATCACGATGCGCCCCACCACATCGTTAGAGCCGCCGGGCGGCCACGGGATCACCACGCGCACCGGCTTGGCCGGCCAGGTTTGCGCCAGCGCCGCGCCCGCGCATAGGGAAAGCATGCACAGCGCACTGGCGGCCAATCGAATAAGTGTCACGAAATCTCCTCCGTTCAAGACGTCGGCGGATTATCTCCGTAAAGGCACAAACGCGCTAGAATGAATTACGTTCACAACCCACGCTCCACGCCTCACAACAAACCCATGTGCCGCGCCTTAGCCTACCTCGGTCAGCCCGTGCCGCTGGACACCCTGCTGTTCCAGCCCGACAGCGCGCTGATCCGCCAGTCGTACATGCCCAAAATGCTGCACATGCTCAACCTCGCGGGCTTCGGCATGCGCGCGTGGGACCGCCATTCGCCCGATGCGGAAAAACCTTACAGTTACGCCTCCACCTCGCTACCGGTGTTCGACCGCAACCTCAAGGCGCTCGCCGAAAAAATTCGTCCCACTTGCCTGCTGGCCCACGTGCGCGGCGTCGCCTATTCCACCGAAGTTGATATCTCGCTGCAAAACGTGCATCCGTTTCAGTATGCCGGCTTCAAACTCGCGCTCGCCCACAACGGCGATCTTGCGCGCATCCGTGAAATGAAACCGCTGCTGCTGCAACACATCAAGCCCGGCATCGCCATGCGTATCAGCGGCACCACCGACAGCGAATGGATCTACGCCCTGCTCGCCTCGCAACTCGATGACCCCACGCAGCAATGCAGCGCTGAACAACTGGTCGCCGGGGTTGATCGCACCCTCGCCATCATCCGCGAGGTGCGCGCGCAACTTTCGATCAACACCTCGTCGTCGGTGAATCTGTTCATCACCACCGGCGAACAACTCGCCGCCGTGCGCTACTGCTTCGACTTCGGCTGCTACCGCACCGAAGACCCCGCCAAGGTTCACGAAGCCAACATGAATTTTTTGAGCCTGTGGTACACCTCCGGCCGCGAATACGGCTACCACGACGGCGAATGGAAAATGCACGGCGGCGCCGACACCGCCGATTCGATCATGATCGCCTCCGAGCCGCTGACCCGAGACACCTCCACCTGGCTTGAAGTGCCGGAGTACTCAATGATTTACGCAGATACGCGCAACGGCACGCCGAGCGTGGAAATTCATTATCTGAGCTGACTGTATCAACATCCCTAAAGCAATCATAGGTATTTGTTTTTATTGATATTTTTACAACACCCCACACCCACATTCATGTTTACCCGATCCGGCTGCAACATCGTCCGCCTCTCCGAACTGACCTGGGAGCAAAACACGCGCCGCGGCAACCCGGCCTGTCGCGCCAAAACCTATTGGCGCGACGCTGAAAATGATCTCGCGCTGCGCCTCGTCGATCACCCCGCGAATTCCACAACCCCGCGCCATACACATCGCGGCACGCACGCGAGCACGGTGTTGCAGGGACGCGCCCTGATCGATGGCATCACGTTACATCCGCTCGACGTGATACTCGGCGCCGGCCTTGATCCGCACGGGCCGATTGAATATCCCGATGGCTGTCAGCTTTTCAGTCTGTTTCAGGGCAGTGATGAACACACCGCGACCGACGCGCCTTCCGCTGACAAAACAGGCCGATTGATTCAAACGGAACCCATGACGTGGGACGCCAAAGCGGGCGGCGCGCTGCACATGAAACCGCTGGTCACCGAAGGCGCAGGCCGTCTGATGCTGACCGCGATGCGTTTATCGGCGGGCTTCACCGTGCCGGTGGGGTCGCGCCCGCACATGCAGGCGGCGCTGGTGGTGGAAGGTTCCGCCGTGGTGGATGGCGAGGCGTTGAACACGTGGGATTTCATCTACATGGCCGCCGGCGTACCGCACGGACCGATTCACTTTCCGCGGGGCGCCACATTGTTGTTGGTGGCGATGCGGGCGGCGTGACGCAAGTGCCGCAAGTGCCGCCAGTGCCGCGGTCGGGCCGGACTGACGGAATCTCGCCGCTCACGAAGCTCGCTATAATCGCCCCGATTCGCCTCGGAGGACGCCTTTGGAACCCCTGCTTGCCCTGTCACGCACGATAGACGCCATGAACGAACGTATCGGCCGGATGATGTACTGGCTGGTATTGGCGACCGTACTGATCAGCGCCACCAATGCCACGATACGCAAGCTGTTTAATTACAGTTCGAATTCATTCCTCGAAATCCAGTGGTACCTGTTTTCGATGATTTTTTTGTTTTGCGCGGGCTACACGTTAAAGCACAACGAGCACGTGCGTATCGACATTATCACCAGCCGTTTTTCGGCGAAGGTGCGTGCCGCCATCGATATATTCGGCACGCTGTTTTTCCTGCTGCCGATGGCGATACTGATACTGTGGCTGTCGTGGCCGCTGTTCGTCGACGCCTACACGCGCAATGAAGTCTCCTCCAACGCCGGCGGCCTCATCATCTGGCCGGCGCGGCTGATGGTGCCGGCGGGGTTTTTGCTGTTGATCGCACAGGGGGTATCGGAGTTAATCAAGCGCATCGCCTTCCTGCAAGACCGGATTCCCGACCCGAACGAAAAAATTACCACCAAAACCGGCGAGGAAGAACTCGCCGAAGACATACTGCGCGCGCGCGGCGAGCAGTCGCTCGCCGCCGAGCCGAAGGCGCGCAAGTGACCGCGTTCCTGATCGATAACATCGCGCCACTAATGTTCGTGGTGCTGGTGATCGTGCTGCTGATGGGCTACCCGGTGGCGTTCGCGCTAGGCGCGGTGGGCCTCGGTTTCGGCGTGCTCGGCATACAGCTCGGCCTGTTGCAACCGTCGTTGCTGCAAGCGCTGCCGGAACGCATCTGGGGCGTGATGTCCAACGACACGCTG
This sequence comes from Betaproteobacteria bacterium, assembly GCA_031427895.1. GTDB lineage: Bacteria > Pseudomonadota > Gammaproteobacteria > Burkholderiales > SG8-41 > UBA5216. Next base: position 8,905 of record JANPOH010000389.1, read on the forward strand.
CTGGCGGTGCCGTTTTTTACCTTCATGGGCTTGATACTGGAGCGCAGCGGCATGGCCGAAGACCTGCTCGATACCATCGGCCAGTTGTTCGGCTCGGTGCGCGGCGGCCTGGCCTATGCGGTGATCTTCGTCGGCGCGCTGCTCGCCGCCACCACCGGCGTGGTGGCGGCGTCGGTGATCTCCATGGGTCTGATCTCGCTGCCCATCATGCTGCGTTATGGTTACGACCGCCGCCTTGCCTGCGGCGTGATCGCGGCCTCGGGCACGCTGGCGCAGATTATTCCGCCGTCGCTGGTGCTCATCATCATGGCCGATCAACTGGGGCGCTCGGTCGGTGACATGTACGCCGGGGCGTTCATCCCCGGCCTCATGCTGGCGGGTTTTTACGCGCTCTACGTCATGGCGGCGACGATCGCCAAACCCGAATGGGCGCCCGCGCTGCCGCTGCAGGCGCGCACGATCCGCGAAGCCGACGGCTCGTCGGGCAACCGCTCGCTGCTGATACTGACGTTGATTACGCTGGCTATCGCCGTGGCGTTCTGGATCGTCTACTACGAGCAGAACCACCCCGCCGTGACCACCGACGAGCGCATCGTGGTGACCACCGCGGCGTCCATCGGCGCGGCCTTCGGCTTTGCCGTCATCAACAAACTGCTCGGGCTCAACCTGGTGTCGCGCATGGCCGAGCGCGTGACGTTTGTGCTGATCCCGCCGCTGGCGCTGATTTTCCTGGTGCTCGGCACGATTTTCCTCGGCGTGGCGACCCCCACCGAAGGCGGCGCGATGGGCGCCACCGGCGCGCTCATCATGGCGCTGGCGCGCCGCCGCTTGTCGCTGCCGTTGCTCAGGCAGGCGATGAATGTCACCGCCAAACTATCGACGTTCGTGATGTTTATTCTGATCGGCGCGCGTGTGTTCAGCCTCACCTTTTACGGGGTCAATGGTCATGTCTGGGTGGAGCATCTGCTCACCAGCCTGCCGGGCGGGCAACTCGGTTTTCTGATCGTGGTGAATATCCTGATTTTTCTGCTGGCGTTTTTCCTCGACTTTTTTGAACTCGCGTTCATTGTCGTTCCGTTGATCGGCCCGGTGGCCGCGGCGCTTGGCATCGACCTGGTTTGGTTCGGCGTGCTGCTGGCCGTCAACATGCAAACCTCGTTCATGCACCCGCCGTTCGGCTTTGCGTTGTTCTACCTGCGTAGCGTCGCGCCGGAGCGCGAATATCTCGACCGGCTCACCGGCCGCAACATCGCGCCAGTCACCACCGGGCAGATTTACTGGGGCGCGATTCCGTTCGTGGTGATTCAGATTATCATGGTCGGGCTTATTATCGCCTTTCCCAATATCGTTTCAGGCGGCCTCCAGACAAAGGCCACGGTGGATACGCAGAACATCCGCATTGAGGTTCCCGCCCCGTCCGGCGCATCCGGTAGCGGCAACACCGAGCAGGACGATGCCCTCAGGGCGCTCGAAAAAGCCATGGACGGCGCGGGCGATGCCCCGCCGCCTGTAAACAAAAAATAGGCGCAAAAAAACGCGCCCGCAACAGGGGCGCGCGGCGGTCGCCCTCAGCGTTTTTGTCCCCGCCGCTCGGCTGCGCGCATGAAGTTATCAAAGCCGTTTTCCGCAATGGAAAACCACTCCACCTGCTCGCTGCGGAACTTTTTCCACGGTTCGTAAATCGTTTTGAACTTGGCGTTCTTGCCGGCGATTTCATCGTAGGTTTCCTGGGTCGCCTTGTAGCAGGCGGCCATGATCTCGTTCGAGAACGGCAGCAGCTTGACGCCGTTGGCGAGCAGGCGTTTTAACGCCGGGGGGTTCACCGCGTCGTACTTCGCCAGCATGCCGAGATTCGACTCGTGGCAGGCGGATTCCAATATCGCCTGATAATTCTTCGGCAATTCGTTGAACGCCTTGTTGTTCACGAACAAGTCCAGTTCCGGCCCGCCTTCCCACCAGCCGGGGTAATAATAAAACTTGGCGATTTTGTAGAAGCCAAGCTTTTCATCGTCATACGGCCCCACCCATTCCGCCGCGTCGATGGTGCCTTTTTCCAGCGCCGGGTAGATATCGCCGCCGGGAATCTGCTGCGGCACCACGCCGAGCCTCTGCAGCGTCAACCCTCCCGTGCCGCCGACGCGAAACTTCAGTCCCTTGAGGTCCGCCACGGTCTTGATTTCCTTGCGGAACCAGCCGCCCATCTGCGCGCCAGTGTTGCCCGCGCCGAAGCTGACGATGTTGTATTCCTTCAAAAAATCGTTGAAGAGCTGGCGACCCCCGCCGTGCAGCATCCACGCATTCTGCTGGCGCGCGCTCATGCCGAACGGAATAGCCGTTCCGAATGCGAACGTCGGGTCCTTGCCGAAAAAATAATACGGCGCGGTGTGCGCGCATTGCACCGTTGCGTTTTGCACCGCGTCCACCAC
>JANPOH010000390.1:0-2075 GCA_031427895.1 Betaproteobacteria bacterium
TCATGAAGACTTCCTGAGAACGCACCGTGCCGTTGGGGTTCAAACGCACCACCCAGATGTCGCCGCCGGTTTTGATGGTCTTGTTCCACGAGCCGTGGCGCGCCATGAAAATCGCGCCCTTGTAGCCGGGGAACATATTGCCGGTGTAAAAGCGCATGCCCAACGGCGACGAATGCGCGCCCAGCAGCGCGGCCGGGTTGACGTAATCCTTGCACGTTTTGCCCCAACCCATTTCACGATCCGTGAAGGTGCCTTGGTGACAGTATGGAAATCCGAAATGTTCGCCGGGCTTGGTCACGCGATTCAGCTCATCCTCGGGCAAATCTTCCGACAGCCAATCACGGCCATGCTCGGTGAAATAAAACTGCCTGGTTACCGGGTGCCAGTCAAAGCCCACCGAATTGCGCACCCCCACCGCAACCACCTCCACCCCGCTGCCGTCAAGATTCATGCGGCGAATCTGCGCATAGCCGGGCGGCGGTTCGCAGATGTTGCACGGCGCGCCGACGTTGATATAGAGCTTGTTATCCGGGCCGATGCCGATGTAGCGCCAGCCATGCGAGGCATGGTTCGGCAGATCGTCGTAAATCACCACGGGCTTGGGCGGGTTGTCGAGGTTGTCCTCGATGTTGTCGAAGCGCGAAATTTTCGTGCCTTCAGCGACGTAGAGCGAACCCTTATGGAACGCCAGGCCGTTCGGGCGATCCATGCCCGAGGCGATCACCTTGGTTTCGCGCTTACCGTCTTTGCCGGTGGTAATCGCATACACTTTGTCGAGCAGGCGCGTCGACACGAATATCGTGCCCTTGTCGCCCACGCGCAGCGTGCGCGCATTGCCGATGCCGTGCGCGATCACCTCGACGTTGTAACCTTTGGGCACGGTGAGCTTCGGCAGCTTGTCCTCCGGCACGCCCATCGGCGGCGGCGCCACGTTGGCGAGCCGCTTGCCGATTTCGGCACTCGGAATATCGCCGCGCCCCGGCACCAGTGCTGGCGCGGGCTGCATGATGGGTATCGGCTTGGAAGCCGCGGGCGCGGCTGGTTTAGGCGCTTCCGCCGCAGCCGGTGCGTCAGCGGCTTGCTGCGCGCTTGCACTAAAACCCACGGCCATCAGGCCCGCGAGCATCACGCCACGTAAATTCTGTAGACCATTACTCATCACACGACTCCTTCTGGTTGGTGCGAAAAAATCAGACTGGATTCAAATCAACAGCACGCGCTTTGAGCGTGGGGTCGAACTTTAGCACGGCTTTCCGCACCTTGCCGGTGGGCGTGTGCGGCAATTCCTCGACGAACAGCACGTAGCGCGGCGTCTTCTGCGGCGCCAGCCGTTCGCGACACCACTGCGCGATATCCTGCGCGGTGGCGCCATCCTCCCTATGGCCGGGCTTTAACACCACGCACACCAGAATGTCGTCCTCGCCCAATTCCGCCGGCACCGCCACTGCCGCCGCCTCATGCACCGCCGGATGCGCGCCGATCACGCGGTCGAGTTCCGCGCCGGCGATGTTTTCGCCCCGGCGGCGGATGATGTCACCCATGCGCGTGACAAAGCTGTAGTAGCCGTCGGCGTCACGCTTGACCATGTCGCCGGTTTTGAACCAGCCGTCGTGAAACGCAATGCGGGTTTGTTCGGGGTCGCGAAAATAACCCTGCATCACGATCGGCGTCTTCACCCACATCTCGCCTTCGTGGGCATCGGCGACATCGTTGCCCGCGTCATCCACCACGCGGCATTGCGCCCACGGGCGCGCTGGATCAGGGTGCCGCCCCACCGGCCCCATGGTGTGCCACTTCTGCACGCCTTCGACCGGATTGCACGTCACCCCCGGAATTTCCGTCATGCCATAACCGCCGATCAACACGGGGATGCCGAATTCGTTGCGAAAGGCAATCACTACGATCTGGTCTATTCCATCATCGTCTTCCAGCACATCCGTTCCGTCTCCGTGGTCCGCAGCTATCTGAGCGAGATCCGTCGTGTGCTCAAGCCGGGTGGATATTTCAGGCTGCAGGTGCATGGACGTTCTCCGGGTCTGGGGCGTTTCGATGAAGAGGCGAAGCCGGGCATGCAG
>JANPOH010000391.1:0-1948 GCA_031427895.1 Betaproteobacteria bacterium
TGTCTGTCTGTGCCATGGCAATGCCTTTGCTCGCGCTGGAAAAGGCGATTCTTACCTTATCTGTCGATTTCAGCAACGTGTAACCGCGTCAAACGGCAGTCACAATACAGGAGTAAGATTTTCCACCGGACGTCAGCACCAGACGTCAGCGAACAGGCACACACGGAGATTTTCATGCTGAAAACCCACCGCATACTCGCAACCATCCTGGCCGCCGCGCTGCCGGCCGGCATCAGTGTTGCCGCGGATTATCCCAACAAGCCGATACGCATGCTGGTCGGCTTCCCCGCCGGCGGCAGCACCGACGTGCTGACGCGGCAGATCAGCCTCTCGCTCGCGCAGTCGATGGGCCAGCAAATCGTCGTCGACAACCGCGCCGGCGCCACTGGCAATGTGGCCTCGGAAACCGCGGCCCGCGCCAACCCCGACGGTTACACGCTGATGATGGCGACCGTGGCCACGCACGCGATCAACCCCGCGATTTTCAGCAAAGTGCCGTTCGATCCGATCGCGGATTTCACCCCGGTGTCGCTGATCGCGCAATATCCGCTGCTGCTGGCGGCCCATCCGGGCGTGGCGGCCAAGTCGGTGCGCGAACTGATCGAACTTGCGCGCGCAAAACCGGGACAGATACGATTTTCATCTTCGGGCAGCGGCTCGCCGGGCCATCTGGCGGCTGAAATTTTCAAGATCGCCGCCAAGACCGAGATGCAGCACGTGCCCTACAAAGGCGGCTCGCCGGCGGTGATCGCGGTGGTGTCCGGCGAATGCCAGATCAACTTCGGCACGCTGCCGGGCATGATGCCGCACGCCAAGGCCAATCGCCTGCGCGCACTCGCGGTGACTACGGCCAAACGTTCACCGGCGATGCCCGACGTGCCCACCGTCGAGGAATCAGGACTGACGGGCTACGACGTGAGTTCATGGGCGGGTGTCGTCGCGCCCGCGCGCACGCCCAAGCCGGTGATCGACAAACTGCATCGCGAGATTGTTGCCGCGCTGCGTCAGCCCGCGCTCGCCGAGCGTCTTTCCGCGGAAGGCGCGCCGCCCATCGGCAACAGCCCGGCAGAGTTCGCTGCCTTCATGCGCAACGAACTCGTGAAGTGGGCGCAGGCGGTGAAGCAGGCGGGCGCGCGGGTGGAGTAACCTGCGCCGCTAACCACAGTATCGGCGCAGCGCACATGGAAGACCGCCGCCGCGGTCTCCCTGTGCACTGGCACTGCTAGTTGTACTTCTTCACCACGTCGATCAACTCGTCGCTGGGTATCAGCGATGAGGAGCCCACCTTCATGTAACGCACGGTGCCCTGCTTGTCGATCACATACCATGCTCGCTGCGCGCGGAGGTACGTACCGATGCGCGCGGTTTTAACCATTTCAGGATCGTCGAACAGCGCTCCGTAGGCACGCAACATCGCGCGTGATCCATCGGTGAGCAAAGGATACGTAACGCCCATCTTCTCGCTCCATGCACGGTTGGCATCGAGGAAATCCACACTGACGCCCAGAACCTGGGCGTTTACGGCTTCAAACTTGGGTAGGTCAAGTTGAAAGCCGAGGGCTTCCTGCGTTCAGGTCTTGGTGAACGCGCCGATGTAGGTAAATATCACCACCGACTGCTTGCCGGCAAAATCAGAGAGCCGCACATTGCCGCCTTTGGTCGAAGGCAACGAGAAATCCGGCGCCTTGTCGCCCACTTGCAATGCGAAACTGGCCTGCGACGCCAGCATGAACGCCGCACCGGCCAGCAGTGATCGTAATAGTCGTAGATACATCAGTCTCTCCTTGGTTAACTGCATTGGATTCGCGGCTCGGTTGCTTATTTTGCCTGATCCAAAATAACTATGCAACACTTCAGGCAATTGGATACCATCAGCCATTTGGTTATTCTCCCGCAAACAGGCCACGATCCTCGGCAAAGCCAATGAGCTTCCATTTAAAGAATGTAC
>JANPOH010000392.1:0-4266 GCA_031427895.1 Betaproteobacteria bacterium
ACCAGCGGCAAACCGTTCGACGAAACGTTCAGGGATTTCGATAAGCTGCTGCCGATTGCCAAACGGTCGAACGTTGCGGTCAAGGCCAGCGCGCTGCCGTGTTACTCGGACGAACCGTATCCATTCAAGCGCGTGCAGGAGTACGCCCGCAAGGCGTACGAAGCATTCGGCCCCAAGCGCACCTTCTGGGGCAGCGACCTGTCACGCTCGCCGGTGCCGTATCGGAGCCAAATTGATATGTGGCTGAACGACGCGCCGTGGCTCAGGGAAGAAGACAAAGAATGGGTGATGGGGCGCGGGATTTGCGAGTGGCTGGGGTGGAAGCTGCCCTGCACACCGTAGGGCGGGAGCCATCCCGCCTTTGGGGTTGACCACCAAAGGCGGGATACGCTGCGCTGCTCCCGCTCCGTGAACTACGAACGGCGCCCGTTGCGAATTTATTTCGTCATGGCTTTGCACGGCAGCGCAAAATCAACATGGTAATGCTCGTCATGCCGCACCCATGGTGTAGTTGTCGAATTTGGCATTGGCATCGAACTCGACGTCATAGTCGAAGCGCGTGGTGACGGACGTGGGCAGCGGCACGGATTGTCCGGCTTTATCGCGCACCGGCACGAAAAAATCCGCTGACAATCCGTTCTGGTGCGTGCGGTGCGGACGATAGCCAACGCAAGCCGCGGCGCATGCAACCGTGGCGCGGCAAAATGCCACAAGTGACAAAAAGGGCGGCGCATGGCGTTGCATGTTATCAGTATGCGGCGCTGCCCGCTGTGCGTCCGGGTAAGGGTTTTCTTAAATAAGCGTTTAAAAACAAATAGTTAGTATGAATTTCTGCGGCATAACCCGTGGGCCATGCAGGTCGATTGCTGATCCACTACACTGCACAACTCGACCAATAATCGTGAAGGCGGATTATGATCCGGATCATTTTTCGATTGCTGATGTGCGCGCCGGCGTGGATGTTTTCGACGGCAAATTTCGCGCAGGCGCCCGCCGACAGTTCGGTGCAAAACACGGCGATTCCGATCACGGTGACCGAAGTCGCACCGGGGCTGTTTTTTCAGTATCACCATCAGGGATCGAACAACGCATGGCTGGTCACCGATGAGGGCGTGCTGGTGATCGACGCGCGCCAGCATCCGAAGCGCGCCGAGGAGTTGCTCACGGCGATTCGCAAGGCCATGATTGCAGTCACCGTGACAACGTTAACCGCTTCCAGCTTCAGCGCGGCGCGCTTTCCGGCGTTTCCGGATTTACCGACCAACGCCGAATCGGGCGTGCCCGGCGTTGACTTTTATCTGTGGCAGGCGATGCTCGCGCCCGCGGGCCTGTCGCGCGCCACGCTCGCGCAACTGAACGGTGAACTGAACAAGGCGCTCGGCGACGCGGAGGTCAAAACACGCATGACGCAACAGGGCAATGAATTGATGGGCGGCACGCCGCGGGAGGCTACGGCCTTCATCAGCGCGGAGATTGCGCGCTGGCGCAAAATCATCAAGCCGGAAATGCGAATTATGCGGTAGCCGAAGCGGTCCCCGACGAACCGACGTATTACCCCTTTCAACAGGAGGATGACCATGCACTACAAGCGCATTTCCGCCGACTGCCATATCGACATGCCGTGGCTACCGCCCGAGCTGTTTACCGCGAACGCCAGCGCGCACCTGAAGGCGCGCATGCCGCACGTGGTCGATGGCCCGGACGGCCCGTACTGGACGTCGCAAAAAGGCCAGTCGTACGGCCTGATGTGCGGCGTGGGGCCTGGCGGGGCAAAGCTGGTGCCGGGGCAGAATCACCGCGTCGACAAGATGGCCGCAACCGGGTTGTTTGATGACGCCAAGCGCGGCATCCGGCGTGTGATCGACCCTGATTTGCGCGTGAAAGACGCGCAGCTCGACGGCGTGGACGCCGAGGTGATTTTCGGCATCCTCGGCGCGGCGACGCGACTGGGCGACGACGAAGCGGCGATGGAAATGTTCCGCATCTACAACGACTGGCTGGCGGATTTTTGCAGCCATTACCCGCAGCGCCACATCGGACTGGCATGTCTGCCCTATGGTGATGTGGCGGCGGCGGTGAAGGAGGTGCATCGCGCCGCCAAGCTCGGTTTGCGCGGCGTGGAGCTGTCGTGCTCATGGGACATGGAGCCGATGTGGCATCCGGTGTGGGAGCCGCTATGGCAGGCCGTCAGCGAGGTGGAACTGCCGCTGCACTTTCATACCTTTCCGTCGATATCGCCGGCGGAACGCGCAAAAATTCCGCCGGGGTCGCAGCGTGCGGCGATGTTCTCGCGCATCGCGGGTTTTCAGTTGAACCTGTCGGGCATCCTCGCCAGCGTTATCGGCGCGGCGGTGCTTGAGCGTTATCCGAAATTACGCATCTCGTTCGGCGAAAGCGGCATCGGCTGGATACCGTACGTGCTCGACCGCATGGATTTTGAGTGGGAGGATCGCTTTCGCGATCTGGGTCTGAAAATGAAACCCAGCGATTACTGGCGGCGGCAATGCAAGGCGACGTTTCAGTTTGACCGCATCGGCGCCAAGCTGATCGATGACCTTGGCGTCGAAACCCTGATGTGGGGTTCAGACTACCCGCACACCGACGGCGTGTGGCCGGAATCGTCCAAGTACATCGCCGAGCAGTTCAGCCACGTGCCCGCCGACGTGGTGCGTAAAATCACCTGCGACAACGCGGGCAAGTTCTACGGGCTGATGTAGGCAAAGCGATACACCGTCAACAACGAACGGCGAACAGTGGTTGCGAAATTACTGTTCACCGTTAACCGTTCACGGAATTCAGATCTTCGGCATCTTCGCGTCGTCCGCCACCTTCGCCCACTTCGCGATATCCGATTTGATCATCGCGGGGATTTCGGCGAAAGCGCGCATTTCAGGTTCTGCGCCCTCGGCAGCGAATCGTTTGATGCCTTCCGGCGTCTTGAGAATGGACGCGATCTCATCGTTGAATTTCATCAGTATCGCCCTCGGCGTACCGGCGGGCGCGGCCCAGCCCCACCAGATCGACGCGTCGTAGCTCGGCAATCCTGCTTCCGCCATCGTCGGCACCTCGGGCAGCAGGTTAAGCCGCCGCGGGTTGCTGATGGCGAGCGCCCGCAATTTGCCGGTGCGCAGATGCGGCCCCGCGGTCACGACCGTAGGCACCGACATATGCACATGGCCGCCCATCACATCGATCAGCGCGGGACCGCCGCCTTTGTAGAGCGCAATGGTCGCGTCGAAGCCCGCGTGGCTGCGGAACATGGCGGACACAAAATGATTGAAGCCACCTGCCGACGCCATGGTGATGAAATTGGGCTTGGATTTGCCCAAGGCGATCAGGTCCTTCAGGCTGTTCACCGACGAGAGCGACGGCCCCACCGCCACCAGCACCGGCCCGCGTCCGAACACCGCGGCGAAATTGAAATCCTTGAGCGAATCGTACGGCAGCTTTTTCATCATCGCCGGATTCATCACGAACGCGGTCGAAGCCTGCAACAGCGTGTAGCCGTCGGGCGCGGCGCGCGCCACCAATTCGCTGCCGATCATGCCTTCGGCGCCGGGACGGTTATCCACCACCACTTGCGTTCTCCAGCGCTCGCCGATCACCCCGCCGATAAAGCGCGCCATGATGTCGTTGCTGCCGCCGGGCGCTTGCGGGACGACCACGCGGATCGGCTTGGTCGGATAATCGGTTGGGGCCGGCTTTTGCGCCAGTGCCATACCGCAAGATGCCGCCAACGCGCCAGCCACGGCGGAATTCACCACAGTTTTCATGCGCCGCTCCCCGAATCGTAAATTTGGACTGCACGGTAAACCCGACTGGCGCAGTATGACGCGAAACGCCATGGTCTGACAATTGTCGGTAACGACGCGCCGCGCCGGTGAGAGTTGACGTAAACTAATCGCCATCCCGGCAACGTAATTCGCGCGAAGGCCCACCCAATGGCATACGATCTCATTATCAGGAACGGCACAGTCATCGATGGCAACGGCACGCCGCGCGTTCAGGCGGACATCGCATCGAGCAAAGGCAGGATCGCCGCCATCGGTAAAGTCGAAGGCACGGCCGCGCAAACCATCGACGCCACCGGCAAGATCGTCTGCCCCGGCTTTGTCGATCCGCACACCCACTACGACGCGCAGATTACCTGGGATCAACTGCTGTCGAGCTCCAGCGAGCATGGCGTTACCACGGTGATGATGGGCAACTGCGGCGTGGGCATCGCGCCGTGCCGGCCGGCCGCGCGCGGCTTGCTGGCCGAAGACC
>JANPOH010000393.1:0-16036 GCA_031427895.1 Betaproteobacteria bacterium
TAATTCTTCGCTTCGCCACCATACTTCTTCGACAATACGTGCGTCAGCGCCGCCGTCAACGTCGTCTTACCGTGGTCTACGTGCCCTATCGTGCCCACGTTTACGTGCGGCTTGGTGCGCTCAAATTTACCTTTGGCCATAATAGCTCCTTACATTCCTTTTATTTCTTGTCGTCTTTGCCAGTGTGCCTGGTGATAATCGCTTCCGACACGTTACGCGGCGCCTCGGAATAGTGCTTGAATTCCATGGTGTAGGTCGCGCGGCCTTGCGACAACGACCGCAATGTCGTCGAGTAACCGAACATGTCCGACAGCGGGACTTCAGCACGCACGGTTTTTCCGCCGCCGGCCATATCGTCCATGCCCATGATGACGCCGCGGCGGGAATTCAAATCCCCCACCACATTGCCCATAAAATCTTCCGGCGTTTCCACTTCCACATCCATGATGGGCTCGAGAATGGCCGGATTGGCACGACGCATGCCTTCCTTGAACGCCATGGAACCAGCCATCTTGAACGCATTTTCGTTCGAGTCAACTTCGTGAAATGAGCCGTCCAGCAGCGTCACTTTGACATCCACCACCGGGAAGCCGGCCAGTACGCCGTTGGGTATCGTATCGACGACCCCCTTTTGCACTGCCGGGATATATTCGCGCGGCACCGAACCGCCCTTGATGGCGTCGACAAATTCAAAACCTTTGCCTTTTCCGTTCGGCTCAACCTTGAGCCACACGTGACCATACTGACCGCGACCGCCGGACTGCTTGACGAACTTGCCTTCCACCCGGTCACACGGTTTCTTGATGGTTTCGCGATACGCCACCTGCGGCTTGCCCACAGAGGCCTCAACGCTGAATTCTCGCCTCATGCGATCAACGATGATCTCGAGGTGCAATTCGCCCATGCCGGAAATAATGGTCTGGCCCGACTCTTCATCGGTACGCACCCGGAACGACGGGTCTTCGCGCGCCAGCCGCTGCAACGCAATGCCCATTTTTTTTCCTGATCGGCCTTGGTTTTGGGCTCGACGGCCTGCGAAATCACCGGCTCCGGGAATATCATGCGCTCAAGAATGATCGTGTGATCGGGATCGCACAGCGTCTCGCCCGTAATCACCTCTTTCAAACCCACGCACGCGGCAATGTCACCGGCGCGCACTTCGCTGATTTCCTCGCGCTGATTGGCGTGCATCTGCAGTAGGCGGCCCACGCGGTCTTTCTTGCCCTTGATCGGGTTATACACCGAGTCGCCTGATTTCAGCACGCCGGAGTAAACACGAATAAAGGTCAATTGCCCGACGAACGGATCGGTCATCAACTTGAATGCGAGCGCGGAGAACTTCTCGTCGTCTTCGGCTTTGCGGTACACGTCTTCTTCGCGTTCGCCCAAGCCCTTTACCGGCGGGATGTCCACCGGCGACGGCAGTAACTCAATTACGGCGTCAAGCATCGCCTGCACACCTTTGTTCTTGAACGCGGAGCCGCACAGCATCGGCACGATTTCGCCAGCGAGCGTGCGCTTGCGCAGACCGCGCTTGATATCGGCCTCGTCCAGCCCGCCGCTTTCAAGATACTTGTTCATCAGGTCTTCGTCGGCTTCAGCCGCCGCTTCCAGCATTTTATCGCGCCACTCGGCGGCCTCGACTTTCAACTCGACGGGAATCTCGTGGTATTCAAACTTCATACCTTGATTCGCCTCATCCCACACGACAGCCTTCATCTTGACGAGATCAATCACGCCAGTGAATTTTTCTTCGGCGCCAATGGGAATCTGGATCGGTATCGGATTCGCCTTCAGACGGAGGCGCATCTGGTCATGCACGCGAAAAAAGTTTGCGCCGGTGCGATCCATTTTGTTCACGAAAGCGAGGCGCGGAACCTTGTATTTATTCGCTTGTCGCCACACGGTCTCGGATTGCGGCTGCACCCCGCCGACCGCGCAATACACCATGCACGCGCCGTCGAGCACACGCATTGAACGCTCCACTTCGATGGTGAAATCAACGTGGCCCGGCGTATCGATGATATTGATGTGATGTTCTGGCATGGACAAATCCATGCCTTTCCAAAAACAAGTCGTAGCGGCTGAAGTAATCGTAATGCCACGCTCCTGCTCCTGCTCCATCCAGTCCATGGTGGCAGCGCCATCATGGACTTCACCGATTTTATGGTTCACGCCGGTGTAGAACAGGATGCGTTCGGTAGTCGTGGTCTTTCCGGCATCGATGTGCGCCGAAATACCAATGTTGCGATACCGTTCGATAGGAGTCTTGCGTGCCACGATTAAACCTGGTTAACTATTTTCTTTTATTAAGTAATTAAGTAAATTTATATCAGAAACGGTAATGCGAGAACGCCTTGTTTGCTTCTGCCATGCGATGCACTTCTTCGCGTTTTTTCATTGCACCGCCACGGCCTTCCGCGGCCTCCGATAATTCACTGGCCAATCGACCCTGCATGGATTTTTCGCTGCGGCCACGGGCCGCATCACGAATCCAGCGCATCGCCAGCGCCATTCGGCGCATCGGGCGAACTTCCACCGGCACTTGGTAGTTTGCGCCACCGACACGGCGGCTTTTCACTTCGACCACCGGCTTCACGTTCGACATAGCCAGATTGAAAACTTCCAGCGGGTCTTTGTTGGCCTTTTTCTGAATTTGCTCCAGCGCGCCGTAGATGATGCGCTCAGCGACCGACTTCTTGCCGCCGTACATCACCACGTTCATGAACTTGGCAACATCTTGGCTCCCGTACTTGGGGTCGGGCAATACTTCGCGCTTGGGAACTTCTCTACGACGTGGCATGTTTTACGGTCCTCTAAACTTTGCTTTGGCTCTATGCGGATTACGCAGCCTTGGGTTTTTTCGCGCCGTACTTGGAACGGCTTTGCTTACGGTCTTTTACACCGGCGGTATCGAGACTGCCGCGTACCACGTGGTAACGCACACCCGGCAAGTCTTTAACACGACCGCCTCGGATCAATACCACCGAGTGCTCTTGCAGGTTGTGGCCTTCGCCACCGATGTAACCAATCACCTCGAAACCATTGGTAAGACGGACTTTGGCCACTTTACGCAGCGCAGAGTTTGGCTTTTTCGGCGTAGTGGTGTAGACGCGCGTGCATACCCCGCGACGCTGCGGCGAGAGGCCCAGCGCAGGCACCTTGCTCTTGGTGACCGGCGCTTGACGCCCTTTGCGAACCAGTTGGTTAATTGTTGGCATAGACTATTCGTAACCCATTGTTTCTAATTTAGTTTTTTACAATCGCCCGAACACGACCGAGACCGCCATCACCGACTTATCGCCGCTTTTACACCGGCAAGAACCCCGTCGGAAACCCGTGTTTTGCGATTTCAAAAAAGCGGGGACGGCGCCTGATTACCTCCAGCACCGTCCCTGCTTTGATTTGCCGCTGCGCGCTGCACCCCAACCCTGGGGCCGTCCGCGACCTATAAAGACTATCAATTTTATGGGGTTAACTACCCCATGTCAAGCAACTTGCTCCTGATCTTCCGCAGTCGCCTCCGGGGAATTGAGCGCTTCCCGCGCCTGCACCGCGGCCAACTCTGCCGCCGCCGCCTGGGCACGGCGAACTTTGTGATATGCAAGCCCCGTACCTGCTGGAATCAGGCGTCCGACAATGACGTTTTCCTTCAAGCCGCGCAGCTCGTCGCGCTTGCCCATAATCGCCGCCTCGGTGAGCACGCGCGTGGTTTCCTGGAACGATGCCGCCGAGATGAACGAATCCGTGGACAACGACGCCTTGGTAATGCCCAATAACATGTAGTCATACTGTGCCGGCAGCTTGCCTTCGCGCTCGACCTTTTCGTTCTCCTCCAACACTTCCGCGCGCTCAACCTGCTCACCGGTGATGAAGCGTGTATCGGCCTGGTCGACAATCATGACGCGGCGCAACATCTGCCGCACGATAACCTCGATGTGCTTGTCATTGATCTTCACGCCCTGCAAGCGATACACATCCTGCACTTCGTTACAGATATAACGCGCAAGCGCCTCCACGCCGAGCAGGCGCAATATGTCATGCGGATCAGCCGGGCCATCAACGATCACCTCGCCGCGGTTGACGACTTGCCCGTCATGCGCCATCACGTGCTTATCCTTCGCGATAAGGAACTCGTGCGCGACGCCTTCGAGGTCGGTGATTACCAAACGCTGCTTGCCTTTGGTATCCTTGCCGAACGACACCGTGCCGGTCACTTCAGCCAGCAAGCCTGCGTCTTTGGGCGAACGCGCCTCGAACAACTCCGCCACCCGCGGCAGGCCGCCGGTGATATCGCGTGTTTTCGAGGTCTCCTGCGGGATACGCGCCAGCACCTCGCCCACACCCACTTCCTGTCCTGAACGCACGGTAATGATGGAACCGATCTGGAAGGTGATCGCTACGGAAATCTCGGAGCCGGCGATTTTAATTTCGTTACCCGCCTCGTCCAACAGCTTGACTTGCGGACGCAGCCCTTTGGATTGCGAGCCGCTCTTGCGTTTGGGATCGACCACGACCAGCGTGGACAGCCCCGTAACCTCGTCAACCTGACGAGCGACAGTGACACCCTCTTCGACGTTCTCAAAGCGGACCCGGCCTGCGTATTCGGTAATGATCGGGCGCGTATGCGGATCCCACGTGGCAAGCACGCGGCCTGCTTTGAGCATCTCGCCCTCGCGCGCCAGCAAAATCGCGCCATACGGCACCTTGTGACGCTCGCGCTCGCGGTTATTGTCGTCGTGTATCACCACTTCGCCGTTGCGCGAAATCACCACCAGCTCATTACGTGAGTTGGTGACATAGCGAATGCCTGAAGCAAAGCGCAGCACGCCGGCGGACTTGCTCTCGATCTGGCTGACCACCGCCTGACGTGATGCAGCGCCGCCGATATGGAAGGTGCGCATGGTAAGCTGGGTGCCGGGCTCACCAATGGATTGCGCCGCGATAACGCCAACCGCCTCGCCCACGTTCACGACTGAACCGCGACCGAGATCGCGTCCATAACACTGAACGCACAGGCCATGGCGCGTTTCGCACGTCAAAGGCGTACGTACTTTAACTTCATCGATCCCCAAGGCTTCAATCGCGTCCACCGCATCTTCATCGAGCAAGGCGCCCGCTTCATATGCCGTGGCGGCGGATTCCGGGTTGACAATATCAGCCGCGGCAACGCGGCCCAGAATACGCTCGCGCAGCGACTCCACCACTTCGCCGCCTTCTACCAGCGCCTTCATCACCACGCCTTGATCCGTACCGCAGTCATCGGTGGTCACCACCAAATCTTGCGTCACGTCGACCAAGCGGCGCGTGAGATAGCCGGAGTTCGCCGTCTTCAACGCGGTGTCGGCCAGACCTTTACGCGCGCCGTGCGTCGAAATGAAGTACTGCAACACGTTCAAACCTTCACGGAAGTTCGCGGTAATCGGCGTCTCGATAATCGAGCCGTCCGGCTTGGCCATCAAGCCGCGCATGCCGGCCAACTGACGAATCTGCGCCGCGGAGCCGCGCGCACCCGAATCCGCCATCATGTAAATCGAGTTCAGCGACTCCTGCATTACCGGCTGGCCTTTGGCATCCTTGCGCGGCGTCCATTCATTCTTGCGCGCATTCCAATCCATCACCTGCTCAACGGAAAGCTGCTCCATCATGGCCTTGGCCACCTGATCGCCCGCACGGCCCCAGATATCCACCACCTTGTTGTAGCGCTCGCCATGCGTCACCAGACCCGAGGTGTACTGCTTTTCGATTTCCTGAACTTCTTTTTCCGCTTCGCCGATGATCTTGTCTTTTTCCGGCGGAACCAGCATGTCGCTGACCGCGATCGACAATCCCGCGCGCGTCGCCATGGTGAATCCGTTATACATCAGCTTGTCGGCAAATATCACCGTCTCGCGCAACCCGCAGCGGCGGAAGCTGGCGTTAATTAGTTTTGAAATTTCCTTCTTTTTCAAAGACTTATTGATGAATTCAAACGACAGACCGGTGGGCAGGATTTCCGACAGCATGGCGCGGCCGATGGTCGTGTCATAGCGGGTGATTTTCTCAATCTTTTCGCCGTGTTCGTTCAGCGAATATTCCTTGATACGCACCTTGACCATGGCGCTGATTTCAGCGTGCCCGGTCTGATAGGCGCGCAGCGCCTCCGCCACATTGACGAACATCGAGCCTTCGCCGCGCGCGCCGATCTTCTGGCGCGTGGTGTAATACAAACCGAGAACGATGTCCTGCGACGGCACGATAATCGGCTCGCCGTTGGCGGGCGACAACACGTTGTTCGACGACATCATCAGGGTGCGTGCTTCCATCTGCGCTTCGAGCGACAGCGGCACATGCACGGCCATCTGGTCGCCGTCGAAGTCGGCGTTAAACGCCGCACACACCAACGGGTGCAATTGAATCGCCTTGCCTTCGATCAACACCGGCTCAAACGCCTGAATTCCCAAGCGGTGCAGCGTGGGCGCGCGGTTTAACATCACCGGATGTTCGCGAATCACCTCTTCGAGGATGTCCCATACAATCGGCTCTTCCGACTCGACCATGCGTTTAGCGGCCTTGATGGTGGTCGCCAGCCCCATGACTTCGAGACGGTTGAAAATAAACGGTTTGAACAACTCAAGCGCCATTTTTTTCGGCAGACCGCATTGATGAAGCTTCAATTGCGGTCCGACCACGATCACCGAGCGACCGGAATAATCGACGCGCTTGCCCAGCAGGTTTTGGCGGAAACGACCGCCTTTGCCTTTAATCATGTCGGCCAGCGATTTCAGCGGACGCTTGTTGGCGCCAGTCATGGCCTTGCCGCGACGACCGTTGTCAAGCAGCGAATCAACCGCCTCCTGCAGCATGCGCTTTTCGTTACGCACGATGATTTCCGGCGCCTTGAGTTCGAGCAGACGCTTCAAACGGTTATTGCGGTTAATCACACGGCGATACAGATCGTTCAGGTCGGACGTGGCGAATCGACCGCCGTCCAGCGGCACCAGCGGACGCAGTTCCGGCGGCAGCACCGGCAGCACCTCCAGCACCATCCAGTCGGGCTTGATGCCGGACTTGTTAAAACCGTCGAGCACCTTCAGGCGCTTGGCGATTTTCTTGATTTTGGTTTCCGAGCTGGTTGCGGCGAGATCAGTACGCAGCGTCTCGATTTCACGCTTGAGTTCGAGGCTGCGAAGCAAGTCGCGCACGCCTTCCGCGCCCATGGCGGCGGAGAAATCGTCACCGAATTCTTCGACCTTCGCCAGATAATCGTCTTCGGTCAGCAACTGGCAGCGCTTTAACGGCGTCATGCCAGGATCGGTCACCACGTAAGCTTCGAAATACAGCACGCGCTCGATATCGCGCAGCGTCATATCGAGCACCATGCCCAGACGCGATGGCAGCGATTTCAGGAACCAGATGTGCGCGACCGGGCTCGCGAGCTCGATGTGTCCCATGCGCTCGCGGCGCACCTTGGACAGCGTAACTTCAACGCCGCACTTTTCACAGATCACTCCGCGATGCTTCAGGCGCTTGTATTTGCCGCACAGACACTCGTAATCTTTTACCGGACCAAATATCTTGGCGCAGAACAAGCCATCACGTTCCGGTTTGAACGTACGGTAATTAATGGTCTCCGGCTTTTTAACCTCGCCGTACGACCACGAACGGATTTTCTCCGGCGACGCGAGGCCAATCTTGATCGCGTCGAACTCTTCTTCCTGCGTGACCTGTTTGAACAAATCCAGTAGTGCTTTCATCCGTGACTCCTGTCGAGTTCAGATTATCGTGCAAAAACAAATACTTACCTAAATTCTTAGTTACTAACCAACGCAGGCTTAATAACGCTTGCGATCCAAGTCGATATCGATCGCCAGCGAGCGGATTTCCTTCACCAGCACGTTGAACGATTCGGGCATGCCCGCTTCGATCTTGTGTTCGCCCTTGACGATGGATTCGTAGACTTTGCGCCGGCCTTCGGTGTCGTCCGACTTGACGGTGAGCATCTCCTGCAACACATACGCCGCACCGTAGGCCTCGAGCGCCCACACTTCCATCTCGCCGAAACGCTGCCCGCCGAACTGCGCCTTGCCGCCCAGCGGTTGCTGAGTCACCAGGCTATACGGGCCGGTCGAGCGCGCGTGCATCTTGTCATCCACCAGGTGATGCAATTTGAGCATGTGCATGTAACCCACGGTTACCGGACGCTCGAACGCCTCGCCGGAACGCCCGTCGTGCAGCGTCACTTGCGTTTTGCTCGGCGTAAAACCGATGCGCTTGGCACTCAGGTCGTCGCTCGGATATGCCAGATCCAGCATCTGGCGTATCTCAGCTTCCGTGGCACCGTCGAATACCGGCGTCGCGAATGGCACGCCGGCGCGCAGGTTGGTCGCCAACTCCTTCACCTCGTCGTCGGTGAGGCTGTCAAGGTCGGCGGCTTTGCCGCTGGTGTTGTAAATCTTGTTCAGCAGTGCGCGTATGTCCGCCACTGCCGCCTGCTTACGCAGCATTTCACCAATGCGAAGGCCCAGACCCTTGGCGGCCCAGCCCAAGTGCGTTTCGAGAATCTGACCGACGTTCATGCGTGACGGAACGCCCAGCGGATTCAACACAATATCCACGGTAGTGCCATCGGCCATGTACGGCATGTCTTCAACCGGAGTGATTTTGGACACAACACCTTTGTTGCCGTGACGGCCCGCCATCTTGTCGCCTGGTTGCAGGCGGCGTTTGACGGCCAGATACACCTTGACCATCTTCTGCACGCCCGGCGGCAATTCGTCGCCGCTGGTGAGCTTTTTCTTTTTCTCTTCAAACGCCTTGTCGAACAGAATGGTGGTCTGCTTGATGCTCTCTTGCAGTTGCTCGACCTGCTGCGCGGCTTCTTCGTTGGTCAGGCGCACATCGAACCAGTGATGACGATCGACCTCCTGCAGATACGCCTTGGTGATCTTGGAACCCTTGGCGAGCTTTTTCGGGCCGCCATTGGCGGTCTTGCCGGTCAGCAGGCGCTCAAGACGTTCAAATGCGTCGTTCTCAACGATACGGAATTGATCGGCTAAATCCTGCTTGTAGCGCTTCAATTCATCATCGATGATCTGCTGTGCGCGCTTGTCCCGCTCAATACCTTCGCGGGTGAACACCTGCACGTCGATCACCGTGCCCGCCATGCCGGATGGCACCCTCAAACTGGTGTCTTTTACGTCGGAAGCTTTCTCGCCGAAGATCGCACGCAGCAATTTTTCTTCGGGTGTGAGTTGCGTTTCGCCTTTGGGCGTTACCTTGCCGACCAGCACATCGCCGGCTTCGACTTCGGCGCCGATATAAATAATGCCCGACTCGTCAAGACTGCCGAGTTGACCTTCGGACAAATTGGAAATGTCGCGTGTGATCTCTTCGGGGGCCGAGCTTGGTATCTCGCGCCACCACCGACAGCTCTTCGATGTGAATCGAGGTAAAGCGGTCATCCGCCACCACGCGCTCGGAGATCAGGATCGAGTCTTCAAAGTTGTAACCGTTCCAGGGCATGAACGCGACCAGCATGTTCTGTCCCAGCGCGAGTTCGCCCTTGTCGGTCGAGGCGCCGTCCGCCACCACGTCGCCCTTGGCGATTTTGTCGCCGACTTTGACCAGCGGACGCTGATTGATGTTGGTGTTCTGGTTGGAACGCTGATACTTCACCAGGTTGTAAATATCCACACCGACTTCGCCGGCGGAAGTTTCGTCGTCGTTCACGCGCACCACGATACGGCTGGCGTCCACGTAATCGACCGCGCCGCCGCGGCGCGCCTGCACCGCCGTGCCGGAATCAACCGCCACGGTGCGCTCAAGCCCCGTGCCGACCAGCGGCTTTTCCGCGCGCAAACACGGCACGGCCTGACGCTGCATGTTGGAACCCATCAGTGCGCGGTTCGCGTCGTCGTGCTCCAGGAACGGAATCAGGGAGGCCGCCACCGACACGGCTTGTGCCGGCGCCACGTCCATGTACTCGATGCGATCCGGCGTGGCCAGCGTGAATTCATTGTGATTACGCGAAGACACCAACTCGTCGGTAAATTTTCCGTCTTTATCGAGTTCGGCGTTGGCCTGCGCGATCATGTAACGGCCTTCTTCAATCGCCGACAGATAGTCGATCTGATTGGTCACCTTGCCGTCAATTACCTTGCGGTACGGCGTCTCAAGGAAGCCATAGTCATTGGTGCGGGCATACAGCGCCAAGGAATTAATCAGGCCGATGTTCGGGCCTTCGGGCGTTTCAATCGGGCACACGCGGCCATAGTGCGTCGGATGCACGTCGCGCACCTCGAAGCCTGCGCGTTCCCGTGTAAGACCGCCTGGTCCCAGCGCGGACACGCGGCGCTTGTGGGTGATTTCCGAAAGCGGATTGGTCTGATCCATGAATTGCGACAACTGGCTCGAACCAAAGAACTCGCGGATCGCCGCCGACACCGGCTTGGCGTTAATCAAATCGTGCGGCATCAGATTGTCGGATTCAGCCTGCGACAAACGCTCTTTAACCGCGCGCTCCACGCGCACGAGGCCGGCGCGGAACTGGTTTTCCGCCAACTCGCCCACCGAGCGCACCCGGCGATTTCCGAGGTGATCGATGTCGTCTATTTCGCCTTTGCCGTTACGCAGCTCGACCAGAATCCGGATCGAGGCAACGATGTCTTCGGACGACAAGGTGGTCGCGCCGGTTAATTCGGCACGGCCCACGCGGCGGTTGAATTTCATGCGGCCTACGGCCGACAGATCGTAGCGCTCTACCGCGAAAAACAGGCCATTAAACAAGGATTTAACGGCTTCTTCCGTCGGCGGCTCGCCGGGACGCATCATGCGATAAATCGCCACCTGCGCCGAGACTTGATCAGTGGATTCATCAATACGCAGGGTCTGCGAAATATACGGGCCCTGGTCAAGGTCGTTGGTGTAGATGGTCTGCACGCTCGCGACATTGGCCTCGCGCAACTTGGCCAGCACCTCTTCGGTCACTTCGTCATTGGCATTGGCAATGACTTCGCCCGTGGTGGTATCGATCACATTGGTTGCCAGCGCGCGGCCGATGAAAAAGTCTTCCGGCACGATGATGCGCTTCAAGCCCGCCTGTTCCATCTCGCGCACCAGACGCACGGTAATGCGCTTATCCTTGGCGACGATCACTTTGCCGCCTTTCGCGGCAATATCAAAACGCGCCGTTTCACCGCGCATGCGCTCCGGGATCAAATCGTATTCGACGCCATCCCTGGATATATGGAAAGTGTCGAACACAAAAAATTCCTTAAGTATCTGCTCGACGTTATAGCCGAGCGCCTTCAGGAGGATCGTCACTGGCATCTTGCGGCGGCGATCGACACGGAAGTAGAGATAGTCTTTCGGATCGTACTCGAAGTCGAGCCACGAGCCGCGGTACGGTATCACTCGCGCCGAAAACAACAGCTTGCCCGAGGAGTGCGTCTTGCCGCGGTCGTGCTCGAAGAACACGCCGGGTGAACGATGCAACTGCGACACGATGACACGCTCGGTGCCGTTGATGACAAACGAACCGGTGTTTGTCATCAGCGGGATTTCGCCCATGTACACTTCCTGCTCTTTCACTTCCTTGGGCGTGGGCTTGGCGGCCTCTTTGTCCATGATGATCAGACGCACTTTGGCGCGCAACGGCGCGGCAAACGTCAGGCCACGCTGCTGGCATTCCTTTACGTCGAACGGCGGTTCGCCCAGCACGTAGCTGACGTATTCCAGACGTGCGTTCTTCGAGTGACTTTCGATCGGATAGATCGATTTAAACGCCGCTTGCAGCCCTTCGATCTTGCGGGCTTCGGGCGCGGTATGCTCCTGCAGGAATGCCGCAAACGACGCAATCTGCGTCGCCAGCAAATACGGCACCGGAAGCACATTATCGCGCTTCGCGAAGCTCTTGCGGATACGTTTTTTCTCGGTAAAGGAGTAGGCCATGGTGACTCCGGGAGAGAGCGTTAACTAACTAAACAAACTAAAATCAACTACAGCACATAGACCGCTGCGCGCACTGTACATTTCAGCGTCACGCGGATTTATTGATGCGCTGCTCAAAAATCGGGACGAATCACACCGATGAATAGAACCGGCCAGCGGTTGCCCGCTCGCCGGTTCCAAACACGGGATTACTTCAGTTCGGCTTTCGCGCCGGCAGCGAGCAAATCCTTGAGGACTTTCTCGGCATCTGCCTTCGGTATGCCTTCTTTCACGAGCTTCGGTGCGCCATCCACCAGATCTTTGGCTTCTTTCAAGCCCAGCCCCGTCGCCGCACGCACGACCTTAATCACCTCCACCTTCTTCTCGCCGGCGGCCTGGAGCAGCACTGAGAACTCGGTCTTCTCCTCGGCGGCGACGACCGGGCCAGCAGCGGCCGGACCAGCTACAGCCACGGCAGCGGCGGCGGAAACGCCAAACTTCTCTTCCATGCGCTTAATGCACTCGGACAATTCCAGCACAGTCATGCCGGATACTTTTTCAATCACTTCATCGATTACTGCGCTCATGTCGTTCTCCTGAATTACAATTTAGTAAGTAGTTGTTTTTAATAACTATTAAGCAGCCTGCTTGGATTTCTCGTCGCGTACTGCGGCCAGTGTGCGCACAAACTTGCCCGGCACTTCGTTCAGTGTACGGACAAACTTGACAACCGGCGCCTGCATGGTGCCAACCAGTTTCGCCAGCAACTCCTGACGGCTGGGCATGGATGCCAGCGTAGCAACTTGCTGCGGCGACATCATCACACCCGGCATGGCGCCCGCCGTGATGACCAGCTTGTCGTTGGCTTTGGCGTATTCATGCAACACTTTCGCCACCGCCACCGGATCCGCCGCGATGCCATAGGCAAGGGGCCCGCTCATTTTGTCAGCGAGTTCCTTGAACGGCGTATCAGCCACCGCACGACGCGCCAGGGTGTTTTTCAACACACGGAAATACACACCCGATTCGCGCGCCTTCTTGCGCAAAGCGGTCATGTCTCCGACCGGCAGACTGCGATACTCGGCAAGCACAATAGCTTGGGCCTTCGCCACTTCGGCGCCGATCTCGGCTACGGCTGCTTGTTTCTGCTCCAGATTCAGACTCAAGGTCGTTCTCCTTATTAAGATTCAGCTTAGAGCGCGGAGTTTGGTGTTCGGAGTAACGATGCCGCCGTTAATTCCCAACATTCAACCCTTAACTCTCAACTCACAACACGGCGACCTGTGATCCAGAAGTCAGACATGAATGTTTGACCTGTTTCGGGCACACCGTCTGCGTAGAGCGTGATGCGTAAAAAGGAAACGAGAAACGCGTTGTTCCGCATTTCGACTTTTTACTGTTCTCAATTAAGTTCTTGGTTTCGGGGAAACGCGCGCCGCAGAATTCACGTCGCACGTTTTACCTTTCACCGCAAACCCCTACGGTCTTTGACAACCTGCCGGCGATCCGTTGCCGGCAGCCCAAAGTACTGCTCCGCTGCCCGATACCTGCAAAACGCGCAGCGGAGAACTGATGCTGTTTACGCCTGCTGCTGCGTAAAGCTTGCCTGATCGACGCGCACGCCGGCGCCCATGGTGCTGGACAGGGATATCTTTTTCAGGAAGATGCCCTTGGCAGTGGGCGGGCGCGATTTGTTGATCGCCTCGATCAGCGCTTTCATGTTTTCTTCCAGCGCTTCGACGGTGAATGACGCGCGACCAATAGAGCACTGCACGATACCGGCCTTGTCTGTGCGGTACTGCACTTGGCCAGCCTTGGCGTTTTTAACCGCGCCAACCACGTCCTGCGTCACGGTGCCGACTTTCGGGTTCGGCATCAGCCCGCGCGGGCCGAGAATTTGACCCAGCGCACCAACCACGCGCATCGCATCCGGCGTGGCAATCACCACATCGAAATCCATCTTGCCCGCCTTGATGTCGGCTGCGAGGTCCTCAAAACCCACGATATCAGCGCCGGCATCCTTGGCTTTGGCAGCGTTTTCCCCTTGTGCGAACACCGCCACACGCATGGTCTTGCCAGTGCCTTGCGGCAACACCAGCGCTCCGCGCACGGTCTGATCGGATTTCTTCGCGTCAATGCCCAGATTGATCGACACGTCGATAGACTCGTTAAACTTCGCGGTCGCGTTTTCTTTGATGACTTTCAGGGCGTCGGTGACCGGATAGAGCTTTTCACGATCTACCTTGGTACGCAACGCCGTATAACGCTTGGAATCTTTAGCCATGATCTTAGCCCTCCACCACGTCGACGCCCATGCTGCGGGCGCTGCCGGCGATCGTGCGCACGGCTGCTTCGAGATCAGCGGCAGTCAGATCGGGCATTTTTGTTTTAGCGATTTCTTCAGCCTGCTTGCGCGTGATTTTGCCCACCTTGTCGGAATGCGGCGTCTTGCTGCCGGATTCAATCTTCGCCGCTTTTTTGATGAGGATCGACGCGGGCGTCGTTTTCATCACAAAGGTGAAGCTCTTATCCTGATACGCGGTAATCACGCACGGCACCGGCAGACCCGGCTCCAGTTTCTGCGTGGCTGCATTAAACGCCTTGCAGAATTCCATGATGTTCAAACCACGCTGGCCGAGCGCCGGGCCGATAGGCGGCGAAGGGTTCGCCTTACCCGCCGGCACTTGCAGCTTAATAAAACCCACTACCTTTTTTGCCATGACATTCTCCTGTTGGGTGCGAACGGTTGATCGCTCAACCTCCCCTTAAAATTACTTTTAAAACAAACAGTTATATCAATAAAACCCGATCCCGCCTCATACCGCATCAGGCTTTTTCCACCTGACTGAATTCCAGCTCCACTGGTGTTGAACGACCGAAAATGGTGACCGACACGCGCAGCTTGCTCTTGTCGTAGTTGACATCCTCGACGTTGCCGATGAACTCCACGAACGGGCCATCTTTGACGCGCACCGCTTCGCCGACTTCAAACAACACTTTCGGACGCGGCTTCTCCACGCCCTCTTGGATCTGGTGCAGAATATTCTGCACTTCTTTTTCCGAAATGGGCGTCGGCTTGGTCGCCGTGCCACCAACGAATCCCGTGACCTTGGGCGTGTTTTTCACCAAGTGCCACGACTGCTCGTCCATATCCATTTCAACCAGCACATAGCCGGGGAAGAATTTCCGCTCGCTGGTGCTTTTTTGCCCGGATTTCATCTCAACGACTTCTTCGACCGGCACCAGAATTTGACCAAATTTGTCCTGCATGCCCTGCCGCTGTATGCGATCCGCCAGCGCGCGCTGCACGCTTTTTTCGAAGCCGGAATAGGCGTGCACCACATACCATTTCTTGCTCATGACTCACCCCGGCCAATCAGCTTTTTAACCACCCACAACAGACTCGCGTCCACCAGCCACAAAAACAGCGCCATGATGACCGCGAAGACGAACACAATTGCCGTGGTCTGCAACGTTTCCTTGCGCGTAGGCCACACCACCTTGCGGGTTTCGTCTATCGATTCCAGCGCGTAAATTCTAAACTGCTGGCCCCACGCGGTAGTCAAAAAAAACAGCCCGCCGGCAATCAAGCCGCCGAACACCGACAGCACACGCACGATCATCGGCGCCTTGTCAGTGAAATAGTGAAATGCCACGATGCCCGCAATCGCCAGCAATGCCGCAATAACAACTTTGATCTTGTCAACCATCTATATGATCCGGATGCCGGGCCTTTCGCCAATCAACTGTCGCGCGCCGGGAAAGCATCCCGTGTGTTTATTTCATCTATTTCAAAACTGGCAGGCCAGGAGGGTCTCGAACCCCCAACCCTCGGTTTTGGAGACCGATACTCTACCAATTGAGCTACTGGCCTTTAACTCGTGAGGCGTGAGGCGTAAGGGGTGAGGCATTATTCACTGAGCCGCCATACTTGCGCCTCACGCCTCACGCTTCACGCCTTACTACCTTATTCTTGCCTTATTCAATAACTTTCGCGACGACGCCTGCGCCGACTGTTCTGCCGCCTTCGCGTATTGCGAAGCGCAGCCCCTCTTCCATCGCGATCGGCTGGATCAGCGTCACCGTGATCGAAATGTTGTCCCCAGGCATGACCATCTCGGTGCCT
>JANPOH010000394.1:0-6384 GCA_031427895.1 Betaproteobacteria bacterium
GTTCCACATGAGCTACGTGTTTATCTCGCATGATCTGGCGGTGGTGCGCTACATGTCCGACGAGGTGATGGTGATGAAGGATGGTGAAATCGTGGAACTGGCCGATGCCGACGAGATTTACCGCAATCCGCGACATCCGTATACGCAGCAGTTGCTCGCAGCCGTGCCCGGCGCGACCGCGACGACAACCCTAAAGGCGGCGTTCGATTGATGATGCGTGCGTTGATGCTAATCGCGGCAGCCGTCGCCGGGGCGATGGCGAGCCAGACGCACGCGGCGCACGCCTACGCGCAGTTCGGCGACATTAAGTACCCGCCGGGGTTTGTGAGTTTCGAGTGGGCGAATCCCAATGCGCCCAAACGCGGCGAGATTGCGCTGGTGGCGCCGACGCGCCTTACCAACTTCGACAAATTCAATCCCTATACCTTGAAGGGCGCGGCGGCGCCGGCGCTGGGCATGCTGGTGTTCGAGACGCTGATGACCGGCAGCTACGACGAGCCCAACACGGCCTACGGTTTGCTCGCCGAGGATATCGAGGTCGCGGATGATCTGTTGTCGGTGACGTTTCGTCTCAACCCCAGGGCGAGGTTTCAGAATGGTTCACCGGTAACGGCGGCGGATGTGAAGCATACGTTTGACACGCTGATGAGCAAGGCCGCCGCGCCGCAATACCGCACGATCTTCGGCGATGTGAAACAAGCCGTGGTGACCGGCGAACTCGCCATCCGCTTTGATTTCCGCCGCGCGAGCGCGGAACTGCCGCTGCTGGTGGGCAGCCTGCCGGTATTCGGCAAGGCGTGGGGCGGGGGCAAGCCGTTTAACGAAGTCATCACCGACAAGCCCATCGCCAGCGGCCCGTACAAAATAGGCCGCATGAATTTCGGGCGCGACATCACCTACGACCGCGACCCCAATTACTGGGCGCGTGATCTGAACGTGCGCCGCGGCTTGTTCAACTTCGACCGCATCACTTTTAAAATCTACAAGGACGGCACCGCGCAGACCGAGGCCTTCAAGGCGGGCGAATTCGACTACGTGCAGGTGTTCTCGGCGCGCGATTGGGCGCGCGCGTATACCGGCAAAAAATTTGACAGCGGCGAATTGATACGCACGCATCTGAAATCGCGCAATGCCGGCGATTTTCAGGGTTATCTGATCAACACCCGGCGCGAAAAATTCAAGGATCCGCGCGTGCGCGAGGCGCTTGCGCTGGCGATGGATTACGAATGGATGAACCGCCAGTTGTTTTATAACTCCTATGCGCGCATCCGCGGCTTTTTTGTCGGCAGTGATTTCGAGGCCAAGGGTCTGCCGGGCGTGGATGAACTGCTGGTACTGGAACCGCTACGCGACAAGTTGCCGGCAAAAATATTCTCCGAGCCCGTGCCGCAACCGCCCTCGACCGCGGGGCCGGAGGGCCTGCGCGGCAATTTGCGCCGCGCCAGGTCGCTGCTGGAAGCGGCGGGGTGGACCTACCGTGACGGCGCCTTGCGTAATGCCAAAGGCGAGGCCTTTGTGATGGAGTATCTCGACGGCGGCTCGGGCGAGCGCACCTTTACGCCGTATATGCAGGCGCTGGCCAAGCTGGGCATCGAGGCGCGTTACCGGCGCGCGGATTTCGCCTTGATCCAAAAACGCTGGGACGTGTTCGATTATGATTTGACCACGGTTCGCATTCGCGGCTCGGAAGCGCCCGGCAGCGAGCTGCTCGACCGTTATGGATCGAAATCCGCCGATACGCAAGGGTCGAGCAACATGATCGGCGTGCGGGATGCGGGCGTGGATTACCTGCTCGACCAGGCGGTGGCCTCGCGCACGCGGCCGGAGTTGGTGTCGCGTCTGAAGGCGCTGGATCGCGTGTTGCGGCACGGGCACTATGTCGTGCCGCAGTGGTATGCCGAAGGATTTCGCGTGGCGTATCGTGCGCGCAAATTTGAGCAGCCAACCGTCGCGCCGCTGTATTATCAGCCCGAAGACTGGGTGCTGCGTACCTGGTGGAGCAAGCAGTAATCATGTGGGCTTACATACTCAAGCGGCTGCTGCTGATGATCCCGACGCTGATCGGCATTTTGCTGATTACGTTTACCATCATTCAATTCGTGCCCGGCGGGCCGGTGGAGCAGATGATGTCGCAACTCCAGGGGCGTGATGCGGGAGGCGAAGCGGGCGCGGCGCCGTCCGAGAGCAATTACCGCGGACGGCAGGGCGTGGACGCCGCCCAGGTCGAGGAAATTAAAAAACTCTACGGCTTCGACAAGCCCGCGCACGAGCGTTTTTTTCAGATGCTGGGGCAGTTCGCGCGCTTTGATCTGGGCAAAAGTTTTTTTCACAACAAGGATGTGTGGCAGTTAATTAAGGAAAAGCTGCCGGTGTCGATCACGCTGGGGCTGTGGACGTTTTTCCTCACTTACCTGATTTCCATTCCGCTGGGCATCGCCAAGGCGGTGCGCGCGGGCACGCCGTTTGATACCGCGACGACGTTTGTGATTCTCCTCGGCTACGCGATCCCCAGCTTTGTGCTGGGCGTGGTGCTGCTGGTCTACTTCGCGGGCGGCACCTTCGTGCAGTGGTTTCCGCTGCGCGGCATTACGTCGACGAACTGGGCGGAGTTGAGCGCGTGGGGCAAGGTCACCGATTACCTGTGGCACGTCACGCTGCCGGTCACGGCAATGGTGCTGGGCGGCTTTGCGATCATCACCGTGCTCACCAAGAACGCCATGCTCGAAGAAATCCGCAAGCAATACGTGCTGACCGCGCGCGCCAAGGGCGTGCCGGAGAAAACCGTGCTGTGGCGTCACGTGTTTCGCAACGCCTTGATTCCGATCGCCACCGGGTTTCCGGCGGCGTTTCTGGGCGCATTTTTTGCCGGATCGCTGTTGATTGAAACGCTGTTTTCGCTGGATGGATTGGGGCTGCTCTCCTACGAATCGGTCATCCGGCGTGATTATCCGGTGGTGTTCGCCAACCTGTTTGTGTTCACGCTGCTGGGCTTGATCGCGCATTTGCTGCGCGACCTGAGTTACCTGTGGGTAGACCCGCGCGTGAAATTCGAGTGACCATGGCCGACACCGCGACCCTTCCCAGGTTAAACGTGGCAAAGGCGGAAAGCCCCACCCGGCGCGCCTGGCGGCGTTTTCGCTCGAACCGGCTGGGGTATCGCAGCCTGTTGATTTTTATGGTTATTTTTGGCTTGAGTCTGTGCGCGGAAATACTCTCCAATGACAAGCCGCTGGTGGCCCGTTATAACGGCCAGTGGTATTTCCCGATTGTGCAAACGTTGCCGGAAACCACCTTCGGCGGCGATTTTATTACGCCGACCGATTATCTCGACCCGCTGATACGCAAGAACCTCGCCGCGCCCGGCAACTTTGCGCTGTATCCGCCCAACCCTTATCACTACCGGACCATCAACTACTTCGCGAAAAACCCCAATCCGTCGCGGCCGGACAGCGACAACCTGCTGGGCACCGACGACAAGGGGCGCGATCTTCTGGCGCGCCTGCTCTACGGCTTTCGTATTTCGGTGTTTTTTGCATTGATCGTGGCCGCGGTATGCACGGTGCTGGGCGTGCTGTATGGCGCGATTCAGGGGTATTTCGCGGGGTGGGTGGATATCGCGATGGAGCGCTTTAACGAGATTTGGGGCGCCATGCCCAAGCTCTACCTTTTAATTATTTTGTCGGCGCTGTTCGCGCCGAGTTTTTCCTTGCTGGTGATACTGCTGTCGTTGTTCGGCTGGCTGGGCGTCGCGGCGTATGTGCGCGCCGAGTTTCTCAAGAATCGCACGCTCGACTACGTTCGCGCCGCCAAAGCGCTGGGCCAGAGCGACCGCACCATCATGTGGCGGCACATTTTGCCCAACAGCATGACGCCGGTGGTGACGCTGATCCCGTTTGAAATGGCGGGCGCCATCGGTGCGCTGACCAGTCTGGATTTTCTCGGCCTGGGGGTGCCGCCGGGCACGCCGAGCCTGGGTGAATTGCTGAATCAGGGCAAAGAGAATCTCGATGCGTGGTGGATTTCGCTGACCACCTTTGGCGTGCTGGTGGTGTTGCTGCTGCTGCTGATCCTGATTGGCGACGCGCTGCGTGATGCGCTGGATCCGCGCAAGGTGCTGGAAGCGGATGAAGGGAAAACGCCATGAGTCTGCTGGAGGTGCGTGATCTGAGTATCGAGTTCGGTCAGCGCCGCGTGGTGGATCGCGTGTCGTTTGCGCTCGGCGCGGGCGAGAAGCTGGCGCTGGTCGGTGAATCCGGTTCCGGCAAAACCGTCACCGCGCTGTCGTTGCTGCGGCTGGTGGAGGCCGCACGCCTGTCCGGCGAAATCGTGTTTGACGGTAACAACGTGTTGCAAATGCGTGACGGCGCGCTGCAAGCCATGCGCGGACGCGACATCGCGGTGATTTTTCAGGAGCCGATGACGGCGCTGAACCCGATTTATCCGGTGGGCAGCCAGATCGCGGAGTCGCTGCAATTGCATATGGGTATGAATGCCGCGCAGGCGCTGGATGGCGCGGTTGCGGCGCTGGCGCGCGTGGGCATCACGGAACCGGCGGCGCGCGCGCGCAGTTATCCGCATCAATTGTCGGGCGGGCAGCGTCAGCGCGCGGTGATTGCGATGGCTCTGGCGTGTAATCCACGCCTGTTGATCGCGGATGAGCCGACCACCGCGCTGGATGTCACGATACGAATGCAAATACTTGATTTAATTGATAAATTAATATCGGAGTCGGGCATGGCGCTGCTGCTGATTACGCATGATCTGAACCTGGTGCGGCGCTTTTCAGACCGCGTGGCCGTGATGGAGCGTGGCGTGATCGTGGAGCAGGGGTCTACCGCCGAGGTCACGCAGCGCCCGCAACATGCTTATACAAAAAAATTATTGAACAGTCGCCCCGAGCGCGCGGTGTCGCCGGTGGGCGAGGGCTGCGTGGTGTCCGCCAAGCGCGTGCGGGTGGATTATCCGACGCGTTTACCCGGCATCCGGGGCTGGTTCAAAAAGGGCAAATTCACGGCGGTGCGCGATATCGACTTCGACCTCGCGCCGGGTGAAACGCTGGGCGTGATCGGCGAATCCGGCTCCGGCAAAACCACGCTGGCGCTGGCGGTGCTGAACTTGGTGGCGGCGCAGGGCGAGATTCACATCGGCGGTGCGCCGTGGCTCGGTGCGGATAACACCGCCCGCCGCGCGCTGCGGCGCAGGATACAGGTGGTGTTTCAGGATCCGCTGTCGTCGCTGTCGCCGCGCCTGACAGTGGAGGTCATTGTCGGCGAGGGTCTCGAAATTCACGAACCCGGTTTAACCGAGGCGCAGCGCCGCAGCCGCGTGATTCAGGCGTTGCAGGATGTCGGCTTGACCGAAAACGGCGCGGTGGCGCCGCTGCTTGACCGTTATCCGCACGAGTTCTCCGGCGGGCAGCGCCAGCGCATTGCGATCGCGCGCGCGCTGATTGTGAAACCGCAAGTGGTGGTGCTCGACGAGCCGACCAGCGCGCTGGACGTAACCATCCAGAAGCAGGTGCTGGAGTTGCTGGGCGAGTTGCAGCGCAAGTACGGTCTGAGTTATATCCTGGTGACGCACGACATCGATGTCGTGCGCGCGATGGCGCACCGAGTGATAGTGATGAAGGACAGTTGCGTGGTCGAAAGCGGCTTATTCGACGACATTGTTACCCGCCCCCAGTCAGACTACACCCGCACGCTGGTGACGGCGGGGCTGCCGGAATAGCAGCATACTGCGGTAGTACTAAGCAGCATGCTGCGGTCGTAATCACCAGCGCGCCGCGGATATTCTACCGGCTGGCGGTATGTGCTATGGGTTTTGCGCGCGCCGGGGGTTTGGCGGCGGGTTTGGCCGGCATGCGCGTGGTGACGCGGCTGGGGGGCGCGGCTTTGCGGGCCGGTGCGCGCGTGACCACCGCCGTTTTGCGCGCGGCGACCGGCAGCATCGCCGCTTGTGCCGCTACGTCGGCCAGCACCGGCTGCATTTCGCCGTCAGTCGGCACCAGGATCATCTGTCCCGTCGCGATCAGGCGGCGCCCGCCGATGTTGTTCGCTTTATTCAGTTCGGCGACGGAAATGTTGTGCCGTGCGGCCAGGGTCTCGGCGCGCTCACCGGCTTTGACGGTGTAGGTTTTCCATGATGCGAGCGGTTTGTTTTCGTTCTCGCCGAGGTTGGCCAGGAAAATGGCTAACTTGTTTTTGGGCAGCACGATGGTTTCGGCGCTGTTACTGTTAATGACCAGCTTGGTGTGCGCCGGATTCAGAAACTTGAATTCATCGGGCGTCATCTCGGCGAATTTTGCTGCCAGGGCCACGTCAATATGCCGCTTGACGGTAATGGCTACGATGGCAACTTCGTTGGGGATGCCGGCCAGCGCGATGC
>JANPOH010000395.1:0-2360 GCA_031427895.1 Betaproteobacteria bacterium
GGGCCGTGCTCCATGAGGAGCTCTGCAATGCGCGCGTAATCCGCAAGGATGTCCGCTGGCCAAGCCTCAATTTCAGCAAGCACCTTCGGATGAAAGTATTCGATGGAATAGGGCATGTCGAAAGGTTCTCATATTTGAGAACATTGGTCAATCTCTTTGTAAAGTCCAACGTGCCAATGAGGGGGCGACCCGCTTGCGGGGCGTCCCTCTCGATTGGATGGTTAGTACTTTGTGTACTTGGCCGCATGGTTTTCAATTTCTGCTTCGTCAGATTTTCTCTTGCGGCGATATGTGTATCTCTGGCCGTTTGATAGTCAGGATGCTGGCGAACCCTTTCGCCAACCACCTGTCCGTCTGGTTTTTGGTAGTAGAGGGTTGTAACCGCAAAACAGAGGTTCTGAAATGACACAACGTATCGCTGTAGCGGATCACGCAGGGGCGGGAAATAAATCAGTGCTAGAAGTTGTGCTTGCTTCGATTCCGACGCCTGAACAGCGTCTTGAATTTCTGCATCGCGGCGATGGATTCGCCGCTGCCCTTGAACACCACGACTTTCATCCGGCGCGGATCAACGCCCGCGGCGCGCACCGCAAGCACGCTGCTTTCGATCACCAGCAGCGCCAGCGGCGTAAACTCCGTATAGCGCAGCTTGCTGATGCCGTTCAGTTCGTTGGTAAAAGTGCCGGATTGGCGAGCAGCACAAAATGCCCGTCGCCCGCTTGCTGATGCACATGCAGCGCCGCCGGCGTCTGGTTGCCGCCGGTGCGGTTCATCACGGTCGCGGGCACCGGCAACAGCTTGCGGTCTTGCAGGATTTTTTGTGCGTGCCGGGTGATACGGTCGCTGTTGCCGCCTGCCACGGTCGGCACGGTGAATTCAACCGGCTTGTCGGGGCGCCAGGCCGGCTGGCCTTGGGCCATGGATGCGGTGAAAGCGAGCAACAGCGTAGCGGGCAGTTTGCGCATTTTCCACGTCAAAATCTCCCCGATATCAGTGGGCCGGCTGTCGGCGATCCCGACGCGGCCTACGTCCCGCTTGAGGGCGCCAGATTGACGCCTTCGCGTTTCACATCAGTTTGCCGCGATACCCGCGTCCTTGATCACCTTCGCCCACTTGTCGAATTCGGACTTCATGTATTTGCCGAATTCCTCCGGTGTACTGGTGCGCAGATCGAGGCCCTGATTCGACAGCGCCTGTTTGACATCGGGGGATTGCAACGCTTTGACGATCTCGGTGTGCAATCGTTTGATGATCGCGGGCGGCGTGCCGGCGACGGTGACAAAGCCGTACCAGTTATCGGCCTCGTAGCCTTTCAACCCGGTCTCGGCGACCGTCGGCAGATCCGGCAGCGCGCTGGCGCGCCGCGCGGTGGTGACCGCCCGCGCGCGTATCTTGCCCGCCTTCACCTGCGGCACGGCGGTCGCTGCCGACGAAAACACCACCTGCAACTGTCCGGCGATGAGATCCACCATCGCGGGCGCGCCGCCTTTATAAGGCACATGCACCCTTTTGCCGCCCGTCATGTTGAGGTACAGCTCGGTGGCGAGATGTCCCGCGTTGCCCGCACCCGAAGAGCCGTACGTCAACTTGTTGGGGTTGGCCTTCACAAAAGCGCTCAGTTCCTGCAGGGTTTTGAACGGTGTGCCGACGTTGACCACCACCAGATTGCCCTGCGAACTCGACAGCGTGATCGGCGCAAAATCGCGCAAGGGGTGATAGGTCAGCCCCTTGTAGAGATGCGTGTTCACCGCCAATCCACCCAGCGAACTGCACAACAGGGTATGCCCATCCGGGGCCGCCTTGGCCGTGATCTCGGAGGCCACCGCGCCCGCCGCCCCCGCGCGATTATCAACGATCACTTGCTGGCCCAGCGCGGCGCTCAGCTTTGGCGAAACCGCGCGCGATACCAGGTCCAGCCCGCCGCCGGCGGAATTGGCCGCGATCAAGCGTATCGGGCGCGATGGATAATCAGCCGCCATGGCGAAACCGGGTAGCACGGCCAACGCGGTGGTTGCAAAAAGAGATAAAGAACGAGACATGATCGGCGTCCGAGATTTATGTAGTCGTGAAATGAAAAAATCCATGGGCGTTTGAGGGTACACGCGTCCGTCCGCACGCGCAACCATATGCTGGAACACCTGCCGGAACACGATCGCGATTCT
The DNA here is from genome assembly GCA_031427895.1 of Betaproteobacteria bacterium. Lineage (GTDB taxonomy): Bacteria > Pseudomonadota > Gammaproteobacteria > Burkholderiales > SG8-41 > UBA5216. The sequence goes on from JANPOH010000395.1 coordinate 2,163, forward strand.
CATTCGCCGCGCAACACTTCATAATGCCTGTTTGCAACGGCTACCGGGAATCATTCACAGGGCAATTGCATCAAAACCGCAAATGAATGAAAGGGTTATAGCGTTGGGCGTGGGCTTGTACATTTTGCCGAAGCTGTGTAGTTTTCTGTCTTTTTGGAGTGGCGATGGAGACAGAAAAGCCCGTGAGTCTTGCCGAAG
>JANPOH010000396.1:0-5095 GCA_031427895.1 Betaproteobacteria bacterium
CGCGGCCATTGCCAAGGGCATCTGCACGGCACAGGAAGCGGCGCTGTTTAGCGACAGGGAAAAAACCGCGCTGATACTCGAGCCCGGCTTTTCGACACGCGATACGGTAAGCGCCATTTCCGGTCGCGGCGTAGGCATGGACGTGGTGAATGCGGCGATTATCGCGTTAAAAGGCACGCTCGACATCGACAGCCGTCCTGGACAGGGCACCCGCTTTGTGATGCGCGTGCCGGGCCTGCTCGCGCGCGAACGCGGACTGCGCGTCACCGCGGCCGGACAAGAGTTTGTGCTGCCGATGAACGCCATGGAATGCACGATTTACTTTCACCGCGATGACCTGTCAGAAGTGGACGGGGAAACCTGCGTGCGCGTTGACGGCCATGCCACGCCGGTGCGCGAATTGGCCGCGGTGCTGGGCCTCGCCCCCCAGAACGCGAAGCCCACGCGAGCCTGGCATGCGCTGGTGCTTGCGTCCGGCAAGAACCGCGTTGCGCTGGTGGTGGACGGCATTGGGCAAGAAGACGAAATCGTCATCAAGCCGCTGCGTAAACCGCTGGTGTCCGCGGCCAACATCAAGGGCGCCACCTACGACGATAAAGGCGGCGTGCTGATCGTACTTGACGATGCCGCGCTCGCGCGTTCGGCGATGCAGACCACTACGGCCGCGCGCGCGGCGTTTGCCGAAGGCGAATCGCGGCGCAAGCGCCGGATACTGGTGGTGGACGACACGCTGACCACGCGCACCATGGAAACCAACATCATCGAGGCGCAGGGTTACGAAACCGCGGACTGCGCCAACGGCCGCGAGGCGCTGGATCTGCTGCGCTCGGGCGCGGCATTCGATCTGGTCGTCACCGATCTGGAAATGCCGGAAATGGACGGCGCGCTGCTGACCGAAGGCATCCGGCAGACGCACGGCCTGGAACATCTGCCGGTGATCGTGATCACCTCGCGCGACGAAGACGAACACCGCCGCCGTTGCATGGAAGCCGGCGCCAATGCGTATCTGGTGAAAAGCAGTTTCGAGAGCAGCGTGCTGATCGAAACCATTGAACGGCTGCTCTGACAGGAATTCCGTGCCCCCATTGCCCCAGTCTCCCCTGCGTGTATTGATCGTCGATGACGTCCGGGTCAACCGCCAGTTGCTGCAACTGCTGCTCGATCAGGCGAAAGGCTTTGAAATCGTCGGCTATGCGACTGACGGCGTCGAGGCCGTGCAGAAGGCCGCGCAATTGCGGCCCGATCTGATCACCATGGATATTGAAATGCCGCGCACCAATGGCGTCGAAGCCATCCGCCAGATCATGAGCAACACGCCGGTGCCCATCGTGGTGGTATCCTCCTATGTCAATCATCTGGCGATGAACGTGACCTTTGACGCGCTGCATGCGGGTGCGTTGGATGTGGTGCAAAAACCCGAACTGGTGACCTTGACCAAGGATGCGCGCGCGTGCGAACGGTTCATCGAGACCTTGCGCGCGATGGCCTCGGTCAAGGTCATCAAACACCGCGCGCGGCGCGCGGCGGCACCCGTGATCCGCATCCATCCGCGACGCATTCGCGACCTTGAACTCGTGGCCATCGGCGCCAGCGCCGGCGGCCCATTGGCGCTGGCTACCATACTTGGCGCCTTGCCCGCCGACTTTTCGCTGCCCGTGGTCATTACCCAGCATATGATCAAGGGATTTATTGTCGGCGCGACGCAGTGGCTGGATGCCTTGTGCCAATTGACGGTCAAGGTCGCAACCCACGGACAACCCCTGCACGCCGGCGCCGTGTATTTTGCGCCTGACGACGGCCACTTGCGAATAAGCCGCGCGCCCGACAATACCCTGGTCGCGCAAATCGGCGATGACGCCGCGATCGGCGGCTTTCGACCCTCGATTACCGCGCTGCTGGAATCGGCGGCGCGCACCTGCGGCGCACGGGCCGTGGGCGGCATCCTTACCGGCATGGGCCATGACGGCGATCAGGGACTGCTCGCGATGCGCCAAGCTGGCGCGCTCACCTTCGCGCAGGACAAAAACAGCAGCATGATCTTCGGCATGCCCAAAGCGGCCATCGATGCGGGTGCGGCGCGCCATACACTGGCGCTGGATAAAATCGCCGCGTTTTTATGCAACCCCGAAAACGCCACCGCGGACAGCCGACCCTAGTCCGCGCGCAACGTGATGTCGCCAGTCTGCCACTGGGATGCATCGGATGCCACGGATGGAGATCGGCGTAACAGTGCGCGCATTTCCTCTGCTGGCATGGGTTTGCCGAAATAATACCCTTGCGCCTTGGCGCAACCGGCGGCCAGCAGCAAATCCGCTTGCTCCGCGGTCTCCACGCCCTCGGCGATGATGTCCAGATTCAGACTCAGCGCCATGGCGATAATAGCACTCACGATCGCGGTGTCGTCCTTATCGCCCGGAATGTCGCTTACGAACGAGCGGTCAATTTTCAGTTTGCTCAGCGGCAGCCGCTTAAGATAATTCAGCGATGAGTAGCCAGTGCCGAAATCATCTATCGCCAGCTTCAACCCCATGGCCTTGAGCGCGCCGATGTTCGCGTTGGTGATATTGCTATCATGCATGAGCGCGCCCTCGGTAATTTCCAGTTCAAGGTAGCGGTAATCCAGTCCTGAGTCGTTCAACGCCGCAGAAACCACCTCCGGAAATTCTTTTTTCTGAAATTGCAGCGGGGAGACATTGACCGCCATCGAAATCGGCCGCAGCCCCTCATTCTGCCACGCCCGATTCTGCCGGCAGGCGGTGTTCAACACCCATTTGCCCATCGGCACAATCAGGCCGCGCTCTTCGGCAATCTGTATGAATGCCCCTGGCGCAAGCAAGCCGCGCTCGGGGTGACGCCAGCGCAACAATGCCTCCACGCCGATGACATTGCCATCGGGTAGCTCTACCTGCGGCTGGTAATAAAGTTCGAATTCGTCGCGTTCGAGCGCCTGGCGCAAGCCGCTTTCAATTGCCAGTGTTTCGTTCGCCCGCTCGTTCATCTCGACCGCGAAAAATTGATAACGGTTCCGCCCGCCGCCCTTGGCGTGATACATCGCTGAATCGGCGCACTTGATGAGTTCCTCGGTATCCCTTGCATCGGTCGGGTATATGCCGATGCCGACGCTCGCCGACACGTGCAATAAATGACTGCCGGTAAAATCACTCGGACTGTCCAACACCTGCACGATTTTGCGCGCCACCGTCCCGGCGCCGTCAGGCTCATTCATGTTCGGCAGTATCACCACGAATTCGTCGCCGCCGAGGCGCGCAACCGTGTCCTGCTCGCGCACGCAACCGCGTAATCGCGATGCCGCCTCCTGCAGCACTTGGTCACCCACGTGATGCCCCAGCGAGTCATTGATAGTCTTGAAATTATCCAGATCGATGAACAACAGTCCAACCCGGCGCTGGGTACGCTCCGCGCCCGACAGTGCCTGCTTTAACCGGTCTTCCATCAGAAACCGGTTCGGCAGACTGGTAAGTGAGTCGTATTGCGCCGCATACTCCGCCTTTTCCTTGGCGCGCTGCGACTCATCGGCATGTTGCGCCAGCAGCTTGGTGGCCACCTGCAGCGCATTCACCATGGTCGCGACTTCATTCCCTTCGCTGTTGTCCTTGTTGTCCTTGTTGTCCTTGTTGTCCTTGTTGTCCGTGTTGTCCTTGTTGCCGACGTTGCCGGTGTTGCGGGCTCCGACGGCGGCGCCGGGCGAGTACTGCGTGGTCAGCCGCCGCGAATCCTTTTGCAACAGCCTCAAGGGGCGAGTTATGTAGTAAGCAAACCCGCTGCCGATCAATACGCACACCAGCAACAGTGAAAGGGACGTCCGTAGAAAATTATTCTGGCTTTCCACCATCGACGCGCGCGACGCACGGGTATCGGCCTGCACAATCAGCGTGACGGCCTCATCGACGATACGCAGCGGCGCAAACAGCCGCGCGGTTTGAGCGCCGTGATCCTCGGTGAATACATTGCCTCTTTCATAAAGACTCCTGGCGATATTGCCGACGTCCACAGACAAGCGCGCCTTCGCATCCGCCGGCAAGGAGCTTGCCCACAGGCCTGCGTTCGATGCAAAAGAAATTTCGGCGGCGGCATCGGCGGCCAGCTTTTTGGCGAATGCATCATCGATCAGAGTACCCACCACCAGTACACCGGCGATTTTCCCGTTCGACAACGTAATGGGCGCGAGCACACGAAGGGAAATACCCTGGGGCTTCTCTTTCTGCGCCACGGTAATCGTTTCGCCGCCCAGGGCTTCAGTCAACCCCTGGAAATCAACGCGGTCGCCGCTGGCATCCGCCTGATCCGCGCGATAGATGACAACCTTATTGCGGTCTATCACCGACAAAATTCCCGCGCTCAGTTGCGGGTGCAGCTTGCTCAGAGAATCACGCACGGGTTTTGCATTGCCGCTACGCACATACTCTGTCATCGCCTGATTGATATCCAGATTCGCCCGCAGCGCCCTGGAAATCGCCAGCAGGGATTCGCTGTGGTTTTTGACCAGCGTTTTGACGGTGTAGGCAATACCCTCGGCTTTGCCGCGGTCGCTCGCGGACAGCACCTGCCGCAATATACGCACATCCTGAATATAATTTATCCAGGTAGCGCCGACAGAAAGCAGAATCAGCAGCAGCGCAATTTGCGCCGCGAGGGGAGTTTTCCGCATCAGCTATTTTTCCACGGGAACCACATCCTGTTTTTGCAGAATGCGCCCGCTCTCCTCGGCAGCCGCACGCGGCGCAAGCAGGAAAACGAGCGCCATCAGCCTCAAGACGGGCCAACGCACATAACGAAAGTCAGATGGATTGCGTTTCAATATTCAGCTCCTTAATCGCGCAGCAATGCCAATTGCTCGGATAACGCCCTGATTGTCTGCAAGGAACCCGTAAATCAAATGCGCCACTATTATACTTTTTATTGACCGATTTTTGATGTGAGAGCCGCCTGCCCGCAGGGCAATTGCATCAAAACCGCAAATGAATGAAAGGGTTATAGCGTTGGGCGTGGGCTTGTACATTTTGCCGAAGCTGTGTAGTTTTCTGTCTTTTTGGAGTGGCGATGGAGACAGAAAAGCCCGTGAGTCTTGCCGAAG
>JANPOH010000397.1:0-5116 GCA_031427895.1 Betaproteobacteria bacterium
TAAAGGGCCATGATCCGGTGAGCTATTTCAAGGCCGACAAGCCCGCGCCCGGCAACCCGACCATCAAGGCGGATCATGAAGGCGTGACTTATCGCTTCGTCAACGAGGAAAACCGCGCGCTGTTCGTGAAAAGCCCCGACAGCTACAAGCCGCAGTACAACGGCTTCTGCGCCAACGGGCTGGTGTATGCGATTCCGCTCGGCGGCAATCACGACACCTACAAGATTATCGATGGGCGGCTGTTCATGTTCGGCGGCGCGAATTCAAAAAAATATTTCGAGATGGATCAGGCGCGCAACCTCAAGCTCGCCGAAAGCTACTGGACGTCCGAGGTGCGGGGCAGCATCCCGCGCCTGCAATCGTGGAAGCGCCTGCTGTTCAAGGTGCCGCACTACAAAACCAACAAGGAACTGGCGGCGGAGTGGGAGGCGCGGCAGGGCAAAAAATAGCCGCGCGCCTGCGGCCAACAACTGTCGCTCACCCTCTCGGCATTGCAGTTGCGGCGCGCGGCGACGCGCGGCGGGCCGCACATAACCGGGTCAGCTCATAAGTTCGTAACTATATGTTTTTGTTACTATTTTTAATATTTCCCTGTTGACGCTACAATCCCACGCATGCTGGATATCGCACACCTACGTCAGGAATACATGCGCGCCGGACTGGATGAGCGGGACGTGCCGCCGGATCCGCTCGCGCAATTTAAAACGTGGTTCGACGACGCGGTGAAAGCGGATTTGCCGCTGCCCAATGCGATGTCGCTGGCGACGGTTGCCGCCAGCGGCAAACCAGCGTCACGTTTCGTGTTGTTAAAAGGGGTCGATCACGGCGGCTTCGTGTTCTACACCAACTACGACAGCCGCAAGGGCCGCGAGATTGCCGCCAACGCGCGCGCCGCGTTGCTGTTCGGCTGGTTGCCGCTGGAGCGCCAGGTGCGTATTGAAGGCACGCTCGCGCGCGTCACGGCGCGGGAGTCGGATGACTATTTTGGCAGCCGTCCGCTGGGCAGCCGCCACGCCGCGATTGCCTCGCCGCAGAGCGAGGGGGTGACGAATCGCGCGGCGCTGGAAGCACGTTATGAACAATCCGTCAGCGCAAGCGGCGATACCCCGCGGCGCCCCGCGTATTGGGGTGGCTACCGCTTAATGCCGCTGGAGATTGAGTTCTGGCAGGGCCGCGAGAATCGGCTGCACGATCGTTTGTTGTTCAGCAAGACCGGCGGCGGCTGGCGCATGACGCGCCTCGCGCCGTAATTCAACCGCCGTCAAACCCCGCGGGCCAACGCTTACAGGAACTGTTTGCCCAGCCACCATGCCACGTCGGTATGCCGTCTTTTGCGCCGGCGACGCCGTAGGCGATCAGCAGCATCCAGATGATGCCGGCGGTTTTTTGCGCGTCGTTGCCGCCGTGGCCCAGCGAATACAGCGACGCGGAAAGCAATTGCAGTCGTCGCGACCATCGATCCACCTTGATGACCTGGCGCACGTCCGGCTCGTCGCGGAACAGCTTCGCCATCGCCGCGCGCATGACGTGATCGGCCTCCGACTCCAGCCGGTCGATTTCATCGCACGCCTTGAGGATCGTCTTGGCGTTATCCATGTTCGACAGGAAACTCACCGCCTGCTTCACCTGGATGCAGCACAGCTCACAGCGCTCGGCACCTTTGGTGTGCGTCGCGCACTGGTCACAGATGATGCCCGCGCGCGGCGCGTGGTGTAACTGCTTCCGCCGCCGGGCGTGCGCTTGGGGGCCGCGTTATAATCCCGTCTCGGAAAAGGGGTGGAAAGGTTACACGGGGTAAATATTGGATACGCCGTTCCCGAATCGCATTGCCTGATTCCCCTGCCGCCCCTTATTGCCCCTCCCTGCCGCTCCTCCTCGCCCCCGCCGCACTTTGTCACCGCCGCCGCACCGCTGGCTGAATGCCCTGCTCGCCTGGTACTTCGTCGCGATCTGGGGCGGCGGCTTTTTCGCCACCAAGATCGCGTTACAGCACGCGGCGCCGCTCACCTTCCTCAGTCTGCGCTTTGCATTCGGCATAGTCTGCCTGATCCCGTTTGTGTGGCTGACGCGCCCATTGTGGCCGGCGACGCGCACCGAGTGCGCGCATGTGGTGGTGGCGGGGTTGTTGATGCACGCGGTGCATCTGGGCGGCAGTCATTACACGCAGTATCTTGGATTATCGGCCGGCATTACCTCGGTGCTGTTGTGCATCCAGCCGTTGCTCACCGCCGTCATCGCGGCGCGCTGGCTGAACGAAAAACCCGCGCCGCTGCACTGGCTGGGCATCGCGGCGGGGCTGGCCGGCGTGACGCTGATCGTGTGGAACAAGATCGACACTCAGGAGGCCACCGCCGGCGCGCTGATCGCGGTGTGCGTTGCGCTGCTGGGGGTGACGGCGGGGTCGCTGTACCAGCGCGCGTTCTGCCCGCGCGTCGATCTGCGCGCCGCCGCGCTGCTGCAATTTGTCGCGGTGTTTACGGTGCTGGCGCCGCTGGCGCTGGTGTTTGAAGACAACACGGTGCGCTGGTCGTGGGCGTTGGTCGGCGCGCTGCTTTATCTGGTGATCGGCGCATCACTGCTGGCGGTGAGCGCGTGGCATTATCTGTTGCGTCGCGGCGGCGCGACGCGCGTCACCAGCCTGATTTATCTGACGCCGGTGTTCGCCATCGTGCCGGAGTATTTGTGGTTCGGCATCGCGCCGTCCGCGATCAGTTGCGCCGGGATCATCATCACCTGCATGGGGGTGGCGCTGGTAGCGTGGCGGCCCCGAAAAAATAACATTTAAAATCAAAAGGTTATAGTTAATTCTCGATGAGCATCTCGCTGATTTTTATGCTCACCATTTTGCCCCACATGGCGTTCGCGGGCGCGCGCGTCACGCTGTCGCTGTTTGCGCTGCATCTGGGCGCAACGCCGTTTACGGTGGGTATCATCATCTCGCTGATCGCGGTGGTGCCGATGGTGTTTTCGTCGCGCTGGGGGCGGCGCATCGACCGCACCGGCATCTACAAACCGATGCTGCTCGGCACGGCGCTGGTGCTCGCGGGGCTGCTGCTGGCGTTCGCGCTGCCGCGCATTGAAACGCTGTTCGCGGCGAGCGTGCTGATGGGATCGGGTTTCATGCTGTATCACATTTGCGTCAATCAGGCCGCCGCGCTGGCGGGCGGTCCGCAGGATCGCCCGCGCAATTTCAGCGTACTGGCGCTGGCGTTTTCTACTTCCGGCTTTATCGGCCCTGTCACCGCCGGGTTCGCCATCGACGGCATCGGTCATCGCAACACGTTTTTGCTGTGCGCGGGCTTTATCGTCGCGACGCTACTGCTGATCCGCCAGCGCAGACACTTGATTCTGCAACATCACCAGTCGGCCTCGCGCCCGCTGGAAAAGCACAGCGGCAGTCTGCTGCGGATTCCAGCGATGCTGCGTGTCTTTATCATCAGCGGCCTGTTGTCGATGTGCTGGGATTTGTACACCTTTGTGATGCCGATTCATGGCTCCAGCATCGGCCTTTCGGCATCGACCATCGGCCTGGTGCTGGGCGCGTTCGGCAGCGCGATTTTTGTGTTCCGCCTGATTCTGCCGTGGATCGTGCATCGCTTTGACGAACGCAAGCTGCTGATCGCCGCGATGGCGCTCACCGGCTGCATGCTGGCGCTGATCCCGCTGGTGCAGAGCGTGCCGCTGCTGATGGCGGTGTCGTTCGCGCTCGGCCTCGGCCTGGGCGGCACGCAGCCGCTTATCATGGCGATGCTCTATGAAAAAGCCCCGCCCGGTCGCGGCGCCGAGGCGGTGGGCATGCGTACACAGTTACTCAATATCACGCAGGCCGGCATCCCGATGATCTTCGGCGCGCTGGGCGCATGGATGGGCATGGCGCCGGTGTTTATCGCCATGGGCGCAGCGCTGCTGGCGGGGGCGTGGTACGCGCGGCGCGAGTAGTGTTGCAAGGCTCAACCCCTTCACCGCAGAGGCGCGGAGGCGCAGAGAACTACCGCAGTGGAATTCAAAAACCGGAATGAAAAACCACCCCTGCATTTCTTTGGGGTTCTCTGCGCTACCTCTGCGCCTTCGCGCCTCTGCGGTGAAGGGGTTGCCTTCCCGTACTCCAATAAAAAACGGCCGGCGTTTTGCAACGCCGGCCGTTCTTAAAGCAAAAACCTTAGCTCAGGTGCTTGCTGACCAGCTTGGTCATCTCGAACATCGAGACTTGTTTTTTGCTGCCGAAGATCGGCTTCAATTTGTCATCGGCATTGATGTTGCGGCGGTTCTTGGCATCTTGCAGGTCATGCTTCTTGATGTAGGCCCAGATTTTTTTGGTGACTTCGGTACGCGGCATTGGGCTGTTGCCAATGACGGCGCCCAGTTCGGCGCTGATTTTCATCGGCTTCATGAACGCGGCATTCGGCTTGCGCTTCGCTGCTTTCTTTTTAGCCGGGGCTTTCTTTGCTGCTTTTTTCTTTGCTGCCATGGTGTATCTCCGTGGTCTGGTATGGTTAATCAGTTAGCCATTTTTGCTTGCCTCGCCGCTGATGGCGGCTCGGTGGCGCAAGAATGCCGAGGGAAATCAGGCTTGTCAATGCTTTTCTATAGGAGAATCTCGGCGTTTCCCCTCTGAAAACCGGGTGCGGGTTATGCAAGTCTTGCCGGGTGGCCTCGCCTCTGGGTAATCTTTGGGCAACAGGGCGACACGTTTTTACACGCCCTTTGCACACCCTTTGCACGCCTTTTTGACTCGCGTAAGGACGCACGCCCATGCCACTCTCGGCGCAAGAGCGACACGAAATCAATGATCTAGCACAACAATTCGAGGCCGCCACCGGCGCGCAGGTGGTCGCCGCGCGCGAACGCATTGGCGCGGCGCTCAAGGCGCACGAAGCCAAAACCACCAATCAAATCGCGGTGCTGACCATTGCCACGCTCGGCGAAGACAACATCGGGCACTACGCGACGCGTGTGTGTTCGAGACCTGGAAGCCGGGCAAGAAGGATAAGGACAACGGCCTGCTGCTGGTGATCGTGCCCAAGGAGCGCAAGATACGCTTCGAAGTGGGGCGCGGGCTTGAAGGCACGGTGCCCGATGTGGTCGCCAGCCGCACCATCCGCAATGTCATCGCGCC
>JANPOH010000398.1:0-6231 GCA_031427895.1 Betaproteobacteria bacterium
CTTCGGCAAGACTCACGGGCTTTTCTGTCTCCATCGCCACTCCAAAAAGACAGAAAACTACACAGCTTCGGCAAAATGTACAAGCCCACGCCCAACGCTATAACCCTTTCATTCATTTGCGGTTTTGATGCAATTGCCCTGAGCCGAAAGGTCTGTTGCTCGCAAATATGGTTTCGAGCGAATCGGACATATATCAGATCATTTGGCCAAAGCTAGTAATTAGTGCTCGCCCGAGAACCCCTGTTTTTTTGGAAAATATTCCAGTTGAATTATAAGCTCAACGCCTGAATTTCGTGTTTTCAGCTCAAGCAGCAGCAGTTTCCACATTTCCTGCGCGAAGAACCTGCTGTTCGACCATTTCCGGACGAGCCAATTCCCATGATCTCCACAATCATGACAAATATATATTGCCGGTCTGTTTCTTAAGCTGCGCGCTTCACGGGCGGCGCTCGATTCGAGCACTTCTTTTTCCGCGTCGCACGCTTTTGCTCCTGCTGCCACAAGATAGCGCCGATGCGGTGAATGTTTCTGGCCACGACCGCGAATGCCACATAGCGCCTGAATCCGTTGATTCCATGGTCCGGGCACCTATCCAACCCATGCACTTCCAGCGCATTGATCGCCGATTCAACCGCCGAGTGCGCGCGCCGCGCCTTGAGGAACGCCTCCGAATGCTGCTCGGCCTGCGCCGCCTGCGAGAGCTTGCCTTTCCGGGGCAACGCCACCAGATCCAGATGCTCTTTTAACGCGTCCTGATTGTTGGGCGAATGAAACCCTTTATCGAAGCTGCAGGCGCTTAACCTCGGGAAGCGCTTTTTCGCCTCCTCCACCATCGACACCGCCACCTGATCGTCCGTCTTCTGTTGCATCACCTCATGATGCAATATGAACTGATACTGGTCTTCCAGGATACACACCTTCAGCCCCAGCTCCACCGGAACACCGGCTTTGCCCTTGCTGATCCACTCGGTGTGCGGCTCAAAGATCGAGAATACCTTTTGCGCATGCGGGATCACTTCTTTCGAGATGACGCGGCGCTGCGTTTGGTCGATTTGGCGTATCGCGTGTTCCATGAACCTATCGATCTCCAGCTTGCGCAGCACATCATATTCATCGGTGCTGAGGGCCTTAAGCCTGGCCAGGGTAGCTTGGGCTTTGTTCAGATCGCTCTCGGCTGCATCCAGATAGGCTTGATGGGCCTGGATGCATAAGGCCTCGTTTTGCTGCTTCTGTTCTGCCGCTTGCGCTTTCCTGCGCCGGGTGTTTTGCGCCTTGCGCATGAGCCGCTTCAGATGCCGCACCTTGTGCTGGTGCTGCCGCCATTCACTAAGCCCCTTGTGCTCGCACCACCGTCCGGTGAGTGTGAGGATCTTGCGCATCGCGTCATACAGCAGGTTGATGTCCGTCGGGTAATGCACCTTCGTCTCAACCACAAAGGAATCGCAGCGCCCACGCAGCGCTTCGCTTTCTTTTTTTTTGAGCAAAATATGGCCGCTCTCCACCACCCCTTGATTGATCTTGTCCAGCAGCTCCGGCGTGAACAGGCTCACGTTGTCCTTGAGCGTCTGAAAATGGTAGCGGTGCTCGTCAAACTGAGCGTGCCCGAGCATCTCGCGCAGCGTATCGTGGTGATTGACCAGTTCATGCAGCCGGTCGTAGTCGGCATTCAAATCCAGCCTCACCACGCCGCACACAAAAATCCGCCACAGCGTCATGCCCGGGCGGCCATTCTTCTTATCGATCTTCGGGGCAATATGTCCTTCGAGCAATGCAAACAGCTTGGCGCGCAGTGCCGGGATGAGATACAGGTGCTGCAACCCCCTTAATATCTTCGGTATGTCATCGCGTGACTTGAGGTCGAATTTGACCTTCGAAACATCAACCTCACCGATTTGCATCTGTATGTTCTGCACTACGCGCATCGTCTTCTCCTGTCGATCAGGCCTTGGAACCTCTGGCGATACCCTCAGAACGTACAACGCATTCAACGGTGTACAGACTTTCAAGCGGGATGAAGAATATTTTTGTGATCGTGAGTGGACGGCAATTTACTGCGAAGATTTCCAGGGAAATGCCCGCTGTGCCCCACGCCAGCGCAAAAAATTACGATCCCCCCCAAATCTTCGTGTCGAAAACCACCCCTCAAAACCTCCTCCGCTATAGGGGCCGCCGAGGATTACAATCTAGCACTAATTAAGCAAGGGCAAGTTCAACGCACCTATCACTCGTGTGGTTTTTTCGTATTTGCAGAGGACTTCATGAGATTAGTCTGCAAGCAATATCGTCCAAAAAATATCTATAAAATATCGTCCAGAATAACGATTTCCTCGACACTACTGCAAGACGCCATCCGTCATCTACGAGATAACCGCTTGGAAAATGATATTCTGATAACGTTCTTAGCATTCATGTTTAGGGTTGAACTCACTGCGTTTGCCGTTCAACTACAGAAACGCTGGAAGGTATTAGGCTTTGATTTGCGTCATCGCAATGGCATCTTGTGGAAATCCTCTGATCTCATGTTTGTATTTGGAGCGGAAAAATGAAGATGAAGCATTTCGTCAGCATCCTATTCGGACTATTCATAGTTCTAGCAAGTGTTTTTGTATTTATGCCCAGCAAGTCTCCTACAGTCGAAGGTCAAAAGGCTTCGGTGAGATTGGCCTGGATCCCTGGCGCAACATTTGCCGGTGATTACGTCGCGGACAAGAAAGGTTTTTGGAAGGCGGAGAAATTAGACATTGAGGTGCGGCCAGGTGGATTCGAAAATGATGCGATCAAGCTAGTCGCAGCAGGAGTCGATACGTTTGGTGTGACGAGCGGGCCTCAATTACTACAAGCACGGGCCAGCGGCATTCCAATTATTGCCTTAGCGTCAACGATTCCTGATAGCCCGATTGGCTGGGTCTCCAAAGCGAATTCGGGAATCAAAACACCACAAGACTTTGCAGGAAAAAAAATTGGCGCTCAAATCGGCACTCATACCGAAGCAACACTTGACGCGTTGATGGCTAAACTTGGAATTGCCACAAGTTCATTTAGACGCATTCCTGTCAAATTTGACCCCAGACCGTTTGTGGTCGGTGACGTTGATGTGTTGCCCGTTTATATTATCGACCAACCGATAGATCTAGAGGCAGCCGGTATTCAATTAAACATTATTGACCCACGTGATTACGGAGTGGCTCTGGCCTATGGAAATCTTTACTTCACTACGGAGAAAACGCTCCGTGAACAACCAGAAATGGTGAAGCGTTTTTTACGTGGCGCGAAGCGTGGCTGGCTTGATGCCTACAAGGATCGTGATGGAGCCGTCGATATTCTGATGGTCAAAATGGGGAGCGGCAATCGAGAGACGATACGTCGTAAACTGGATTCAATGTTTTCGTTTATTGAGAAAAGCCAAAAACAATATAAAGGCTTGTTCGTAACCGAGGCAGGCAGATGGCAATCTACGTTGGAGATTTTAGCGAAATTCGATGGATTAGCATTCAAGCAATCAATTAACGAAATTTTCAAAAATGTGGAATTGGATTAAACAAGGTCGCATGCAACCCTCGTGCCCAACTTTTTCGTTGGTTTGGGAAAAAATAACGTTATTGTTTATGCGCGTTCCGCGGACCATGTGTGGGAGACTACTATGTTTTATTATCGTGGCTTCCCTTTTTGTTTTATTCGGATGGAGTATTGGATCGGTTTATCCACAATCACCTAAATCTCCTGATGCATTACTATTTAGGTGGATTTTGCTTGTGGCACCGGGCATTTCCTGTGGAATCGCGGCGCTAGTCGCTATCGACTACTTGGCAGTCAAGGCCGAGGATTCTTTCCTGGATTCGACAGCCAAAAATAAAAGTAATTACCTACAAGCAATTCTTCTTGCCGGCTCTTTCACGCCGGGGCAGTTTATGTCGCTCTTTCATATTTGGTGGGCACATCTTCTGATACTTTTCGTGCTTTACATGCTTTTTTGCATTTGGGATAGCGCGATGCTTCGTCTGCTAAAGATCAATAACGGCACCGGAATGCCTAATGGAGCCAGAACCGAGATTCGCTCCACGAGTATCGGAATAAACAGGCCTACAGTCGTCGCGATCATTTGCTGCGCGGTTGTCGCTTTCCATATCAATGACGATTCGTTGAGAGATGCGTTTGTTACGGGTTTAGTTGCTTTTCACCTAGTGGTAGCTGCATTTGGATATTTCCTAGCTTCCCTCTCTCCCGGACTTGAGGGCAACGGGGTCGGGCTTGGCTAATTGCATTAAGGTGCGCGCCAAGGATATCGGCGAACGCAGAATCCGTGCGCGAACGCGCATCGAGACGTGTATGCAAAAAACCAAGCCTGACCCCATGCTCCCCGCATCTGATGTGCTGCCGCTTGCTTGCGCTGTTTCACGGATGTCCTCCACGAGTAGCCTTGTCTGTGTCCCTTGTTCATCCGATGACGATGGGAATTTCAAACAGTATTCCGTCCAATCTGCCGCAGTGGTAGCATTTTATGCCGATCCTCTTTTTAGGGGCGGCCCCTCGCTAGTTTGAGATCGCCTGATCCGCCCACCATTTTTTAAGCCAGCCGGTGTTGCCGCCGAGCGCGACAATTTCCTGCAATCCATCCGCCAGCGGCGGATACTCGCGGCGGATGTCGCGGGTGTGGTTGATAAAAAATCCATTGCGGAAATCGACTTCCAGTTCGTCGCCGGTATCGCAGAATTCCAGCACGTTGACGCAATCGCTCATCACACGCAGGCCGCAGCCCACCGCCGCGCGGTAGCCGAGAAACGGCATTGATTCACACACCAGGCCCAACCCCAGCGCCTGCATCGCGAGGTAGCCGTTCATCTTCGGCCCCATGCCGAAGTTGCGACCCGCGACGATGATGTCGCCCGGTTTGCAGCGCGTATGAAAACCGGGATCGGTTTCTTCGAACAGATGCGGAATGATATCCGCCGGATCAAAGTGCCGGCCGATGATGATGCGATTGGGCACCACGCCACCCGCGTGCGGCACGTCGTGGCCCAGCTTGTAGCAGCGGCCCTTGAGCGTCCATTCGATTTCGTTTGAGTCCGTCACTAGTTTTAAAAGCTAAATGGATTTAACGTACTGGATTCTGGCGTTCGCCAGAATGACGGACGGAGAGGATGCCGCCACGGTATTGGCCGTCGTTCTGGCGAAAGCCAGAACCCACTTCGTAACCTCGGTCACAGCGCCGTCTCCATCATCATGAATTCGCGCGGATCGGTGATTTTGCCGGTGACGGCGGATGCGGCCACGGTGGCCGGGCTGCCCAGATACAGTTTGGCATCGCGCGCGCCGAAACGCCCCGAGGGATTGTTGGTGGCAGTGGAGATCGAGGTTTCGCCGTTATGCAGCGGGCCGATCACCGCGTCGTTGCACGGGCCGCAGCCGGCGGGCAGCATGATCGCGCCGGCTTCGATGAACACCTGCATCAAGCCCTCGCGTGACAAACGTTTGGTGGATTCCTCGCTGCCCGGCGCGATAAACAGACGCACGCCATCGGCAACGCGGCGGCCTTTGAGCACCGTGGCGGTTTGCACCAGGTCATCCCACATGCCGGAGCCGCACGAGCCGATGAACGCGTGATCCACCGGCGTACCGGCGACCTCAGATAGATTCACCGCATTTTGCACGCCGCCGGGCAGCGCAATTTGCGGCTCCAGCCGCGAGATGTCGAGCGTGAATTGGGCGTCGTAATACGCATCGGCGTCCGCGTACACCGGCGCGTATGCGCGCTGCGCGCGCTCTCGCGCATGCGCGAGGATCGCTTCCGACGGCGGCAGGAATACGCCGTAAGCCTGTATCTCGGTGGGGCTGGAGCACAACGCGGCGCGCGCGGCGAGGCTGAATTGATCGAGATCGCCCGCGTATTCGAGCACGCGGTAATCGAGATCGACATCAAACTGTTTTGTCTTGATGAGCATCGCCAGATGAAAGCCGATGTCGCGCGCGTAGACGCCGGGCTTCAGGCGTCCCTTAAGCGTGAGCTTGATCGACTTCGGCACTTGCACCCAGTTGGTGCCGGTGGCGAGCACGCGGCTGATTTCCGTGCCCATGCGAAAGCCGAAGGCGCCGATAGCGCCGGCGTTGGTGGCGTGGCGATCGTTGTCGAAATAAAACATGCCGGGCAACAACAGCCCCGATTCCATGGGGAAAATATGCCCATGGCCGCCGCGCCCGACGTCGTAAAAGTTTTTCACGCCCCATTGCTTGGCG
>JANPOH010000399.1:0-1959 GCA_031427895.1 Betaproteobacteria bacterium
ACCCCGCCGCGCACGATTGTCCGCCGAGCAGCCACTTGATGGTTTCGCCTTCTTCGTTGGCGCGCATCATCGCGGTGGGCAGCAGATTGACCGCGATGCCCAGCGTGTTGTCCATCGCAACGGCATCGAGCTTCATCAGGCTGGCGGCGGCCACCGCCGAACCAATGCCGCCCCACAACCCCGGCGTCCACCAGCCGCGATAAAACGCGCTGGGGAACACCGCACGGCCAAAGCGGATTTCGATTTCGTAGCCTGCCGTTACCGCGGCCAACACCTCGGCGCCGCTGCGATTTAATTTTTCCGCATAGGCCAGCGCGGGCGGCACCACTTCATTGCCCGGATGACAGGTTCCGCGCGGCGCGGCATCGGTCAACTCGAGCCCGTGCATATACGTGGCATGCGCCATGCACACGTGCGACACGGTGGTTTTTTGTCCGCCCGGCAGCAGCGTGGCCTCGGGCGTGCCGCCCTGCGCCAGCACGTAATCACGAATCTCGCCGGCAATCCCCGCATCGTAACCGGCGACCAGACAGCCGATGGTATCGAGCACGCGCTGCTTCGCGCGCATCACCACGTTGGCGGGTAAATCCTCGAAGCGCAATCCGGCGGCGGCGCGTCCGATCAACGGCAAAACATCCTTGTAAGCGGCATGGCTCAACAGCGTTCCTTTCGTTTTTTGTTCAGACTGCAGCCGGCGTAAACGCGGGCGTAGGCGCGGGCAACGCAAATCCATTTTCACCCGCGACGCGGCGCAGCACATCGGGGTAGTCGCTGATGATGCCATCAACGCCGAGCGCGATCATCTTTTGCATGTCGGCTTCGGTGTTCACAGTCCACACCACGACTTGCAGCCCCAGCGCGTGCGCCTCGTTCACACTCGCGGCATCGACATCATTCGAGCACGGCGACCAGATCGCGCTTGTTGTGGCACCAGCGGCGGCACTAATCATGCGCGGCACCGAATCGTTAAATTGACTCACGTGCAAACCTGCGTTCCAAGGCGAAGATTTCTCGTGCGCGAGTATGTTGTCCATGAACGGCTGCTGCGCGCTGAGATAAACGGTTTTGATTTCGGGCGCATCGCTTTGCACTACCGCAAGCGTGCGCCAGTCAAATGACTGCACTGCGGCGTATTGCTGTAACTTATTGTTTTTAATCACTTTTATCAAGGCGACTGCAAAGGCCGCCGGCGCCGCCGTGCGCTCGGGGCGCAGCGGCGAAATCTTGGTTTCGATATTAAAGCGCACGTGTGTGTTGCCGGCGCGGCGCGCGAGCGCAAACACGTCTTCGAGTTTCGGCATGCGCGTGCCGTCTATCGCTTGTTGCTGCGGGAAGCGCTTCGCGTACTCAGACGCGGGGTCGATGCGGCCCACATCGAAGCGCTGCAATTCATCAAACGTCAATTGTGTAATCGGCCAATCATCGCGCGTGATCCAGCGGCCCTCGGTTGCGTTCCCGGCATCGCGCGTAATCTCCGGGTTCAAGGTCGAATCGTGGCTCACCACTACCACGCCGTCGCGCGTGATCGCGCAGTCAAGTTCCAGCGTGGTGACGCCGATCGACAGCGCGCGCGCGAACGCCGGCAAGGTGTTCTCCGGCAGCAAGCCGCGCGCGCCGCGGTGGCCCTGGATGTCGAGCGTTCTTTGCATCGCCGTATTCTGCCATGGGGTTGCGATCAGGCTGCAATGAAATCGAACTCCAAGGAGCAACAGCCAATGTTCAATCCCATGCAGCGCGAACAACTCGGCGTCGCCGTCATCGGGGCGGGCCGCATCGGCGCCATGCGCGCGCGGCTCGCGGCGCAGCATCCGGCGGTGAACTTCATCGCCGTGTCGGACTTGAAGCGTGACGCCGCGCAGGCGCTCGCCGACAAAAGCATCCCGCATATTTATCTGCCGGAGGTGAGCGTCAACATGGCCTTCCTCGGCAGCAGCGCGCCGGGGGATAGTGTGCGGTTGG
>JANPOH010000400.1:0-5458 GCA_031427895.1 Betaproteobacteria bacterium
CAGGCCGGTCAGCGCCGCGCCGGGTTTGACCCCCTTGATCGCCGCCAGCTTGGTCCGAATGACGATATTTCGATCGGCATGCGCGTTGTCACGCGCAAGGGCGCGAACCGGGTCGCGCGTGAAGCATTCGAAATTGCCCGTACGCGCGAGCGCAAAAAAGTAACGTCTGTCCACAAGGAGCCGGTGTTTAGATTGGTGTGCGGCATGTTTGCCGAGGAGTGCCGCAAGGTGGCGAAGGAATTCCCGGATGTGAAATTCAACGAAGTGCTGGTCGATGGCTTCGCGATGAAAGTGACGATGAATCCGCACCAATTCGATGTGGTGGTCACCACCAATCAGTTCGGCGACATCCTCACCGATCTGGGCGCGGGCATCGTCGGCGGGTTGGGGCTTGCGCCGGGGCTGGTGTGCGGCGAAACGCAGGCCATGGCGCAGGCCACGCACGGTTCCGCCCCC
Organism: Betaproteobacteria bacterium; assembly: GCA_031427895.1. Lineage (GTDB taxonomy): Bacteria > Pseudomonadota > Gammaproteobacteria > Burkholderiales > SG8-41 > UBA5216. The sequence goes on from JANPOH010000400.1 coordinate 457, forward strand.
GATATCGCCGGCAAAAATATCGCCAATCCGTACGCGCTGATTATGTCCGGGAAAATGCTGCTCGAATGGCTGGGCCGCAAACGCAATGACGCCAAGGCGGGCGAGGCGGCGGCGTTGATCGACCGCGCGATGGACAAGGTGATTGCCGAACAAAAACAACTCACGCCTGATTTAGGCGGCAAGGCGAGCACCACGCAGATGGGCGATGCGGTGGTGGCGGCGATTTAGTAAATGTCGTTTAAAAACAAATAGTTGCGATAATTTATCCGTAGCGAATTCCGATGAAAAAATCCATCACTCAAGATGCCTTGTTCAAAAAAGGCGTGCGCGTGCGCAAGTCCGTGCTCGGCGCGGCGCACGTGAACAAACGCATCGCCGGCGTGAATCAATACACCGAAGGCTTCGAGGAATTCAACATCAAGGCGGCGTGGGGGCTGGTGTGGTCGCGCCCCGGCTTGTCGCGGCGCATGCGCAGCGTGATGAATCTCGGCATGCTGATCGCGCTGGCGCAACCCGAAGAGCTGCGCCTGCACCTCCGCGCCGCGCAGCGCAACGGCGTCACGCGCACGGAAATCGCCGAGGCGATATTGCACAGCGCAGTGTACTGCGGCGTGCCGCGCGCAACCGCGGCGCGGCGCATCATGCTGGAAGTGTTCGCGGCGATGGATGCGGAGAAAAAACCGCGCAATAAAAAGTAGGAAGTAGGGCGGGAGTCATCCCGCCTTCGGTGCTTACCACGGAAGGCGGGATACGCCCGGATCAAGTCCGGGGCGCCCCCGCCCTGCGGGTTACCGCACCGCCGCCGCGATCTTCTGCGTGATCTCGGCGCGCCAATCCTCGACCGGCCTGAACCCTGGCGTGTCGCGGCAATGTTTTTCGATGCCGGCCCACAACTGATCGTCGGGCTGTTCGATATCCACCGCGAGGCGATGCGGTTGCGGCACGTACCACGGCGTGTCGATCAGCAGTTCGACGCGATTGCCTTCGGGGTCGAGAAAATACACCGACAGCGCATTGCCGTGCGTCACCGGCCCCAGCATTTTCTGGATCGGCTCTTTTTGCACGGCGTGATACATCTCGCGCAGCGTGGCGAGGCTATCGACGCGGAATGAAATTTGCTGCACGATGCTGAAGCTCAAGTCCGTGGGGCGACCTGTGGCAAACACCAGTTGATGGTGCTCGCGCGGGTTGCGCGTCATGAACACGATGGAGCCGTTTTGTTCGCGGTCGCCGCGATCGGACACCACGAACTTCATCACGCGGGTGTAAAAATCGACCATCTTGTTCATGTCGGTGACGAGATAACCGACGTGACTGAGTGCGAGGGAAAAGCCGTTGGCCATGGTGGTTTCCTTGGGTGCCGGGAGCGAGAATAGGTATCATACCGCTGGTTACAAAATTCGGGGAGACGGCATGCCGGGAAAAGTGGCGATGGCAGCGGGGTTTTTCGTGGCGGCGACAGGGTGGAGCGCGGCCGCGGATAGTCTGCGCTCGCGGCCGATCCGCATTATCGTCGCGTCCGGGCCGGGCGGCGGCACCGACATCACGGGCCGCCACGTGGCGCGCACCATGGGTGACCTCATACGCAATACGGTGGTGGTGGAAAACCGGCCCGGCGCCGGCTCGACCACGGGTACTGAGTTCGGCGCGAAGGCCACACCGGACGGCCACACGCTGCTGGTGTCCAGCGGCAGCTCGATGGTGATGAACGGCTTGCTGTACAAGAATTTGCCGTACGACGCGCTGCGCGATTTTGTCGCGGTGGGGTTCATTGCCGCCTATCCGTTTTTGCTGATCGCGCGCACCGATTTGCCGGCGAACAATCTCGCGGAGCTGATGAAATATGCGAAGGAGCGTCCCGGCAAGCTTACCTACGGCTCATCGGGCGTGGGGTCGGTGCAGCATGTGTGGGGCGCGATTTTGTTTCGCGGCATGGGGCTGGATTTGCTGCATGTGCCGTACAAAGGCGCGGCCAACGCCGCACAGGAGTTGATGGGCGGACGCATCGACCTGATGTTCGACAACATGACCGCCGCGCGGCGCTATGTGGAAACGGGCCGCGCCAAGGCGCTGGTGGTGTCGCCCGCCGCGCGCTCGAAAGAAATGCCCAACGTGCCCACGGTCAACGAGTCGGGCGTGGCGAAATTCGACGGTGAAAGCTGGATGGGCATGTTCGCGCCCGCGGCCACGCCGCGCGCGACAGTGGATGTGCTGCGCGCGATTTTTGTGAACGTCACGCGCGACGCCGATTTCATCGCGCGCATCGAGGCGGGCGGCGGGCGCATCATGAGCATTCCACCACAACAGCAACAGGCTTTTTTGAAAAGCGAAATCGAACGCTGGGGCGCGCAGATTAAACGTTATGAGGTGAAGGCGGAGTAGAGTGCCGTGGTACATCCGGCGGATTGGCGCTGAACCTGCGAAGCCCGGCACCTTTGCGGTGCGGGGTGTGACCGTGCCGGCGCCGCAGCAGCCTTTGCAGGGGAAATATCACTAACTATTTGTTTTTAAACAATAATTTAATCCGCCCGTATATTCGCGCCACGCGCCACTGCGCCCCATTTTTTGATTTCCGAGGCAATCAGCGTGGTGAATTCTTCCGGTGTTGCCGGTTGCGGGATGGTGCCGCCCGCAAGCAACCGGTCCGCGACATCTTTTGTTTTCAATGCTTCGTTGATTTCACGATTGAGTTTTTGCACGGCTTCGGCGGGCATTTTGGCGGGGCCGACGATGCCGCCCCACGAGTACGCTTCGTAACCCGGCAGGCCGGATTCGGCGATGGTCGGGAAATCCGGCTGCGACGGCACCCGTTGCAGATTACCAACGCCGAGCGCGCGCATTTTGCCGGCGCGGATGTGCGCGAGCGTCGGCGGGATGCTGGAGAACATCAACTGCACTTCGCCGGACAGCAGCGCGATGGCGGTGGGGCCGCTGCCTTTATACGGCACGTGGATCATGCTGATTTTCGCCATCGATTTAAACAACTCCGAGGCAAGGTGATCGGCGTTGCCCGCGCCCGACGACGCGCAGGTCAGCTCGCCGGGGCGTGATTTGGCGAGCGCGATCAAATCCTTGACGTTTTTCACCGGCAGCGATGGGTGCGTCAGCAGCAGCAGCGGAAAATCCACGCCGCGCGCGATGATGGTGAAATCGCGCAGCGTGTCGTACGGCAGTTTGGCATACACATGCGGGTTCACCGCCAGCGGCCCGGCGGACGAGCTGGCGATGGTGTAGCCATCGGCGGGCGAGGCCATCAGCGCCTGCAAACCGATAATGCCGTTGGAGCCGCCGCGATTGTCGATGATGACCTGCTGGCCGATGCGTTCAGCCAGCTTTTGCCCGATGATGCGCCCCATGAAATCCACCCCGCCGCCGGCGGGGAAAGTGACGATCATGCGGATGGCTTTGTTGGGATAGGCAGTCGCGGTGGCTTGCGCCGCGACGACGCAAGGCAGCGCGGCGGCACAGAGCAGAAGGGTTGCAACAGGCAGGGGTGTGCAAGGGAAGCGTGTATTCATGCGGGTCTCCAAGTTTCGCCGCGCACTGTCTCCGAATCGCCGCCGGTTGTCAATCGCGGCGAACCACGTAGAATGATCTCGACGCCTATGGAAACGCCATGATCGACATCGAGGAAATCATCCGCCGCGTTCCGCTGTTTGCCGGGCTGGACGCGGACGAATTGCACTACGTGCTGCGGGTCGCGCGGCGGCTTGAATTCGCAGCCGGTGCAACGCTGCTGCGCCAGGGGCAAGCCGCCGACAGCGCGCTGATACTGGAAGACGGACATGTCAGTATCGTCAGTAATCTGCCGGGCGGCGGCGAGGTGGTGATCGCGGAGCTGGGGCCGGGCAGCGTGCTGGGCGAAATGGCCTTGCTCGACAGCGGTGTGCGTTCCGCCAACGTGATCGCACTCGAGCCGACAGCGTGTTTGAGCATGGAGCGCGATGCGTTCCGGCTGCTGATCGCGCAAGGCAACCGCACGGCGCTCGCGATCAACCACCGTATCACGCTGGGCTTGTGCCGGCGCCTGCGTGAACTGAACGGGAAAATACTCTCGCACAGTGCGCCGGAACATCTCGCGGCGGCAACCTCGCGACACTCACGGCAGACGTCGCAAGCGCAGCGGCAGCGATGTGCCTTCTCCCCGCGTGCATTCCTTGCCTTGTTGCCGGCGCTGCGCCAGTTCAGTGCGGACGATCTGGATGAATTAAGCCGCGTCACGAAGGTTTTTGATCTGCCGCGCGGCGCGGCGTTGTTCAACGCGGGAGATACCAGCGATGCGTGTTACGTGGTGGTGCGCGGCGCGCTCGAAATCAGCCGTGAACAACAAGGCACCCATCGGCGCATCGGCATCCTCGGCCCCGGGCGGCTGTGCGGCATACTGGCGTTGATCGAAGGCCTGCCGCACAGTATGTCCGCGACTGCGCGCGAAAATGCAACCCTGATGGAAATATCCCAGGCGGTATTTTCCAGCTACTACAGCGGCAACGCGCGCGGCGCGCTGAAATTGCAGCAGGCCGTCAATCAGGAGCTGCTGCAGGCGCTGGCGCGCACCAATAACCATCTGACGCGGCTGATTAGCCAGGCGCGCATCCGCGATCACGGCCGGCATGTTGATGACGTGGTAGGCGAGTTGGGCCGTGCGCTGTGTGAGCAGGATTGCCGCGCCGCTTGATAACACGCCGTGCGCGCAGGGCGCATAGGAACAACGGGGTCAGGCGTTCGCAGTAACAGCAATTGAGCTAGCGGGTTAAAGTCCCGTCCAAGGAGTTGTCCATACGCCTTGGTAGCACGCAGGAGCGGCGTTCGAGCAATCGAAGGTCGCGAGTTCCTAAACGACAAAGATGCAGGCCGTAACGCAAACTCAATGAAGGCAAGACGAAAATCGTTGACGCCAACCAAGAGTCATTCAACTTTTTGGGATTTGAACTGAAGATGAAAGTTGGCTCCAAAGGTGGGCGCTACCCGCACATCCAAGCGGCTGACAAAGCGGTAGAGAAGG
>JANPOH010000401.1:0-6051 GCA_031427895.1 Betaproteobacteria bacterium
GAGGCGTTAGGCATGAGGGGGGGGGGTGAGGCGTAACCCCGCTTTCTCACGCCAGCAATACTCGCGCATCACGCCCCACGCCTCACCTCTCACGCCTCACCCCCCACGAAAAAATGTTTGATATCGGCTTTTCCGAGATGATTGTCATCGCGGTCATAGCACTCATCGTGCTCGGGCCGGAGAAACTGCCGCGCGTGGCGCGCACGGCTGGGCATCTGCTCGGGCGCATGCAGCGCTATGTGAATGATGTCAAGGCCGATATCAATCGCGAAGTCGAACTCGACGAACTTCGCAAGCTGCAAAAAGAAATGCAGAACACCGCCAATTCCATCGAGCAGACGGTGAAGGGCGAAATCAGTTCCGTGGAATCCGAGTTCAAACAATTAAGCGACAGCACGCATGCGGCGCTGTCCGATCCCGTCGCCGATGCGTTTGCCGATCCGCCCCCGGTGCAACCCGCTACCGCGGCTGCTTCCGCATCTGTTCCGGCATCGGGGCAAACCACTGCCTTGTCGAGCCTGGAACCGCTGCGCGAGCCGCCGATGGAAGCCGTGCCGTCGCCGCAGTTGGAACTGGGCTTTGCGGCGGCGCCGCTGGCCAACGCGCCGCCGCCCGCCGCCAACACCGCGACAGCGAAGGCATAGCGTCCGTGGCTTTGGTCGAAGAAACCTTTATTTCGCATCTGGTCGAATTGCGCGACCGCCTGGTGCGTACGCTGATTGCGATTTTGATAGCGTTTGCCGCGATCGCCTATTGGCCGACGTTTGGCGTGGTGTATGACTTTCTGGCGCTGCCGCTGATAAAAACATTGCCCGCCGGCTCCAAGATGATCGCCACCGGCGTGATTACGCCTTTCCTGATCCCGCTGAAGGTCGGGCTGATGGCCGCGTTCCTGCTGGTGTTGCCCTATGTGTTGTATCAGGCGTGGGCGTTTGTCGCGCCCGGCCTCTACGCGCATGAGAAAAGACTGGTGCTGCCGTTGGTGATAAGCAGCACCCTGTTGTTTTTCGTCGGCGTGGCTTTTTGCTATTACTTTGTATTCGGGCAGTTATTCACCTTCATCGCCGGCTTCGCGCCCGCCAGCATCACCCCCGCGCCGGATATTGAACAATACCTGTCGTTTGTGCTCACCATGTTTCTCGCGTTTGGTGTCGCGTTTGAGGTGCCGGTGGCGATTATCGTGCTGGTGCGGATGGGCGTGGTGTCGGTCGCGCAATTGCGCGAGTGGCGCGGTTATTTCGCGGTGTGCGCGTCCATTGCCGCCGCCATCGTGACGCCGCCCGACGTGGTGTCGATGCTCGCGCTGTTGATACCGATGTGCCTGCTGTACGAGGCGGGCATCATCGCCGCCAGCTTTATACCCAAGACCAAAGCGCCGGAGGAGGGCGCCGCGGCGAGCACCGAGGTGAGCACTGACGTAAGCACGCCGTTAACCCCGGAACAAGTCGCGCAGGAATTCGCCGCGGTGGAAAAAGAGCAGAACAGCGGACGTCGTTGATGTTGATAAGCATTTGATTTTAATAACAAATACAATGCATTATCGATCCGACGCCAGGGGTTGAAGCGGTTACTGGATGATTTCTGTTGGTTGCTGTTATTTCTTCTTCGCCGCTTTGGGCCGCTTGCCCACGGTCACTTTCAGTTCCACCGTTTTCTGCGCGCGGATCAGCTTGAGCGCGGCCGGCGATCCGGGGGCGATGGCGGATATCAACGTCAGCATGCTTGCCGAATCCGTGACGGGCTTGCCGTTCACCGCCACCAGCACATCGCCCGCTTTTATCCCGCCCTGCTCGGCGGGCGTGCCGCCGAACACTTCGGTAATCAGCGTGCCGCGGGTCTCGGATAACTTCAAGGATGCGGCCAGTTCACGGGTTAAATCCTGCACCGCCACGCCGATCCAGCCGCGCGTCACGGTGCCGGTTTGCACCAGTTGATCGAGCACCATTTTCGCGGTGGTAGCGGGTATCGCGAAGCCGATGCCGAGCGATGCGCCGCCCGGCGTGCGCGAGTAAATCGCGGTGTTGATGCCGATCATGTTGCCGTTGATATCCACCAGCGCGCCGCCGGAATTGCCGGGGTTGATGGCGGCGTCGGTCTGAATGAAATTTTCAAACGTGTTGATGCCGAGGTGGCTGCGCGACAACGCGCTGACGATGCCGAAAGTCACCGTTTGCCCGACGCCGAACGGATTGCCGATCGCCAGCACCAGATCGCCCACCTGCGCCTGATCGGATTGACCGAAGGTAATCGCCGGCAAATTGGGCAGATCGATCTTGATTACCGCGAGATCGGTGTCAGGATCGGTGCCGATCACCCTGGCTTTGGCGCGGCGATTGTCGGCCAGCGCGACTTCGATTTCATCCGCCGCCTCGACCACGTGCGCATTGGTGAGGATGTATCCCTGCTCGCTGACGATGACGCCGGAGCCGAGGTTGTTGCTTTTTTGCGCTTGGCCCTCGCTCTCACCGCCGAAAAAGTAGCGAAACACCGGGTCGTCCATGAACGGCGCGCGTTGCGCCTTCACTTCCTTGCTGGTGTAAATATTTACCACCGTCGGCATGGCGCGCTTGGCTGCGTCGCTAAAAGACAGCAGCTTGCCGGCGGGAGACGCAGCGGTTGCGAGCGGCGGCGCCACTTTGGCCGCGGGCGCGGCGGAGCGCCCGTTCCACGCCAGCAGATCGGGCCGCAGCGTCGTCACCACGAACAGCACTGCTATACACACGGTGACGGCCTGTGCAAAGTACAACCAGAATTTGCGGATCATTTTTATGCTTCCCTGTAGGCAGGGATTATTGCCCAAAACCGGGGCGTGATGGAACGGCAAGACGCACGAATGTGCCGCGCTAGGGCGCATACCCGGGCGCAACCGGCGGGTAGCGGCGGAAGGGGCGGTGACAACCGGGTTAATATGATGTAAGTATCTGTTTTTAAATGATTATTTAATGAATTATTTCACTTTTCTGGGTAAGTACGTGTACAATAACGTGTTTTTGTGATTTCACCCGGCTGCACGCATTTTCACTCTTTCTCTTCAGGAAATCTCCCAGAATGGCTGAACAACAACCCGACAAAGGCCGGCGCGGCATGCTTGTGGCTGCGAGCTCGGTAGCCGGTGGTGTAGCGGCAGGAGCGACGGGTCTTTATCCGTTTGCCGCAAGCATGTTGCCCTCGGATCGCGCCCGCGCGGCCGGTGCGCCCGTGGAAGCCGACATCAGTCAACTCGCCCCCGGCGAGCGCATGACTGTCGAGTGGCGCGGCAAACCGGTGTGGATCGTGCGCCGCACGCCTGAAATGCTCGATACCGTGAAGAAAAACGCCGACAAGGTGTCCGACCCGGAATCGAAAAAAGTGATGCAGCCGGGCTACGCCAAGAACGAATTCCGCTCGATCAAGCCGGAGTATCTGGTGCTGGTCGGCATCTGCACGCACCTGGGCTGTTCGCCGGTGGAAAAATTCCAGGCGCAGGCCGAGGCGTTTGCGTCCGACTGGAAGGGCGGTTTTTACTGCCCGTGTCATGGCTCGCTGTTTGATCTGGCGGGCCGCGTCTATAAAAATGTACCCGCGCCCGATAATCTGATTGTGCCGCCGCATAAATTCCTCGCGGACGGCAAGATACTCATCGGCGAAGATGCCAATGAAAAGGGGGCTGTGTAGAAAATGGCCGCCACCAAAAAAGAACCCGTAGTCGTTACCTTCGCAGGCCCGTTCAATGCGCCGCTCGGTGGATTGCTGACGTGGGTGGATCAGCGTTTTCCACTGGTGTCGCAGTGGAAGGACCACATGTCCGAGTACTACGCGCCGAAGAATTTCAACTTCTGGTATTACTTCGGCTCGCTGGCGATGGTGATACTGGTGTTGCAAATCGTCACCGGTATTTTCCTGACCATGCATTACAAACCATCAGCGGCGGAAGCGTTTGCTTCGGTCGAATACATCATGCGCGACGTGCCCGGCGGATGGCTGATTCGCTACCTGCACTCCACCGGCGCATCGGCGTTTTTCGTCGTCATCTATCTGCACATGTTCCGCGGATTGTTGTACGGATCGTATCGCGCGCCGCGCGAACTGATCTGGATCTTCGGCATGGTGCTTTATCTCGCGCTGATGGCCGAGGCGTTCTTCGGCTACCTGCTGCCGTGGGGGCCAGATGTCGTTCTGGGGCGCGCAGGTGATTATCAATCTGTTCGACGCGTTGCCGCTGATCGGGCCGCCCCTTTCGGAGTGGATTCGCGGGGATTTCGTGGTGGGGGATGCCACCCTGAACCGCTTTTTCGCGTTTCACGTGATCGCGCTGCCGCTGGCGATACTGGGACTGGTCGCCGCGCACATCCTCGCGCTGCACGAAGTCGGTTCCAATAACCCCGATGGCGTCGAGATCAAAGAGAACAAAAACGCGCAGGGCATCCCGGTGGACGGCATTCCGTTCTTTCCGTATTACGTGGTGAAAGACGCGCTGGTCGAAGTGGTGTTCGCTGCCGTGTTCTGCGTGATCGTGTACTTCGCGCCGGAGATGGGCGGCTACTTTCTCGAATACAACAACTTCGTTCCGGCTGATCCGCTGAAAACGCCGTCGCATATCGCGCCGGTGTGGTACTTCACACCGTATTACTCGATCTTGCGTGCGGTCACTGACGACTTCATGTGGGTTTTGCGTGCCGGCGTGGTGGCTTATGCGCTGCTGATTCTGTTTACCGCGCGTGGTTGCATGCCCAAGCTGCTGGCCGCGCTGGTGGCGCCCGTGGTGCTGATCGCCATGGGCGCGATCGAAGCCAAGGTGTGGGGCGTGGTGCTGATGGGCGTGGCGTCGATGATTTTCTTCCTCATGCCATGGCTGGATAAAAGCCCGGTGAAATCCATTCGCTACAAAGGCAAACTGTCGCGCTGGGCGCTGACGACATTCACCGTGGTGTTTCTGGTGTTGGGGTACTACGGCACGCAGTCCGTAACCCCCGCAGGCACGCTGATATCGCAAATCGGCACGCTGATTTATTTCTCGTTTTTCCTGCTGATGCCGTGGTACACGCAAATGGAACAGACGCTGCCCGTGCCTGACCGGGTGACGATGTGAGAGGCGCCATGATGACCCGATGGATAAAAAAAATCGCCGCTGTTTTGCTGCTGGCGCCCGCGTTGGCTTTTGCCGAGGGCGGCCACATCAAGCTGGATCGCGCGCCGGTCAACTTAAACGACAACGCCTCGCTGCAACGCGGCGCGGCCTTGTTCGTCAACTATTGCTTGAACTGCCACAGCGCGAACTACATGCGCTACAACCGGCTGTCGGACATTGGCTTGAACGACAAGGAGATACTCGACAACCTGGTGCAGCCGTTCACCGGCGGCAAGGTCGGCGACTTGATGAAAAACGCCATGGATCCCAACGACGCGAAGGCATGGTTTGGCGCGGCGCCCCCCGATCTCACGGTGATTGCACGTTCGCGCGCCTCCGGCGACGGTTCGGGAGCAGACTGGCTTTACACCTATCTGCGCACGTTTTACCGCGATGCGGCGCGTCCGACCGGCTGGAACAACACCACCTCCCCCCAACGTCGGCATGCCGCATGCGCTGTGGGAGTTGCAGGGCGAGCAGGTGTTGAAGGCTGGAGCAGTGCGCGCCGACGGTTTTGTGAAAACGGTGGATAAACCAGCTCTCGATAAACCCGGCAAGTTATCCGCGCTCGAATACGACCGCGCGGTCGGCGATCTGGTGAACTACATGGTGTACATGGGAGAACCCGCGGCCAAAACGCGCAAGACGATGGGCATCATCGTGCTGGCGTTCCTGGTGGTGCTGATCGGACTGGTCTACGCATTGAAGGCCAATTTCTGGAAAGACGTACACTAATATTCGTGAAGCGTGAAGCGTGAGGGGTGAGGCGTAGCCCCAGCGTTTTTGCATCTCACGCCTTCTCACCCCACGCCTCACGCCTCACCCCTCACGCTTCTCAGGTATCCGCAAATGATGACTCTCTACTCGGGCACCACGTGCCCCTTCAGCCAACGTTGCCGCATCGTGCTCTACGAAAAGGGCATGGATTTCCAGATCGTTGACGT
>JANPOH010000402.1:0-11567 GCA_031427895.1 Betaproteobacteria bacterium
GCGAGGTGTAAAAGGGCGTCATCAGATCGACCTTCGTGCCGCCCAGCGTGACTTCATCGGCGAACGCGCCGTATTCCGCGCCGGCTTCCAGCAGCAGCTCGGCGAGTTTCTGATAGGTGTCCATCGCGAACACCTTGAGCATGGAGATGTCCGGCCCCAGCGCCTCGCCGCGCCGCGCTTTTTCAACGTAGCGTTGATACAGTGACCCCAGATCGTTCAAATCCATTTTTAACTGCGTGTAGCGATCAACGAAGCCCTGATCGTTAAACAACCCCTGCGCGCGCGCCAGCGGGTCGAGTTGCTCGAACGCCTGCAGCGGGCGGCGCGGACTGCCGATATTCAACCGCTCGAAGGTGAGCAGGCCCTTGGCGATGGTCCAGCCTTCGTTCAACTTGCCGATGAGGTTGTCCTGGTGCGTGCGTACGTTGTCGAAAAACACCTGGCAGAATTCTTCATGGCCTGCGATGTTGCGTATGGTGCGCAGCGTAATGCCCGGCGTTTTCATGTCGAGCAGCAGGAAGCTGATGCCGCGTTGCTGCTTCACGGCTTTGTCGGTACGCACCAGCACGTAAATGTGCGTGGCGTGGTGCGCCATCGAGGTCCAGATTTTGCTGCCGTTGATGACGTAGTGATCGCCATCCAGCACCGCCTCGGTACGCAGGCTCGCCAAGTCGCTGCCCGCATTTGGTTCGGAATAACCCTGACACCACACATTGTCGCCGGCGAGTATTTTCGGCAGGTACTGCGCGCGCTGCACGTCGTTGCCGAAGCGTATCAGCGTCGGTCCCACCATGGTCACGCCCTGATCCGGCATGCGCCCGATGCCCGCGCGTTCGGTTTCTTCCCAGTAGATGATGAGTTTGGCGGGATCAAGGCCCATGCCGCCGTGCGCCACGGGCCAGTTGGGCGCGAGCCAGCCTTTCCTGGAAAGCGTCAGCCACCACGGCTTGCTTTCCTCCCAACTGAGACGCCGCGGCATGAAGCGCAGATGCGCGGGATAGTCGTTCTCGAAAAACGCGCGGGCCTCGGCGCGAAAGACCTCGTCGGTCAGGGTATTAAAGTCACTCATGCCGCGACTCCATTGATGATTTCAGTCTTGGCAATTTTGGCATAGCGCCGCCGGTGCGCCGTGCCGTTGCCCAGCCACGCCGCCAGCGTCATCGCGCGCTTGACGTAAAGGCCCACGTCGCAATCCTCGGTGAAGCCGATCGCACCGTGCAGTTGTATCGCCTGGCGCGTAATCAGCAGCGCGGCATCGGTGCAGCGCGCCTTGACACGGCTGGCGGCGGCGCTGCGCGCCCTTGCATCCGGCTCATGGTCGTTCACCCCGTCGAGCACGGCGAGGCAATCGGCGAGCACGGCCGACGACAGCTCCTGCTGGATATACAAATCCACCGCGCGATGCTGCAACACCTGAAAACTGCCGATGGGTTTGCCGAACTGCACGCGCGTTTTCATGTACTCGAGGGTCATCTCCAGCGCGCGGCTCATGATGCCGCACAGTTCCGCGCCGGCGATCACCGCCGTGTGATCGATGGCGCGCGCCAGCGACTCCGCCGCCGCCGCGCCGCTGTTGATGACGTTTTCTTTGGGCGCCGCCACGTCGGATAAAGTCAGCGTGCCCGACTGCCGCCCGTCGGCCAGCATGTCGAAGGCGAGTGTCACGCCCGCCGCCGCGCGCGGCACCCATAGCAACAACATGCCCGTCTCCGCCTTCGCCGACACGATGTAGCCGTCGGCATTCGATGCGCCCACGATGAAACGCTTGCTGCCGGTGACGCGATAGCCGCCTTCAAACGGCGTTGCCTGCGTCGCGATGTCGCCCACCTCCAGCGTGCCCGGCTGCTCCTGCCACGCGGTCGCGGGCAGTAGGTCGCCGGACACCAGGCCCGCCAGCAGTTTTTCCTTCAAGGGGTTGTTATTGCTGTCGGCCAGCACGCGCGCCGCCAGCACGGCGACGGCGGTCAACGGCTCCGGCGTCAGCACGCGCGCCAGTGCCTGCGCGACGATCGCCATGTCGCCGAGCTTCAAGCCCATGCCGCCATATTGCTCCGGCGCGAGCACGCCCAGCCAGCCCAGATCGGCCATCTGCTTCCACACCGCGCGGTCGCATTCGGCTTTGGTTTCGTGCAGCTTGCGCACGCGCGCGACATCCACGCCTCGCGCGAAATCGGTGACGCTGTTTAACAGCATCGCGCGGTGTTCGCTGGAATCCTGCGACATAAAAGCTCCGGATAAAATAATGAATAAAAACAAATAGTTACGTCAACTGCCTGAGGTATCTGACGTAATGGGAGAGTCACACTGTAACGAATATAATGGCGCCGCTCAACCGCGTTTCACCATAACCTCACAGGATCACCATGAACATTTCCATGTACAACGCCTCCATTCCCGCCATGATAAGAACGCTGGGCAATCTCGACACCCTACTCGACAAAGCCATCGCCCACGCCGCCGCGCGCAAGATCGACGATGCGGCGTTTGTCGAAGCGCGTCTTTTCCCCGACATGTTCACGTTTGCGCGGCAGATACGTGTCGCCACGGATATGGCCAAGGGCGCGGGCGCGCGGCTGGCGGGAATCGACATTCCGAAATTCGAGGATAACGAAAAGACGCTGCCGGAACTCAAGGCGCGCGTACGCAAGGCGATGGATTTTCTGAAAACGCTCACCGCCGCGCAGATTGACGGCACCGAAGACAAGGCGATTACGCTCACCGCCGGCCCCAACACGTTCAACTTCAAGGGGCTCGACTATCTGAACGCATGGGTGCTGCCGAATTTTTATTTTCATGTCGCCACCGCCTACAACCTGCTGCGCCACGGCGGAGTGGAAATCGGCAAAATGGATTTTCTGGGTAAAGTGCAGTAACGCCAGTAACGCTATTCCGCCTTCCGCCCCCCAAAGGCGGGATAGCTCCCGCCCTACTTGTTACCCCGCTCTCCCGCTGTAACGTCTGACGAACCGGCGGCGCCGGATAGCGCATCAATCGACCTTGATGCCCGTCGCCTTGACGGTTTTCGACCATTTGGCGAATTCGTCTTTCAAGCGTTGCGCGAGTTCGTCCGACGTGCTGCCCACGGGACGCGAGCCTTCGGCGGTCAGACGCTCGCGCACGTCCGCCTGCGCGAGCGCATGCACCACCTCCTGCTGCAACAGGGTGCGTATCGCGGGCGGCGTTTTCGCCGGAGCCATCATGCCGTACCACTGCGTCACTTCAAAACCGGCGTAGCCGGATTCCGCGATGGTGGGCACCTCCGGCAACGCGGCGTTACGCGCGCGCCCCGTGACACCCAGTGCGTGCAATCGCCCGCTGCGTATGTACGGCAGCATGGTCAGTGCGCTGGAAATCGCCACCTGCACTTGCCCGGAAATAATGTCGGGGAACGCCTGCGGCATACCTTTGTAGGGGATGTGCGTCATCTCGATGCCGGCGACGTGGGAAATGAGTTCCGCCGTCAGATGCACCAGGCTGCCTTTGCCGGGCGAGGCGTAATTGATCGCGCGCGGCTTGGCTTTCGCCAGCGCGATGAACGCGGGCAGCGTTTTCGCCGGCACCATCGCATTGACGGCAAACACGTACGCGCTCTCGCTGGCGAGGCTCACCGGCGCAAAATCACGCAGCGCATCGTAGGGCACTTTGTAGAGCACCTGATTGATGAGAAACGTGCCGGAGGCGAACAGCAGCGTGTAGCCGTCGGGGTTTGCACGCGCCACGGCCTCCACCCCGATGACGCCGCCCGCGCCGGGCCGGTTATCCACCACGAACTGCTGGCCAAGGCGCTCGGACATTTTCTGCGTGATCGCGCGCGCCACGGTATCGGGGCCGCCGCCCGCAGGGACAGCGACAATCACACGCACCGGACGCACGGGGTAAGGTTGGGCCGCGGCCCTATCAAGCGCGCAAATGCCCGCGAGCAGCGCTACCATCAATCGCGTTTTCATGACCGGCCTTTCATCGCCTGTGCGATGTGCTGAGTGATGTGCTGTGCGATGTGCTCCGCCGCGCGCATGCCGAAGGTAATGCCTTTAATCAGCCCGCCGACATAGCCGCCCCCCGTGCCGCCCTCCAGACCGCCGGTGGTCGCGCCCACCGCATACAGGCCTTCGATCGGCGCGCCGCGTGTGCTCATTACGCGACCGTCGCCGTCGGTGAAAATGCCGCCGAAGGTATAGGTCATGCCGGCGCACAGCGGCACCGCGTAGAACGGGGTCTTGACGATGGGCGCAGGCACGATCGGGCTGGCGCTGCGCGGCGGCGCAAGCTGGGCGGTGTGGCCGGCGGCCTGCGCTTTGTTATACGCCGCCACCGTGGCTTCCAGCCCGGCCGCATCGATGCCGGTCAACATCGCCAGTTCACCCAGCGTGGCGGCCTTGTGTATCGTGCCGCCCGCCTTCGCCAGTTGCGGATTCGCGGGTATACGCGCGGTGCGGCCCGGCCCTTCCCAGATCGCGTGATCGAGTATCGCCCACGTGGACAACGGGTTCGCCAGCCGCGCGATGGTATTAGCGACGAATACGCCGCCCAAGCCCTCATCGACAAAACGCTCACCGGCGTCGTTGACGACGATGCCCACGGTGCCGAGTTCATCGAGCTGTGGATAGGGCCACACGCGGTCGTTGGTGAACGAATCGCGCGACAGCATGTGGCCGTAAAAATACTTGAGTTCGGAAAATTGCGCGCCCACCTCACGCGCCATACGCATGCCGTCACCGACGCCGGTGCCCGCGCCGCGGGTTTTCACTTTGCTCAAATCAATGCCCATGTGCTCGCGCACCAGCGCGGGGCTGCCCTGATAACCGCCGTCGGCGAGCACCACGGCGCGTGCGTGAAACTGCTGTTTGCCCGAGCCCCCTGCGTGATCCCCCGCTTCAACGCCGATGCACTGACCTTCTTTTTCCATCAGTGTGACAGCAGGCAGTCGGAACATTTTGCCGCCGCGCTTGTCGAGATTGGCCGCCAGTTGCCGCAAGGTGACATCGGGGCCGCGGCCCTTCCAATCCAGCCCCGCCACGATCGGGCGCGGCGGCGCCAGCACATGCTGCTGCCACGCGATATTGCCGACGCGGATGTATTTCGCGCCTTCGTCGCGCAGCCAATCGATGGCGCGGCCCGCTGTCGTGGCCAGCGCGCGGGAAAGTTCGGGGTCGGCCTTGCCGCTGGTGGCAGCGTTGATGACCTCCATCAATTTATCGGCGGGGTCTTTGGCGTTGTGGCAGGCAATGTGCAGCACGCCGCCGGAATAACGCGAGTTGCAAAGGTAACGCTCGTCCGTGCCGCGCTCCAGCACGGCGACTTTCAAACCCTGCTGCGCGGCGCGGTTGGCGGCGGACAAGCCGGCGATGCCGCCGCCGACGACGACTACATCAAATGGCTCGTTGGTGGTCATTGGTCCTCGGGTGGTGAAGTCACCACGATAAAAGTCAGCTCGGTAAACCCGGTGTTATACAGCGCATGCTCCGCGCCCGGCGGAATATAAATCACATCGTGCTTTTTCACCACGCGCCGCGCGCCGTCGATTTCCATCAGGCCTTCGCTGTCGAGCACATGGTAAATCTGTTGCTGATTTTCGTTAGCTGAATTGTAATCCACGCGCCGGTGTTGCAAGACGTACGCTAAACTTGCCGCACTCTTCAAAAGGATTCCATCATGTCATTCACTGGCCGCATCGGGCTGCTCGCGCCCTCGTCCAACACCACGGTCGAGACCGAATTTTTCAAGGCGCTGCCCGACGGCGTGACATTACACACCGCGCGGTTGCCGATCACCACGGTTACGCCCGAATCCATCGGCAAGATGGCCGATTCGCTGGATATCGAATCCAAGCTGCTCGCCAGCGCCGACGTGGATGTGATTATTCTGGGCGCCACCGCGCCGAGTTTTCTCAAAGGCCTGGGCTACGACCGTGAAGTCAGCGACCGCATCACGCGCGTCACCGGCAAACCGGCGACCACCACCTCCACCGCGCTGCTTGAATCGTTCAAGGCGCTGGGCATCACGCGCATCGCGTTGGGTTCGGCCTACAGCCCAGCGGTGAACGACATCTGCGCGAATTTTATCGAGGCTAACGGCATCAAGGTGGTGGCCAAGGACGGGCTGAACGTGATCGACAATCTGCAAATCGGCCGCCTCGATGTGCAAACCGCGTACGACCTCGGCAAAAAAGTAAACTGCGCCGAAGCACAGGCGATAGTGCTCGCGTGTACCAACTGGAAAAGCATGGCGATCATCGAGCGCCTTGAGCAAGACCTCGGCAAGCCGGTGTTGAGCACCACGCAAGTAAGCATCTGGGGCGCGCTGAAAAAAATCGGCTACAGCGGCAGCATCGCGGGCTTCGGCAAATTGCTGCGCCGGTTCGCGGCAGAGCAGAAAGCAGCGTAGCCGACACATAAATATATCAACAAAAACAAATACTTAAAGCAATTTCCAGGATGAAATCCGCTGGCGGCTGCCAACGGTAGACACGTTGACGGGCGCTGCCGTTTTATCGCGGCCCTGCCTTGGGCACGTTTTCACCGCGGCTGCGCGCGATGTCATAAAAGCGCAGCGATTCCTGATAGTCGCGCCCCACATCACCCGCGCCTCTACCGTAAATATCGCCGAGGCGCTTGGCCGCCGCGCCGCTACCGGCGGCCACTGCCTGTTTGTAAAGACGCACGGCCTCGCCGACTCGCCCGCCTTGCTCGGCGGCGGACGCCTGCTCCATCAATGAACCGGCGCCGGCCGCAGGTTTCGGCGGCTCCGCTTTTGCCGCCGCAATTTTTGCTTCCGCATCACGCCTGGCAGCGGCTTCGCGCGCAGCAGCTTCTTTTTGAGCAGCATCGCGTGCTGCCGCTTCTCTTTGAGCAGCCTCGCGCGCGGCAGTTTCTTTTTGCGCGGCTTCACGTTGAGCCGCTTCGCGTGCAGCGGCCTCCCGCCCAGCGGTTTCGCGCCCGGCGGCATCCTGCCTGGTTTTTTCCTCGGCATCGCGTTTGGCTTTTTCCGCGACGTCCTTTTTCTTGTCTTCTGTTTCGCGCTTCGCTTTTTCGGCGAGGTCTTTTTTCTTGTCTTCTGTTTCGCGCTTGGCTTTTTCTTCTGTTTCGCGCTTGGTTTTTTCGGCAGCGTCCTTCTTCTTGTCTTCCGTTTCCCGCTTGCCTTTATCGGCGGCTTCGCGTTTAGCCGCTTCCTCGGCTTCGCGTTTCGTTTTTTCTGCGGCCTCGCGCGCGGCTTTCTCTTCGGCCTCGCGTTTCTGAGCGCTGGCTTTACCCGCATCCGGGTCAACTTTCGCGACATCAACCTTGGGCTCTGACTTTGGCGCGGGTTCTGCTGACTTGGTGACTGTCGCGGGAGAGGGCTTCTCCGCGGAACCGCCAAACATCATATAGCCGACACCAGCGGCAAGCACCACGACACCCACAATGGCCGGCACCGCCATCGAACTCTTTTTCGCGGGCACCGGAGCGGGCGCGGGTTCCGGTTCCGCCGCACGATCCACCGGCGCCTGCCCAGTCGCCGGCGCCGGTTCGCGCTTGGCTTCAGTCTCTTTGCGCGCTTTCTCTTCGGCCTCGCGCTTGGCTTTGGCTTTGGCTTCGGCTTCCTGTTTGGCCTTGGCGGCTTCGGCGTCCTTGCGCGCTTTCTCGTCGGCTTCGCGCTTGGCTTTGGCTTCGGCTTCCTGCTTCGCCTTGGCGGCTTCGGCGTCCTTGCGTGCCTTCTCGTCGGCTTCGCGTTTGGCTTTCGCTTCGGCCTCTTGCTTGGCCTTGGCGACTTCGGCTTCTTTGCGCGCTTTTTCGTCG
Organism: Betaproteobacteria bacterium; assembly: GCA_031427895.1. GTDB lineage: Bacteria > Pseudomonadota > Gammaproteobacteria > Burkholderiales > SG8-41 > UBA5216. The sequence goes on from JANPOH010000402.1 coordinate 7,776, forward strand.
GCCTCGCGTTTGGCTTTGACTTCGGCTTCCTGCTTGGCCTTGGCAGCTTCGGCTTCTTTGCGCGCATTTTCGTCGGCTTCGCGTTGAGCTTTGGCTTCGGCTTCCTGCTTCGCCTTGGCGGCTTCGGCGTCCTTGCGTGCCTTCTCGTCGGCCTCGTGTTTGGTTTTGGCCTCGGCTTCCTGCTTCGCCTTGGCGGCTTCGGCTTCCCGTGCCTGCTCTTCGGCTTCGCGTTGAGCTTTGGCTTCGGTTTCCTGCTTGGCCTTGGCAGCTTCGGCGTCCTGGCGTGCGTTCTCTTCGGCTTCGCGCTTGGCTTTCGCCTCGGCTTCCTGCTTGGCCTTGGCGGCTTCGGCCTCTTTGCGTGCCTGTTCGTCGCCTTCGCGTTTGGCTTTCGCCTCCGCTTCCTGCCTAGCTTTGGCGGCTTCGGCTTCCTTACGTGTCGCCTCTTCGGCTTCGCGTTTGGCCTTTGCCTCGGCTTCCTGCCTGGCCTTGGCGGCTTCGGCCTCTTTGCGCGCCTGCGCTTCGGCTTCCTGCCTGGCTTTGGCCTCCGCTTCTTTGCGCGCTATGTCGTCAAGTGCCTGTTTCGACTGGCCCTGAGTGGAGCTCGGATCGCGATTGCTGTCGCGTTGCAGCCGTCGAATTTTGCTCCGCGCGAGATCGGCATAAAGCCCCGTTGGGAATTGCTGGATGTAGAGGTCGAAATCTTCGGCCTCGGTACTATCTTTGATCGACCGCCAGAATTCGAGTTCAGCGTCGGCGGTAACTTTTGCATCGCGGGAAGATCGCTCAGGCTGTTTCAGCGCCGCATTCGCGGATGTGGTGCTGGTAGTGGATTTTGCGTTCGGCGTGGAACGCTCCGGCGGCGCATCAAGATCAAAATCGAGCCCGCCGCCCGTGTCCTCCGGCGGAGGCATTAAGGTTGCATCGGGATCGAACAATGCCCCGCCCGCGATGGTTTTGTCTTCGACCAGCTCCGCCGGGCCGCCCGCCAGTACCCGCTTGAGCGCTTCCGCGAATTGACGCGCGTTGGCGTAGCGCTGATCGGCTGACTTCGCCAGCGCCCGATTGATTACGTTATCATATTCTTGCGGGATGGATACATTGATTTCGGACGGCTTGCGCGGATCCTCGGACATGATCTTTTTTGCGATCGTCCACGCGCCCGCGCCGGTGAAGGGTTTTTCACCCGTCAAAAACTGGTAGAGCACGACACCGGCTGAAAAAAGATCCGTGCGATGATCGACATTCTCGCCGGTGATCTGTTCGGGGGACATGTACGCCGGCGTGCCAACGACCGTACCCGCCATGGTGCGTTCGGCCTGGGTGCGATCAACATCGGTGACGCGCGCGACACCGAAGTCGGTCAATTTCACGCGGCCCTGCCCGTCGATCATCATGTTGGCCGGCTTGATGTCGCGGTGAATAATGCCGTTCTCGTGAGCGATTTCCAGTGCGTCGAGCAACTCGCACATCATGCGCACGGTATCGGCCAGCGAGAACTTGCGGTTGATATCAAAGTACGATTTGAGTTCCTTGCCGCGGATGAACTCCATCACGATGTAGGCGACATCGCCTTCTTCACCGAAGTCGAACACCTGCACGATGTTGGGGTGGTTCATGCGCGCGACGGCTTGCGCCTCGCGCACGAATCGTGTCGAGTATTCTTTTGCGGTATCCGCGTCGAGCGCGGAGGTGAGAATGGTCTTGATCGCGACGACGCGATTGAGCCTGGGGTCGCGGCCTTCGTAGACGATGCCCATCGCACCCTTGCCGAGAACGCGCGTGATCTCGAAGCGGCCTATGCTTTTGAGTTCTTGGGGTGCGGCGGCCATTTTGGGATCAGCCAGTCTTGCGCGGCAGGCGCGTTGAAACAGCCGTGACTTGGATTAAGCACGCCGGCAATCGGAGGGGCAATCTGGCGCTGTGGTGATCCATCACGTGTCATTAACCCTGCTGCCCAATGAGGGCAGGCTGACACTATATTATGCTGGTGTGAATTTGTGAGCGCAAGTCCCATGCCCGGCTGCGCTTCAAACGAATGGGGAAGCGTCGGAGCGCCGGGTAGGGCAGGGGCTATCCTGGCTTGCGCGGTCGCCGCAAGAGGCGGGATAGCTCCCGCCCTACGAATGGTGAGGGTTTACGAAGACGGTTTCCTCGTGTCTTCCCGAAAGGGCGGATTGCCTATTGGCGCGCGCCCGGAAAGGTAAGGGGTTTCGGGATTTTCATGCCTTGCTGGCGAGCGAGGTCATACCACCTTAGGGATGTTTCATAGTCGCGGGCGACAACCTGATTGCCGGTGCCGTAGATATCGCCGAGTTTTTGCTGTGCGGGGCCATTGCCGGACTCTGCCGCCTCTGTATAGGCGATCAACGCCCCCTTTTGATCGCCTCGCTGGTCCAGCGCCACGCCGTCCGTGAAGCGCCGCGATGCTTCAAGCTGCCCTAGCTGGAGTTTGGCTACGACTTTAGGCGCCGGCGCCGTGACAACGGCGACGCTGGGCGCGATTGCCGCAGGCGCGGGCTTGGCTGCGGGTGTTGCGGATCGATCGCCGTCGACTTTTTCGGGCGGGCGCGCAACGGGAGGTTTGGTTTGCGGCAGATCGGGTTTAGCCGCCGACTTAGGTACGGGGGGCACGGGGGACGCCGGGGGCACGGGTATTGCCTTCTGCTCGGGCTTCGGTGCGGCGCTGCTCTCTGTTTTTTCGGCGGGTTTAGGCGGGGCCAATACAGCCACCTTCTCTGGCGAGGCGGGCGGTTTCGCAGCCGCCCCGCTACCGGGCACGGGTGATGATGGTGCAGAGGGGGCGGTCGACACATCCGCCCTCTGCGGCGGCGCGGGGCGAGCGCCAAAATAGGTGACGGGCCTGGGGATTTCTATGCCCTGCCTGCGAGCGCGCTCGTACCAGCGCAGCGACGTTTCGTAGTCGCGTGCGACAGCCGCGTTACCCATGCCGTAGATATCGCCCAGTTTTCTTTGCGCCAGGCCGTTGCCGCCATCACCCGCCTCAAGAAAAGCCGCGAGCGCGCCTCGCTGGTCGCCCCGTTGCTCCTGCTCCAAGCCGTCGGCATAACGGCGCGCGGCCTCGACGATCCCGATTCGGGGCGTCGCGCCTTTGGGTGCGCCGGAAGATGCCGGTGCGGCGGATTTGTCGGATTTAACCGCGGGCGGGGCGACTTGCTGGGCATGCGCCCGCGGCGCGGCGAAAGCCCACAGGACGCACAGTACGCAAAGCGCGCAAAGCACGTTTTGGCCCAGATACCGTAGGGCGGGAGTCATCCCGCCTTGTGCGTTAACCACCGAAGGCGGGATAACTCCCGCCCTACCCGGCCTGACTGATTCACTTGGGGTGCTCACGGCGCGAGCGGGCGATTGCACGATTGCAGGCAGGTGTTTTTGATCTTGGTAAGCATTTGCAGGCCTCCCGATGCGAGATGCCTTTCGGCACACTCACTCGCAGAAATATTCCACGGTTTCAGTCGCTGTTTTTCGCGATTGACCGAACGCAATCCAGCCATGCCCGCGCAGCGTGAATTCTTCGCGCTGCAAGACTATTTCACGATCGCTTTCTTCGATAGTGATGAAGGTGCCATTAGCGCTGTTGTCTTTCAGCACGAACTTGCCCATGCGGCATTCTATTTTGCCGTGGTTGCGCGAGGAGTTTTTGTCCCGCACCACCAGATCGCAATTCGCGTCGCGGCCCAGCGTGGCGGCATTATTCTCGCCGTCGAGAACCAGCTCGGTATCGCCATACACCAAGCGCAGTTTGGCATCGTGATCCGTCCGCGCATTGCGTTC
>JANPOH010000403.1:0-8915 GCA_031427895.1 Betaproteobacteria bacterium
CTCGCGCTCGTAGTCCCAGAGCTGACCGAAGGACTCCCTGAGCAGATACGCCGTATTCAAGCGTTTGTTCGCCGCCAACAGCGTCTTGAGCGCCTGCCGGCCCTTCAGCGTGAGGTTCTCGCGACGCGAAAGCAGCGTGTACTTCTGACCCTTGATGTAGCTGCGATCCCGGCCACTGAGTCTGCTGTACTCGGACTTGCGCACTTCGTCGAGCGCATCTCCCAGATGACTCATGATGTGAAACTTGTCGTAGAGGATTGCCGCCTGCGGCGCGCGCGCCACGGTCGCGTTGTAAAACGGTTTCCACATGTCCATTACCGCCAGGCGAATGCGCCGGGCCTTCTTCTCGCCCAGCCAGTCGTAGAACAGCATCATGCTCGCCTCTTTGCGGTCTGCTCCCCCGAACCAGATCGGGCGTCTGCGAATCAGATCGCTGACCACGATACGGTAGGTGTGTCCCTTCCTGATCGAAATCTCGTCGATGCCGATGGCCTTGGGTCCCGGTGCGCCCGCGCGGGCAAGCTGCGCACGCATGTACTGCTTCTCCAGCGTCTTGATCGTTTCCCAGTGAAGATTGAGTTCCTCGGCAATGTCCTTGATGGTGGCTTGGCGGCAACGCCGCCCCACGTAGTAGGCAAAGCGCTTGGTATAGAACGGGTTGTCCGCCAGGAACGCCAACTCCTCGCGCTTCACGCCCGCGCAACTTCGGCACTGCACGCGCCGCACTTCGACCTCCAGATAGATGCGCATGTCGCCACAGGACAGATCGCGCACCTGTCGTACGCGTCGGTCGTACCAGCCCGATTGCACACGGCCACAGCACCCGCAAATCGTTTTTTTGAGCGCCGTACAAGGGGGATAATGCGAGCCTTCGGTTCCCCGAAGACACCGCGCACCATGGGGTGCGGACGAAACCCCGGGAACGCGTACGCGTCCCACAGTCGCCGCCGTCGCTTCGCTGAATTTGCCATCCGGAAATCATCTCAGTTTTCGGGCACCTCGGAAACATCATTCTTCACTCTGGAAATACTCAATTTACCCCCTCAATTCACCCACTCGATTCCGTGAAGACCCATGTTTTCTATTCGGCAACGGTGCGAACGATGCGGCTCCTTCGTCACCGCATCCTACACTTGCCGCGTAACGTCGATAAACTTCTCGACGATATTCGCCGCCACAGTCGGTGCGGCTTGCAGCAGCGCGTAGGGCGTCAATAAGCGAAGCGCATTGCGCCGAATGCATGTGTGTGACGCGAAAACATGCGGCGCATTGCCCTGCGGATAAAGCGGCCTGCCATTTCTAACGATCACGGTGAGCAGCGTGCGCTGCTCTTGCGCACGTTCTGCTCGACCGTGTTGTTATGCCCCAACCTTGACATAGGTGCGCGGCGTGAGCGTCGTCAGCGCCTACTCTAACCGAGGAATCAGCGTTAGCAAGGCAGGAAGCTCATTTGAATGCGCGTCCAACACGACCACAGCTACTGCCAGGTTGGAAAGGTTTTGTTGATACGGGAGATTCTTGTCGACGGTAATAAAGGCGTCAAAGGTGGATGCGGCTAGCGCCAACAAATCGCCGTTCTTGATACCACCCCAGCCCATCTCGACGACGGTCTTCACTTCATGGCTCGGCAAGGCCCGCCTAAGGCGCCGCGGAACTGAATCGTCAAGCAACAGGCGCATCAGCGAAGATCCGTTCTCGTGCAGCTTCAAGTACGGAAATAGCGGATGCGCGAGGAACAGACGGAAAGTCATCCAAGAAGTCTTCGAGAGACGAGCTACCCTCAAGGTAATCGAAAAGGTTCTGAACGGGCACTCGAGTACCCGTGAAGCAGAGCGCCCCACTCATAATCTCGGGGTTCCGGCTGACTAGCGATTTGTCCATGGCTACCTCCAAAATCAAAGTTTACTCTTCTCCTCGCGCATCGATACCTGGGGCCCAACGTTTTGGTGAACGGCGGGCCAGTGCCGGCGGTCGAAGAGGCACGGCGCTTACGACCCGTCCGTTCCACCTATAGTTGGGTGTCATGGCACGAAGCCTACGATTTGTGAGCGTCTCGAAACGCTTTCAATACTGCATTCATGCGCGTCTGGTAACCGGCCCCTTGTTCCCTGAACCAGGTGAGTACATCTTCATCAACACGCAATGCAATCTGCGCTTTACGCGACGGAAGTGGCAGGCCGTGATGGGCTACCGCATTCGCCCAATCCGTGGGTGAGGTGCGTGGAGCGTCTTTCGTGAATTTGATATCGCGATCTGGCATCGCAGCGAGCTTTGCCCAGTTTGTCTTTCCTTTAACGCTACTTCCGGTAGTAATGCGCCCAGTTTTTCGCTTCATGATTTTCTGCCTTTCTGGCCGAGATGAGATGAGGAATGTCGCCTTCTTCGCCACGCGGGGTCCACACCACGAATAAGACGACGCCATTGAACATTCCAACGCTTTGGTAGCGGCGCTCTCCATAGGCGTCGCGCAGGTCCTCCCGAGTCAACAGGTCGCCGCCAAAGAAATCCTCCAAGTCGGCGAAGTCGATGCCGTGATCTTTCAAATTGCGGCGGCGCTTCGTTTCGCCCCAAGTGTTCATGCAGAATATTGTAGATGCAAATGCATATACGATGCAAGAGCCGCATGTCCGGCGTCAGGAACACACCGAATTCACCGCTTTGACGCCTAACGCAGAAGTCACCGACGCTGCGCTGCTTTATCGCGCAGCGCCGGTGTGGACTGCCGGGTTATACGTCATAGGCTTTCGAACCATGCCGTATCAATGCTGACGCGCTCGACGAGTTCGGTTTTTACGCCCAGCGCCAACTCTTTCAGTTTCTCCGCAAGTTCATCGCCATCGACAAGATCGATTGGTGGCGCACCGTCTCTTGTGGCTTCCTTTACCGCAGCGGGGGTGAAAGAACCCGTTGTAATAAACAAGCCCTTGTCAGCACGGCCAACCATAGCGCCGCGAAAATCACGAACCTCGCCGGCCGCAACTGAGCCCTGGTAACGCTTGCATTGAAAGAGAACGTGAAAGCTCATGAAGCCGTGAATACGAGCAATGCCCTTTCCGTCAATTCCGCCATCACCCGTGCGGCCTGTCACTTCAACATGAATAAACCCAGATTCGCGTAAGATGCGCTGAACCAACCGCTCAAAACCTGCGGGGTCGAGTTTTTGAGTGAGAACGGCGGAAAGCTTATCTTTCCACCCTTCCTCTTCGGACAATTCCCGAGCGGTTTCGTCAGGCGGTCGTTTTTTCGGGGCGTCCTGTTTGTCGAGGGCGCGAACAAAGCGAACAACCTCAACGGAATCTACGGCATCAAGCGTTTTTGCTTTTTCCGTCAGCGACCAGACTCCACGGCTTGAGTTTCAAGCAATCCGTACTTTCTGAGATACGTTCGTGCCCAAGCGAGACGATACCCGACTTCGGTTTGGCTGCTCTTTTCGGGGTCGTGAAGTTGCGCCAGAATTTCCTCCGGCAATCCAGTTATCTCCACGGTCTTGGCGTAAATCTCTTCGATCGACCCTGAGCCTCCAAGCTTCCGTAGCGACTCCAGAAGCGGGTTCATCAGATCGTCATAGGTTGGGAGCGTGGTCATCGGCATAGTGGTGTCAGTGGTGACGTATAACGTGGAGGTAACCGGTGCGCCGGCTTTATCGGCACGTCCGGTTGACTGCCGGGTTGGCCGCAATGCGTGCAATGACTTTCGATTCCCAAGCGTGCATGGCGTCGTTGAGAACGGCGAGCGCGTCCATTCTCTCGTCAGGGCTCGTGATTACCGTTGCATGAATGAAAACCGACTGTGGGTCTTTGACACCGACGGTGACGTCGGGTCCAGCGACAACGATGCTCGCGATTGCATCACGGGGCACCTCGTAGCCAACGTCCACAAGTCGAGCAAACTTTCCCGACCTACTCTTGCGAAGCGATCCGTGTTTCGCGCGGTTGGCAATATCAGCGACATAGGTCAGTGCCGGGCAGCCGTCTACTTCTTGATCCACAGTGTTCGAAGGTAGTCCGCGAGCCTTGAGGGCGGCCTTGAGATAGTCCTTGAGACTCCATACCCACACGAACAGAGCAAGAAAATCATCCTCTAGCTGTTCCGGTGCCTTGACGCCGATAGCTTTGAATTTGGTCGTGAAGTCCGTACCCTCTGCTTGGTAGGACGTCTCGTAACCGGCTCCCGTGGCGTCGGTTGCAACTCGAAAAGCCCGCCGGATTCGGGCTCTCATGGCGTCAAGGTCTCCGGGCGTCACTTGTTTGCGCCCTAACGTGGAAGTGAGCGGCCTGAGCTGCTTTTTGTGCAGAGCCGTAGAGCGAGAGGAGCGTAGCGCATCCCGCCTTACCTACTATGCGCTAATTACACCCCGCCACACAATTAGCCTTGCCATCAAACTCCATCGTGCGTCCGCTGATCGCCAGATGCACGGGGCGCTTTTGCATTTTGATGAGGGCCGCCGTGCGTGAATCCGGCCTCAGTTTGCCGCCGTTGGTCGCACGTTCGTTGACGTGCGTGGCGATCACCGCCGCCGGCTTGATGAGTTCGTTCATCGCATACGTCGCCGCATATGCCGAGATGGCGCTCGAACCATAATTCAACAGCACGAGGTTGGCCTTGTGAAAATCGCCGACCACGGTTTTCATTTCGGCGTGGATGCCGGTGTCGCCCGACAGGTACACGGTAAGGCCATTGGTGAACTTGATGACGTAGCCGCTGGGCGGGCCGAGGTAGAGGCTGGTGTTATCGACCGCCAGCGCGGCTTTTTGCGGATCGGTGAGCAGCTCGCGCGACACGGTGCTGTCGTGCGAGGCGGGGACGATGGTGATTTCCACGCCGTTGGCCGCGCCCGGCGCTTTTAATACGCGCATGCCGCCGAGTTGCGCGTTGGCCTGGCACGAGGCGGCAAACGGCGTGGTCAGCGCGCCGTCTTTTTCGGGACACGCGCCAATGGGCTTGCCGCGAATGTTTTCGATTTTTTTCGCGATGAAGGCGCCCATCGGCGACACCATCATGATTGCCGAATTCTTGGCGGCCGCGATTTCGGCGGTAGTCGAATGCGGCGCGGCGGAAATGGTATCGACTTTTTCGCACGAGCCGGCTTCCAGCGCCTTCAGTTTGCGGTCGCCCATGTGATCGCCGTGCGCGTGCGACAGCAGCACCAGGTGTATGTCGCCCAGCCGCGGATCGTCGCCGCCGGTGACGGATTGCCCCGCGTCATACAAAATTCGCACGCCGGTGGGGTCTTCAAAAATCGTCGCGCGGTCGCGCTCGCACAACTCGCCCGCGTGCGAACCCAGCGGCGTAATTTTGACGTGCTGCGCCCAAGCCGCGCCGCTCAACGTCAACCCTGCCGCCAACACACCGATGACCAATGATTTCGTTTTCATGGAATCTCCTCAATGGTTAAAATAATGTAAGTATTTGTTTTTAAAGTATTTTTATTCCAGCCAACCACAGCAACTCCGCCATCTGTGCGTCCGCCACCACGACGCCCTGCGCCTGCGCCGCAGCCATTAACTTGTGCCGCCGCGCGCCGGGCAGCCGCACGCCTTCGTCGCGCAGCATGGCGCGGATCATCACTTCCAGCCGCGAGAAATATGCGTCACTCCCCGCCAGCGCGCCGGGATCCAGCGCCAGTACGGCATGACCGATACGCGGCTTGTTGCCTGGCTCGAAGTAGGAATCGTTTTCAAAACTGAATGCCGCGCCGGTCAAGCCCACGCACAACACTTCGACCATCAGCGCCAGCGCCGCGCCCTTCGCGCCGCCGATGGCATTGAGGCTGCCGGTCAGCGCGGCCTTGGCGTCCGTCGTCGGATTACCGTCTTTATCAACGGCCCAGCCGGGCGGAATCGGTTTGCCTTCTTTCGCATACACCATGATTTTGCCGCGCGTGACTTCGGTCAGCGACAGATCGACCACGATGGGTTCGGCATCTTTGCGCGGGAAAATCGCCGCCACCGGGTTGGTGCCGTAAAACGCTTGCTTGCCGCCCCATGCATTGATGGCGGAAGGCGAGTTGGTAAACGCAAGGCCGACCATGCCGGCTTTTGCAATGGGCGCGAGGTGAAACGCCAGCGCGCCCATGTGATGACTGTTGGTCACGCCCACGAAACTCACGCCGTAACGTTTGGCGCGCGTGATGGCTTCTTTCACCGCCAGCGCGCACGCGGGGAATGCCAGGCCGCCACCCGCATCGATCAGCGCGGTGGCGCCTTTGCGTTTTATTTTTTTCGGCTTGGCCTTGCCGTTGGCGCGCCCTTCTTGCAGATGCTGGCAATAAAGCGCCACGCGCGACAGGCCGTGGCCGCCCAGGCCCGCGGCTTCGGCGGCGACCAAGGCTTGCGCCGTGGATTGCGCCATGACTTTGGATGCACCGGCACGTTTTAACGCGCGCGCGGTAACTTCAACCAATCGCTCAAGGGGCAGGTTTGCCATAAGGTAATTTAGGGTAATTTAATGTAACTATTTGTTTTTATTGAATAATTTATATATTACTACAAGCCCGCCGCACCATCATATTTCTTTTTCACCTCATCGGCAGGCAGCTATTTTTCTGCCGGCGGCTTCCACTTGGGAAACGCCGCCATTTCGTGAAACGCGCCCATCGGATGATTTTTCAAGCGATGCTGAAAATCGATTTCCGCCTGCGCGCCGCGCGCCTTTAAATCCACCGCGTAGTCCCACATGTCCATCATGGTCGAGCGCATACAAAATCGAAACCGGCCTTCTCGACAATCATCGCGTGCAGCGGGGTGGTGATGCCGGGCGAGGTGAGAAATTTCTTCTGTTTCAGCAACTCGCGCAGCTTGCGACCCATGCTCATGGGTTTCTCCTATGGATTGTTGCCGCTACTTCAACAATGATTCTCCGGGCTTCACGCGCGTAAACACCACCGGCTTGGTGGCGCAGTCAAAGCGCCCTGCTTTCCACGATACGCTGGTAAACCGCGAATTCTCCAGATCGCGCACCTCGGGGAAATCCGTACGGAAATGCGCGCCGCGTGAATCTTCGCGCGCCTCGGCGGCACTACGAATCGATTTCGATACCAGAATCAGGTTCTTCAAATTCAGCCAATCGTGCCACGTCAGGTTGAAGGCGAGGTTGCTGTTGTCCACGCCCGTCGCATCGAGCTCGGCTTCGAGTTCGTCCAGTACACTCGATGACCGCCTGAGTGAAGCCGCATCGCGCACGATGCCCACGTCGTCCCACATGTGGTTGTAAAGTTTTTCACGAATATCCGTCATCGAACCCGGCGGTTTGAAAAACGGTGCGCGGCAGGCGGCGACGGCCGCATCGATGGCATCCTGATCCGGCGTCTGAAATGCGCCATGCGCTTTCACCCAGCCCGGCATCACGTCACCCGCGATGCCGCCAAACACGGTGGAGTTGGCCACACCGTTGCCGCCCAGCCGATTGGCGCCATGCACGCCGCCGGAATCCTCGCCCGCGCAGAACAAGCCGTGCAACTGCGTGGTGCAATCGACCTTGAATTCAACGCCGCCCATCATGTAATGCGCCGTCGGCACCACATCCACCAAGCCGGACACCAGATCAAAGCCGCAATCGGCGCAGCGCTCGACCATGCCTTTGAATTCTTTACGCACCATCACCGGATCGAGATGCGCCATGGTGATGTAGAGGCCGCCGTTTTTATTGATGCGGCCCTCACGCATTTCGGCATCCATGCCGCGCGACACGATGGCGCGCGTGGCGCGTTCGTTGCGCGGATCGTACTTGTGCATGAAGCGTTCTTTGTTGCCGTTGAGCAGATACCCGCCCGCGCCGCGCAAGCCCTCCTCAATAATGGTGCCGGTGATGCGCGTGTCCGGCCCGGCGATCAAGCCCGTCGGATGAAACTGCACCATTTCCATATCGCGCAGCGGCAGCCCCGCGCGCAGCGCCATCGCCATGCCGTCGCAGGTTTTGTCACCCGACGGCGTGTGAAACTTATACATCGTCGGCCCGCCGCCGGTGGCAAGCAGCACCGCCTGCGCCTGCACGAACACGAATTCGCCGCTGCGGATATCGATCATCAACACGCCGGCCACCGCGTCCCCCGCCTTGTTCTTGATGAACTCCACCGCGCGGTGTTCTTCCAGGCGGTGGATGCCGCGCGCCCACACCTGCTCGGCGAGGCGATTGATGATCTCGATGCCGGTCAGGTCGCCCTTATGCACCGTGCGGTCAAAGGTCTGCCCGGCGAAGGCTTTTTGATGCACCGTGCCGTCCGGGTTGCGGTCGAAAAAACAGCCGAGTTCGTTTTCGAGTTCGTGGATGCGCTCGACGGCAGTCTCCACCAGCGTCCACGCCAACTCCTGATCGGGCAGCCACTTGCCGCCTTCGATGGTGTCCATGAAATGCCGCTCGACGGAATCTTCCTTCGCCAGCGCGACGTTGTAACCGCCCTGCACCATGCGCGTGCAGCCGGATTTACCGAGCAGGCCTTTGACCGCGACAGTGATCGACAGATTGGGGTTGTGCTGGTGGGCGTGCAGCGCGGCGAACAGTCCGGCGCCGCCGGAGCCCAGGATGAGAATGTCGGTTTTTATGGTTTTCATAAAAGGCTTTTAACCACAGATGAACACAGATAAACGCAGATAAATTCAAAAACGATTTTTTGATCTTGATCTTATCTGTGTTTATCTGTGTTCATCTGTGGTTCAAACATTTTTAACACCCAGCGCCGCCAGCACCTCGGCACGATTGTCACGCGCGGCCTTGTTCACCTCGGTGTACAAGTTGCCGCCATGCGAATCCATCGCCACCAGCAGCGGGCCGAAGCCCTTGACGCGAAACTTCCACAGCGATTCGGGATTCAGATCATCGAGATCGACTTCTTCGATCTGTTCGATCCATGTCGTCTCCAGCGCAGCCGCGCCGCCGACGATCGCGAGATAAATGCCGCCGAGGTCCTTGAACGCCGC